>CAJXTZ010000005.1 GCA_913061345.1 uncultured Erythrobacter sp.
CACTATCCTCTTCGTCGGCAGCGTCAGATGTGTATAAGAGACAGGCGCGACGTAATCTTCCAGGTCCGCCACACGGTAGCGGACGCGCTGCCCCAGCTTGGCGAACTTGGGGCCACCGCCTGTTACGCGCAGCTTACGCAGCGAAGAGACAGAAATTCCGGTGATGATCGCGGCGGCATTTTCGTCGACGGCGATGGGGGTGATGTTCTCCATGTCACTTTCCTCGATTGCGACCCATTGCGGGTCCGGTGAGGAACAGATCGGACAATACAGGAACCGATTAGCAGGGCAGGAAGCCTATTCGTGCGGCGATAAAGTGCGGGGGTTTTTTGCTGGGGTTTTCAAGATCCCCTCGGACGGCCACCAGCTGAGCGCTCCGGATGCTTGTTCGTCGCCTGACGCCATGCCCTCTCGAAGCCCCGACCACTCAGCCTGCCGTCGAAGTGGCGCAGGGCGGAATCTTCGAAGTCACCCCGGCGCTTCTTGAATTCCGGGTCTTTCTCGAATTCCCGGTCTAGCCAAGCGCTGCATTCCTTGATCGCCGCAGCCTTGCTGACTGTCGTCTTCCTAGGGGGTTTCGGCTTCGGCTTCGGTGGTAGCGCCTCAAGCTGGAAGTGCTTGCGAAGTTCTGGCTCATGGATCTTCAGCTGCAGCAGATCGATATCCCAGACATTTTGAAAATCGGAAGGCACGAATATCTCGACATTTTCATCTTCATCGATGGGAGCCACGTATCGGTCTGTCGCAAGCGAAAGCTTCCCCTGGCTAAGCTGCCAAGCCCACCGAGGCACTGGCCAGTTAGGTAAGCGCTCTTCATCTGGGCCACGCTGGATGATGGCAATCCCCGCCTCACAGCGGATTGCGCCAGCCGCAAACGCCGTCCGCATCCGACCATTCATCACGTCATCGTCGCCGTTGCATTCCTCAGCGATCAATTTCTGGACCTGCTTGGTCCTAATCCAAACGTCACTCACATTCGCCTCCGCTGGCGACCGCATTGAAAAGGCGACGCGGCAGGCGGTGCGGTGCCGCCGTTCGGGAGCTACCCTAGCCGCGCCACCAACTTATGCCCGCTTGGCGAACGGGATCACCGTTCCCGGCTTCCTAACCAAGGCATCGAGAGCCGCCTGATCGTTTCGAAGCACGGCAGAGAGTAATGCCGCCCACTTATCGAGCGCCTCCCGTTTCTCTTCGTAAAATTCCCACAACAGGTAATGCCCTGCAGCACCCGGACGACTCCTGCCGGCCAACCTGTTTTCGACTGCCTCCACGTGCTCATTCGGAATGCGAAGCCGCTGCATGCATGTCGCCATGGTCCTGCGCAGGTCATGGATCGTCCAGTGCGGGATATCGAACGGCTCTTCGTCTTCACCGGTGAGGATATCGATCATTTCGCCATCCAGCTTGTTCTTCTTTTTCGACCAGCCGGAAATCGGCGTGGTGCCCGTAGTCGTGAAGGCGAGCCCTTTCCGAGGCCATTTATCCCCCCCGGCTAGTTCGTCGAGAGTGGCGATAGCGAGATCGCTCAAAGGAACGAGGTGCTCCGCCTTGTTCTTCGTCCGCGCTGGTGGGATGATCCAAAGCCGATCGGGCCGGTTGAGTTCTTTCCAGTCTAAACCTGACACTTCGCTTCTGCGCTGGCCGGTAACGAGCAGCATCCGGAAGGCTTGCATGAATGGGGAAGGCAGTTCCGCCGTCGCGTTCCAGAACCCTTTTATCTCTTCGTCGTTCAGCCACCGTTTGCGCGCCTTGGCAGGGGGCGGACCTTCATAGTCGGAGATAGGATTGATCTCGATATCGCCCCGGCTTTTCGCCCACCTAAACATGCGACGTATTACCGCGAACACCCCCGCCTTGATCGCGGGCCGTCCGTCATACTTGTCGAGAAGTTCGGTCAGGCGGCGGGTATCGAAATCAGGCAGAGCGACTGTGCCGACGTGAGGCACGATGTGCAGCCGCAGGTAGCCCTCCACCCAGTCAGCCGACTTTTCCCATTCCTTCACCACTTCGAGATCGTAGAACTTCTTCGAATAGTCCTTGATCAGTAGCGTCTCTGCGTTGCGCTTGCGGTTGCGGCTTTCTTCGGCTGGATCGATGCCCTGGGCAACGAGACGCAATAGACGCTCTGCTTCCTTCCCTGCCGATTCCGGGGTCCATGTCCCCATGGGGCCGATTGTGAAACGCTTGGTCTTCGCACTGCGTCCACCATGCAAACGATATTGGATCAGAAAGACGCCTCGCCCAGACGGAGTGCGCTTGAACCCGAACCCCTTCCTTTCGGTGTCCCATAGGAACTGATCGGTCTTTCCAGCCTTCAGCGCATCGACGGAGCGCTTTGTGATCTTTCCTGTAGCCATCGGTAAGCACCTAGTAATCACCGCGTTTCCAAATGTCGGAACGTCACGGAAAAGAGAATGCTGAAAATTCTATGCTACACAGGGGGATAAGGCAAGTAGAGGAATGCGCCGGAACGTATGGGAAAACCAGACCTCTTGATTCCTAATCCGGGGGCCACAGGTTCGAATCCTGTCGGGCGCACCAATATTCGGGAAATCTGTCTAGTTGACGTCTTCCGGTGGAGCGATGGGAAGCGGGAGAGGTGCGACCGATACGCCCTCATCCAAAAGTTCCCTGGCTTCCTGCACGCTCGCCTCGCCATGGATGGCTGCATGGTCGCGTTCGCCGTAATGCATGGCGCGCGATTGTTCGACGAAATTCTTGCCCACCCAGGTGCTGTTCTTCAACGCCTTTGCCTGTGCCTCGGCCAGCTTGCCCAACGCAGCAGCTACCTCGGGTGACATAGGCGTATTGGAAAGCCCCTTGTCAGCGTTGGCCCGGCCCGAAGTCTGGACGACCTGGCTGCCTTTCTTGCCGACGGTCGGCGCCATCGGTGCCTTGCTGATCTCCTCGGATCCGCATTGCGGGCAGGCTACCATTCGGCGTTCGCATTGCGAGGCGAAGTCATCGGACGAGCCGAACCACCCCTCAAAACGATGGCCATGGTCGCAGGTGAGGTCAAAAACTATCATGGATTGCGTGATCTAGGGATATCTCGCTTGTTGGCAAGGCTGGGAAGCTGCTTGCGCACTTCTGCAATTCGACCTGTGTCGATTTCACAGACCTGCAAGCCCAGTGCATCGCCGCCCATATCAAGCAGCACATCGCCCCACGGCCCTACCACCAGAGAGTGGCCGAAGGTTGATCTTCCATCTTCGTGATCGCCCACTTGGGCTGCTGCGACGACAAAAGCGCTCGCCTCTATTGCGCGTGCACGTTGCAGTACGTGCCAATGGGCCTTGCCCGTCGGCACCGTGAAGGCGGCAGGAATGGCGATAGCATCGCAACAACGCTGACCAAGTTCTTCAAACAATGCGGGAAACCTGATGTCATAGCATGTAGTCAGTCCCAGGCGACCGATCGGAGTATCATCCGCCGTCACGACATGCTCCCCCGGCGCATAGGCCGCAGATTCGCGCCAGCTTTCTCCGGTATCCAGCTCCACATCGAACATATGGATCTTGTCATATCGTGCCGCGACCTGTCCGTTGTCATCAAACAGTATCGTGCGGTTGACCCAGCGACCGTCCTCGCGTGTCACAGGAAGCCCGAGAGCTATCCAAATTCCGGCTTTTGCGGCAGTGCCAGCCACCCGTTCGACAATCGGGCTCTCGCTTTCTGCCACGATGTTTTCGCCAGCTCGGCTGCGCTTGCGATCCAGCAGTCCGGCCATTTCCGGGGTGAAGAGCATCTTGGCGCCCTCCCCCGCAGCCTGATGCGCAGCGTGCACAATTGCGTTCGCATTGACTTCGGGATCAATTCCCGATGTCATTTGCAAAAGGGCAATTTTCGTCATTGCTTGCCGTGTCAAAGGCCGAGAAGCTGATTCAGCCTGCCCTCGCGTTCCAGCGCGGCAAGTTCGTCTGACCCGCCAACGTGTTTATCATCGATGAAGATCTGCGGAACTGTTCGCGCATCCGGCTTGCGATTCGTCATTTCCTGCCGTTTCGGACCACCCAGCGTGATGTCGTACTCTTCATATTCCACGCCCTTGCTGTCCAGCAGACGCTTCGCACGGTGGCAGAAGCCACAATACATTTTCGTGTAAATTTCGACTCTAGGCGTGGTCACAAATATTCCCCTGGATACGCTGTATCGGATAATCTTGAAAGCTCTGACAGCCTTCCTATCTCCAGCATACGGATGCCGAAAGCGGGTCCGTATACCTTTCAAATTGCTCAGAAGAGGATTTGTTTCAAATGAACCGTACAGACTTTACCCCCTATCGTCGCTCTACCGTCGGGTTCGATCGCTTGTTCGACCTGCTGGAGAACAACTCCCGCAACAGTGGCGACAACTATCCCCCCTTCAATATCGAGCGGCGCGATGAAGATGCCTACCGCATCACGATCGCCGTGGCCGGCTTCCGGTCCGAAGACATCGATATTACAGCGCAGCAGAATCTGCTTACCGTGGAGGGGAAGAAGCGAGAAGAGACAGCTGAAGGCGAAATGCTGCATGTCGGCATCGCCAACCGCGGATTTGAACGGCGTTTCGAACTTGCCGACTATGTCCGCGTAGACAATGCCGATCTTGCCGATGGCCTTCTGGTGATCGACCTGGTGCGCGAGGTGCCGGACGCGATGAAGCCGAAGAAAATTGCGATCGGTGGAAACGCGCTGAAAGTTGTCGAGAACAAGGACAAGAATGACGGACAGGCCGACGCCGCCTGATCGACCTTGATCAATTGTCCAGTACAAACGTTGGGGGCGGAGCCCGCTAAAGCTCCGCCCCCTCGACGCTTAGCGCCGACCCGCTCTCAGAAAAAAGCTGTCCGGGTCGCAAGAGACAGCCTTCCCAAAGAGCAAGACCGAACCGACAGCGCGCGAGATACCCCTGTTGCTCGCGCTGGGCCGATCTAAATCTTAAAACGAAATATGAAGGAGTGCGACGCCGGTCACGACCTCGCTTGCACCCCTCAGCACCCTTTCATTATGCGTTACCCGTTTAGGGGTTCATAATGCAAGATTATTCTGAGGTTAATCATAAGGCCGTAACAATCATGCTCTTTTTCAAAAGCTTAGCTATACCAGACGCGACTGCGCCAATGCTGCTGCAATAAAGCCGCTGAACAAGGGATGTGGTTCGAACGGCCGACTTTTCAGTTCGGGATGAAATTGTACGCCAACAAACCATGGATGGTCCGGGCGCTCGACGATTTCTGGTAACAACCCGTCCGGTGACATTCCCGAGAAAATCAGCCCACCTTCTTCGAGTTGCTCGACATAGTGGGAATTGACTTCGTAGCGGTGGCGATGACGTTCGAAAATCGACGTTGCCCCGTCATAGATGCCAGAAACACGGCTTCCTTCCGCCAGCTTTGCTTCATACGCGCCAAGTCGCATCGTGCCGCCCAGGTCGGTATCGGCAGAACGCTTCTGCAAGCCTTCCTTGCTCATCCATTCGGTAATAATCCCGACGACCGGTTCGGCCGTTTCGCCAAATTCGGTCGATGACGCTGAAGAAATATTGGCGGTGTTGCGCGCTGCCTCGATGCAGGCCATCTGCATTCCAAGACAAATACCGAAGAATGGCACCTTGCGCTCCCGGGCAAAGCGTACTGATGCAATCTTGCCTTCGGAACCGCGTTCTCCGAAACCGCCGGGCACGAGTATGCCGTGCAACGGCTCCAGCGCGGCGGCTATCTCGTCGTCGTCCTGCTCAAACACCTCTGCATCGATCCAGCGGATATTGATCTTGGTACGATTGGCCATGCCCCCGTGCACCAGCGCCTCGTTCAGCGATTTGTAGGCGTCGGGCAGGCCGACGTACTTGCCCACGACGCCGATGGTGACTTCGCCCTCGGGATTTTCGTAGCGATCAACCACGTCTTCCCAACGCGTCATCGTAGGCGGATTGGAAGTGCCCAGCATGGCGAAGTGACGCAGCACTTCGGTATCAAGCCCCTCTGCATGATATTGCTGGGGCACGGTATAGATGCTGCTGGCGTCGAGTGCAGGAATTACCGAAGCAGGTCGCACGTTACAGAATTGCGCGATCTTGCGCCGTTCGCTTTCGGGCAACGGATGCTCACAGCGGCACAGCAGGACGTCGGGCTTGATGCCAAGCGAGGCGAGTTCGCGAACCGAATGCTGCGTCGGCTTGGTCTTCAGTTCGCCCGCTGCGGCGATATAGGGCACTAGCGTTACATGAACTGAAACGGTCTGGTCAGGCTCCAGCTCGTTGCGAAGCTGGCGTATTGCCTCCATGAATGGAAGGCTTTCGATATCGCCGACGGTGCCCCCGATCTCACACAGGATGAAATCATGGTCGCCCTGGTCGGCCAAGGCGAATTCCTTGATCGCATCGGTAACATGGGGAATTACCTGAACGGTCGCGCCCAGATAGTCACCGCGCCGTTCCTTGGCGATGATATCCCGATAGACCCTGCCAGAGGTGATGTTGTCGTTCTGATGCGCCGAGACACCTGTAAAGCGTTCGTAGTGCCCGAGATCCAGATCGGTTTCCGCACCATCGTCGGTAACGTAGACTTCACCGTGCTGGTAGGGGCTCATCGTGCCTGGATCGACGTTCAGGTAAGGATCGAACTTGCGAATTCGCACCTTGTAGCCACGTGCCTGAAGGAGTGCAGCCAAAGAGGCTGCCATGAGACCTTTGCCGAGCGAGGAGACCACGCCGCCGGTGATAAAAATGTACCGCGCCATGGGAGTCGGGCCTTAAGCTCACCTTCGGATTCGGTGCAAGCGCTTTGGTCAGTCTTTTCGAGAATAAGGGCGAGTTGCCCGCAGAAATCTCTTACTCGGCCAGGTCGGCCAGCGGATCTTCCGAAGGATTGGGAATCGATTCCACGGGCGCTTCGCCATCAAGGCCGGGATCGCCCGGAATGGGGTCATCCGAGGTTGCACCTTGCGTCGTTGATCGATCGAGAGTGTCATCGAAATTACGCTGGCCCGATGCATCCACCGCAACGGCGGCAAGAACGATGGAAAGCCCCACGAACAAGATAGCGAACCACTTGGTCGCGCGGGAGAGGAAGTCCGCCGCGCCGCGCGCCGACATCAAACCACCGGGGCTTCCGCCGCCACCGATGCCCAGCCCACCACCTTCCGATCGCTGCATGAGCACGAGAATTACGAGGCCAGCAGCAATGAAGGCCTGGATAACGGTAAGGAAAATGAACAGGGTCATGTCGGTTTTCAGGCAATTCTTCTTTGGGAATAGGCAGGTTGTCGGGTCAGCATGTAGGCCCGCACATCGTTAGTCACAAGAGGCGCCATGATCGGTCTTGATCAGGATTTGTCTTCCTGTGCCTCAGCCGCGGCCATGATAATGCCGAGGAAGCTTTCTGCAGTAAGGCTGGCCCCGCCGACAAGTGCGCCGCCAACATCGTCTGCGGTCAGCAGTTCTGCTGCATTGTCAGGCTTTACCGAACCGCCATAAAGAATACGCACATCCGCGCCTTCCTCGCCATACAAGGAGCCCAGCTTCTCGCGGATATGACGATGCATCGCGCCTATATCGTCCGCAGTCGGGGTGCGGCCGGTGCCAATAGCCCAGACCGGCTCGTAGGCGATGGTGACCTTTTCGGCCACGCCTTCGCCCGTAGGTACCGAACTGGCTAGCTGGTCGGCCACGACGCTCTCGGCCTTGCCCGCATCGCGTTCCTCTTCGGTCTCACCGACGCACACGATCACGTTCATGCCAGCGGCAATCGCCGCCTCCGCCTTCTCCTTGACAAGAGCATTGGTTTCGCCGTGGTTGGCGCGACGCTCCGAATGTCCGACAATGGTGAAGCCCGCGCCTGCATCCTTCACCATGGCAGCGGAGATATCACCTGTATGTGCACCGCCATCTGCGGGGTGTACGTCCTGCGCACCGATTCCGATCAGATTTGCTTCCTTGCGGGTTGCATGAATCAATGTGAAAGGCGGCGCCAGGGCCACTTCCACCTTCAACAGACGCTCTGCAGCACGATCAACAGCGCGCGCTTCGGCCAGCATGGCTCGTGTGCCGTGCATTTTCCAGTTGCCGACGATGTAGGGCCGATTGGACATTATGATTGTTTTTCCGTGATTTTTAATTCTGGCGAGCGACGCTGATGCGTCGGAAACCCGTTCTGTGTAGCTGCGCGCTAGTCTGGCGTCACCATCTTGTCAAAGCCGGTTTTCCACTTTGCGGGAAAGCTGCGTCTGCCTGTTGCGGGAGAGTCGCAGGGCGGATAAAGCGGGCGCGAAACAAGGCGCGGCATCCCCCTGCCCGCGCCGCAGCATAGAAAACAACGCAAACCATGATCACTTTCTTCCGCAGTTTTTTCCAGTCCAAGCTGGGCATTGCCGTAACGCTGGCGTTCCTCGGTCTGATTGCCGTGGCCTTTGCGAGTTCCGATGTTGCCAACAGCGGCATGTTCGGCGGTGTGACTGGCGGAGATCGCGTTGCCGTGGTCGGCGAGCGACGCATCTCCACGGCGGAACTCACCACCAATGCCAACAACGCATTGCAGCAGGCGCGGGCCGAAAATCCCACGCTGACAATGGAGGAATTCATCGCCCAAGGGGGGCTGGATGACGTGTTGCAGCAGATGGTAAGCCGGTCGGCAATTGCCGAGTATGGCAATGCGATGGGGCTGCGCGTCAGCGATCGACTGGTCGATAGCGAAATCATGAGTATACCGGCCTTCCAGGGCATCGACGGCACGTTCAGCGCAGACAGTTTCCGCGAGGCGCTGCGCCGCCTCAGCCTGACGGAAAGCGCCGTGCGCGATGATCTGGCGATGGGGCTCTATGCCCGGCAGCTTGTCTTGCCGATCGGTTATGGCGCGCAATTGCCGGACAGCTTCGCGCGTCGTTATGCACAACTGCGCAATGATACGCGCATCGGTAATGCGGCCAGTATTCCCGCCGCCGCCTTTGCGCCTGAAGGCGAACCGAGTGCCGAGGAACTGCAGGGTTACTACGATGCGAATCGCGCCGACTACATCCGGCCGGAACGCCGTGTATTGCGTTATGCTACTTTCGATATAAACGCGGTCGGCGAACTGGCGCCGGTAACCCAAGAGCAGATCGCTCGCCGTTATCAACGCGATGCAGAGGTCTATGCAGCGGGCCAGCAGCGTAGCTTCACGCAGCTCGTCTTACCGACACAAGCAGCTGCGCAGGCGGTGATCGATGAAGTGGAAGGGGGCGTCTCGCTTGCCGCTTCGGCGCAATCGAAGGGGTTGAACACGGTTAGCCTGTCGGAAATCGAACGCGAAACTCTGCAATCGCAAACATCCGCGCAAGTGGCGGAGGCCGCTTTCGTTGCCAATGAGGGTAGTCTCGTCGGTCCCGTGCGTGGTGATCTTGGTTGGTATGTCCTGAGGGTTGACGATGTAACGCAAATAGCCGGTCAGAGCGTAGAGCAGGCGAGTGTAGCCATTCGTGAGCAGTTGCAGGAGGAGCGCCGCAGGCTTGCCCTTAATGAACTGACGACGCGGCTTGAAGACGAATTCAGAGATGGCCGCAGCCTTTCGGAAACTGTCGATGAACTCGGGTTGGAAATTCAGACGACCCCTCCCCTTACCGCTGATGGTCGCATTTACGGTACGCAGCAGTCCGCGCCTGAAGAACTCGCTCGCGCAATCAGCTTTGCATTCGAGAAACAGGAAGGCAGCGATCCCGAACTGGTTGAAATCGTTCCCGGTGAGCAATTCCTCCTGTTCGACGTGCCCCAGGTGACGGCCAGTGCCACTGCCCCCCTTGCAGAGATCAGGGGCGAGGTGACGCAGGCTTGGCGCCGCGCGCAGGGCATGGCAGCTGCCAGCGCCGCTTCGGCGCGTATTCAGCAGCGCGTACAGGAAGGGGCGACGCTTGCAGATGCGGTTGCCGCCGAAGATGTTGACCTGCCGGCGCCCCAGCCCCTGCGCCTCAACCGCCAGCAGGTTGCGCAGCAAGGTCAGGTATCGCGCGCGAGCCTGCTGTTCTTCTCCATGGCCGAAGGCACGACGAAGCGCGTTCGCCAGGACGAGGCCAACACATGGTTCGTCCTGAAGCTCGACGAAATTCAGACCCCGGAGATCGACGAGGATGGCCAGCTGTTCGCTGCTGTTCAGCAGCAGCTTGCTCAGGCCGCTGGCGCTGAATATCTCGATCAGTTCCTTGGCGCCGCCGAAGGAACTTTCGACGTGGAAATGAACGATGTTGCCATCGACGCAGTGCGTGCACAGCTTACCGGTTCGGCGAACTAGGAGCGATCCGACTTTGTCTGCCACTCCGTTGAATGCCGATGCAGCGAAAATCGCCTTGGCCGATGGGCGCAACACGCTTGTCTGGCGACGGGTGGTAGCAGATACAGAAACGCCGATTGGCGCCGCACTGAAACTGATAGAGCCGGGGCGCGGCGATTTCTTGCTGGAATCGGTGGAGGGTGGAGAAATACGCGGGCGCTACAGCTTGCTCGGCCTCGATCCCGATCTGATGTTTCGTGCGACCGGAGCCAAGGCTGAAGTCAACCGCCGGTGGCGGTTCGATCGCGATGCATTCCAGCCTCTTGCTGGCAACAGTATGGCGGAACTGCGCGCGCTGGCAAACGCCTGCCGTATCGAGATGCCCGATGGCCTGCCGCCTGCCCTCGCCTGCCTGGTCGGCTATTTCGGATATGAAACAATCGGTTTGGTGGAAACCCTGCCGCGCGCCCCGCAAAGCGCGCTTGACCTCCCGGACATGCTGTTTTCCCGGCCCGCGCTGGTGCTGGTATTCGACCGGTTAAGCGACAGCCTTTATGTCATCGCACCTTTATGGGCAGCCGAAGGTGGTGGCGCGGCAACGATTGAACGCGCCGGTGAGCGGATCGATGAGACCCTGCGCAAGCTGGGCGAAGCGGTGCCTGAAACAGAACGTACTCCAGACCTGCCGGATCTCGATCTGGAAGCTGCCATGGATCCGGCGGATTACGACCGCATCGTGCTACGTGCGAAGGATTACATCACCGCAGGCGATATCTTCCAGGTTGTGCTGGCGCAGCGTTTCACCTGTCCGTTCCCCCTGCCTCCCATCGCGCTGTACCGCGCCCTTCGCCGGGTCAATCCCTCGCCGTTTCTCTATTTCCTCGACCTGCCCGGTTTCGCCGTGGTGGGATCGAGCCCGGAAATCCTCGTGCGGGTGCGCGACGGCGAAGTGACCATTCGCCCAATTGCCGGAACACGTCCACGAGGCTCTACCGAAAGCGAAGACAGGGCTAACGAGGTAAGCTTGCTGGCCGATCCAAAGGAATGTGCGGAGCATCTGATGTTGCTGGATCTTGGCCGTAACGATGTAGGGCGCGTGGCGGGCGCGGACAGCGTGACTGTGACGGACAGTTTCACCATCGAACGCTACAGCCACGTGATGCACATCGTCAGCAATGTCGTTGGCCAGCTTTCGCATGACAAGGATGCTCTCGACGCGCTGTTCGCAGGCTTTCCTGCGGGCACCGTTAGCGGCGCGCCCAAGATACGCGCCTGCGAAATTATCGCGGAACTGGAGCCGGAAACGCGCGGCCCCTATGCTGGCGGTGTTGGCTATTTCGCGCCAGATGGATCGGTGGATAGCTGCATCGTCCTGCGCACGGCAGTGGTGAAGGACGGCACCATGCATGTGCAGGCGGGTGCCGGCATCGTAGCGGACAGCAATCCGGAATATGAAGCGGCCGAATGTCGCCACAAGGCAGGGGCACTGATCGCTGCCGCACGAGAGGCAATGAAGGTGGCGAGCGAGCCGGGGTTCGGCCAGTGAAGCGCGCGTTGGGCGCTCTTGTTCTTCTAGCGCTTTCCGCCTGTACGATCAGGGGTGAGGGAGAAAGCGAACAACAGCGCGTGTCTATTTGCGAACCGGTAGTGTTCGAGGACTCGCCGTTCACGCATTGCGTCGCGCAGCCGGGAGACCATGCCATTGCGATGGATCTGTCGCGAGATGGTACGGACGAACCATACCGCTCGCTTGGCGCGCTATCGAGAGCGTTGGGCGAGGAAGAGGAACGCCTGGCGCTGGCCATGAACGGCGGCATGTTCGATTCCGAAGGTCGGCCCATCGGCTACTACGTGGAAGAGGGGATGCGCCGCACAGTCCTGAATGAGAACGAGGGGCCGGGCAATTTTCACCTTCTTCCCAACGGTGTTTTCTTCGGCGAAACCGCTGAAGGGCCGTGGCGCGTGTGGGAAACCGGCCGCTTCGCTGACGAGATCGAAGATCGTCCACAATTCGCTACCCAGTCCGGCCCGATGCTGGTGATCAACGGGGAACTGCATCCGGCGATCAATATCGACGGTGATAGCCGCAAGATCCGCAACGCTGTGGGTGTTGACGCGGCAGGCCGCGCGCATTTCGTCATCACTGAAGCTCCGGTGAGTTTTGGCAAGCTGGCGCGCCTCTATCGCGACGTGCTGAATGTGAACAATGCCCTGTTTCTGGATGGCAGCGTTTCGCAAATCTGGGACCCGGCAAGGGATCGCCTCGATGCGGGGCCTTCCATCGGGCCGATTATCCTCGTAACCGAGAGGGACACGAAACAATGACACAATATCGCGAGCTCTATCCCGAGATCGAACCTTTCGACAGTGGAATGCTGGATGTGGGCGAAGGCCATTCGCTCTACTGGGAACGCGTCGGCACAAAGGGTGCAAAGCCCGCCGTCATGCTGCACGGCGGGCCTGGTGGCGGCATAAGCCCCGATCATCGCCGACAGTGGGACCCGGAACTCTACGACGTTCTGCTGTTCGATCAGCGCGGTTGCGGCAAGTCGCTGCCCTTCGCCGAAATCGAGAACAACGACACCTGGCGTATCGTTGCCGACATGGAGCGGCTGCGTGAAATGTGCGGCTTTGATAAATGGCAGGTTTTTGGCGGTAGCTGGGGGGCCACGCTCGCTCTCGCCTATGCCGAGACCCATCCCGACCGGACCAGCGAACTTGTGCTTCGCGGCGTCTTCCTTGGGCGGCAGAAGGAAAAGGCCTGGCTTTACGAATACGGCGCCAGCGAAATCATGGCGGAGCAGTGGGACGCTTTTACCGGCCTGATACCCGAAGCGGAACGCGGCAATCTGGTAAAAGCCTATTACGAACGCCTGACCAGCGAGGACGAGGATACCCGCCTTGCCGCCGCGCGCGAATGGTCCATGTGGGAAGGCAATGTCGCCACGCTTTTACCCAATGACGATTTGCTGGACAGCTTCGCCGATCCTGCGAAGGCCGTTCCCTTCGCACGGATTTGCGCATGGTTCTTCCTGGAGGACTTTTTCCTCGAAGAAGGTCAGCTTCTGAACAACGTGCCACGAATAAAGGACATACCCGGCATCATCGTTCAGGGCCGTCATGATATTTGCACCCCGCCCGTCTCTGCCTGGGAACTGCGCAAGGCCTGGCCCGATGCGGACCTTCGGATAGTGCACGATGCGGGCCACAGCGCGTCCGAACCCGGCATCATAGACGGACTGGTGCGTGCTACCGACCAATTCGCCGGCAAATCCGCCTGATTGCCAAATCCGCTTGATCGACAGGCTATGAAAGGCAAAGGCACGCGCATGAGCGAAACGCCAGATATCCTTGTCGTCGACAATTACGACAGCTTCACCTTCAACCTTGTTCATTACCTGATGGAACTGGGCGCGAAAGTGGGCGTAGTGCGCAACGATGCGATTTCCGCGCAAGAAGCTTTGGACACCGGTGCTGCGGGTATTCTGATTTCTCCCGGTCCTTGCACCCCTAACGAAGCGGGTATCAGTCTGGACCTGGTCGCCGCCTGCGCCGATGCGCAACGCCCACTGCTCGGCGTGTGCCTTGGGCATCAGTCGATCGGGCAGCATTTCGGCGGCAAGGTCGTGCGCGGCGGGCTGATGCATGGTAAGACCTCGCCCGTCGATCATGACGATACCGGCGTATTCGCCGGCCTGCCCTCGCCATTCACTGCGACCCGCTATCACTCGCTGATCGTCGAAAATATCCCCGATTGCCTGATTGTGAACGCCACCAGCGAAACACCGGGGCTGGATGGAACTTCGGTCATGGGGTTTCGCCACGCCGAATTGCCTATTCACGGGGTGCAGTTCCATCCCGAGAGCATCGCCACGCAATACGGCCACGACCTGCTCGCCAATTTCTGCGCAATCTGCGGCGTGACTGCGAAGGTACCGGCATGAGCATGCTTCCCCCAGTCGATCACCCACTTACCGAAGAGAGCGCGGAAGCCGCCTTTTGCGACATGCTGGATGGCAAGCCCGCCGACGAGGAGATTGCGCGCTTCCTGTCCGATCTATCCGACCGCGGCGAACGCGCGGAGGAAATTACGGGCGCAGCGCGCGCCATGCGAGAACGGCTCATCCCCATCGACGCGCCCGCAAACGCGATTGACGTTTGTGGTACGGGCGGCGACGGCCATCATACATTGAACGTATCGACTGCCGTCAGTCTGGTGGTGGCGGCCTGCGGCATCCCGGTTGCCAAGCACGGCAACCGCGCGGCCAGTTCAAAGGCAGGTGCTGCCGATACTCTCGAAGCGCTCGGCCTCGATATGGATGCAGCGGGCCGAACTGCCGAGCATACCTTGCGCGAGATCGGCATCTGCTTTCTATTCGCCAAGAACCACCACCCCGCGATGGCGCGCATCCAGCCCATCCGGCAGAAGCTGGCGAAGCGTACGATCTTCAACCTCATGGGCCCGCTGTCCAACCCCGCTCGGGTGCGCCGCCAGCTCATCGGCATCGCTCGCCCTGCCTATGTGCCGATCTACGCCGATGCGATGGCAAGGCTGGGGACAGAGCGGACATTTATCGTCTCGGGCGACGAAGGGCTGGACGAACTTAGCCTGGATGAAGGTAACGAAGTGGCTGACGTGCAGGGGCGCGAAGTACTGATGCGCCGCGTACTTGCCGAGGATGCAGGCCTTCCCCATGCCCCTGTCGAAGCGATCCGTGGCGGCGATGCCGAGCACAATGCAAAAGCGCTGGAAGCGCTGCTGATGGGTACGCCCGGCCCTTATCGCGATGCCGTGCTGTTCAACGCTGCGGGCTCGCTGATGGTGGCAGGCGAAGCTGAAAGCTGGGAGGAGGGCGTGGAAGAAGCAGCCGAGGCCTTGGACAAGGGACTGGCAAAGGCGCTTCTCGATTGCTGGATTGCGGCGGCGAAATGAACAGGCTGGAAGAAATCTGCGCAACCAAGCGAGAGGAAGTGCGCGCCCGCAAGGGAACAAGGACGCAGTCCGATCTGGAGCGACTGGCCAGCGCCGCCGCGGCCCCGCGCGGATTTCGCCGCGCCTTGGAAGAGAAGTCTGCCGATGGCTTTGGCCTCATTGCCGAAATCAAGAAAGCTTCGCCATCGAAAGGTTTGATTCGGGCGGATTTTCGTCCACACCAGCACGCGATGGACTATGCCAATGGCGGCGCAGCGTGCTTGTCGGTTCTCACCGATGCACCCTATTTCCAAGGGCACGAGGATTACCTCAGCGATGCCCGTGCCTCGTGTGCCCTGCCGGTGCTGCGCAAGGATTTCATGGTGGACCCTTGGCAGGTGGCCGAAAGCCGCGCTCTCGCTGCCGATGCGATCCTTATCATCGTCGCCGCGCTCGACGACGAACTGATGGCAGAGATTGAAGCTGCCGCGATCGATCACGGGATGGATGTTCTGGTCGAAGTGCATGACGAGCGGGAACTGGAGCGCGCTGCTACCAAACTCTCGTCACGGCTGATCGGCGTGAACAACCGCGATCTCAAGACCTTCACCACTGATCTTGGCACGACCGAGCGTCTCGCTCCGCTTGCTCCAGAAGATGCCCTGCTGGTCGGCGAGAGCGGTATCAACAGCCATGCCGACTGCCTGCGACTTTCCCGGTCAGGCGTACGCTGCTTCCTTGTCGGAGAAAGCCTGATGCGACAGGCCGACGTAGAGGCTGCAACACGCAAATTGCTGCAAGGTTAAGCTTGCCCCCGGCATGGTTGCGCCGCATGCTGGATGGGAAAGCGGCGATAACCGTCGGGCAATCCTGTGAAGGGGGCAACCATGGGTATTTTCAGTTCCATCAAAGACGCGATTTTCGGCAAAGAAGCGCAAGCGAAGGAAGCACCAAAGACCACGGCCAATCCCGGCTCCGGCGGATTTGGCCGCGCTCAGGCCAAAAGCGAGCCGATCAGCGAAGTCGACGTGGAAGCGCGCCTCGATGCTATGGATGGCGCGGACAAGCTTAACTGGCGCACATCGATCGTCGATCTGATGAAGCTCGTGGGCCTCGATCCCAGCTATGAAAATCGCAAGGAATTGGCGAATGAGCTGGGTGACGACGATTATTCCGGCAAGGCGGAAGAGAACATCGCGCTGCACAAGCATGTGATGGACAAGCTGGCCGACAATGGCGGCAAGGTTCCGCAAAGCATGCGCAGCTAAACGTTGCTCCTGCCGGGCGATCTGCGATAGATCGCCCACATGAGTAAACTCACCCATCTCGATGACAAGGGCGCTGCGCGCATGGTGAATGTGGGCGCAAAGCCTGAAACCGTGCGCAGTGCTACCGCCGTGGGACGTATCCGCATGGCGCCAGCGACTCTTGCAGCCGTGCGAGAGGGAAACGGGCCGAAGGGCAACGTGCTTGCGGCGGCGCGTATTGCCGGGATCATGGCGGCCAAGAAAACGGGCGAACTAATCCCGCTGTGTCATCCGCTCGCCCTGGATACGGTCAGCGTGGACTTTGCTATTGTCAAAGATGCGGTGGAGGTTGCTGCAAGAGCCGCGCTTACCGGCAAGACCGGAGTGGAAATGGAAGCGCTTACTGCTGCGTCCATTGCCCTGCTTACCCTGTACGACATGGCCAAGGCACTGGAAAAGGGCATGGTTATCGAACACGTCCGCCTACTGGAGAAAACCGGTGGCAAAAGTGGCGACTGGCGCGCGGAATAGGGCTACGATGGCACCGCCCAGCCCCATAACACTGGAGCAGGCGCAGCGACGTTTATGCGCCCTTGCCGCTCCCCTGCCGGTGGAGCGTGTCGATCTGGCAGAGGCAGTCGGGCGATATTTGGCGCAGGACCTGCTGGCGCGGCGCACGCAGCCGATGGCCGATCTGTCCGCCATGGATGGCTATGCAATGGCTAAAAACGATTTGCGCGGCCCCTGGCGCGTGACGGGAGAAAGTGCTGCGGGACACCCTTTCACCGGTGCGATAGCCGCAGGCGAGGCTGTGCGCATATCAACAGGTGCCCACATGCCCCGCAGCTCTGGTGTCGTTCTGTTGCAGGAAAACGCCACGCGCGATGGCGAGATGGTTGCGCTGAACGGTGAAGACGAACCGACAACACGCCATATCCGCCGCGCCGGTTTCGATTTTACCAAAGGCGACGTTCTGCTGGAAAAAGGCACAGCGATTGGCCCTGCCCAGCTTGCCCTCGCAATCTCAGGTGGGCATGGCGCGCTACCCTTGCATCGCCAACCTTCGCTTGCCGTTCTCGACAGTGGCGACGAATTGAGCGCCGATCCGGTAAATTGCGGCCCGCATCAATTGCCCGCCAGCAACGGACCCGCCATCGCTGCCCTTGCCCGCCCCTTTATCTCGCACGTCCAGCGCATCGGCCCGGTTCGCGATACGATGGAGGCCCTGCTGGATGGGCTGGATCGGGCGTCTGATGCCGATGTCATCGTCACCAGCGGCGGGGCATCGGTGGGCGATCACGATCTCGTTCGTCCAGCGCTGGAGCAATGGGGCGCAACAATCGATTTCTGGCGCGTGTCGATCAAGCCGGGAAAGCCGCTGTTGGTGGCGCAGCGCGGTAAGCAGGTAATCGTCGGTCTGCCCGGCAACCCCGTCTCCAGCTTCGTGACCGCCTACCTATTCCTACTGCCGCTGCTGCGAACCATGGGCGGTGCGCGCGCGAATTTTCCGCATCAGATCCCGACCCCCTGTGTCGACGCTCTGCCAGCAGGTGGCAACCGCACCGAGTTCTTGCGAGGGCGCACGGTCGATGGCGGTGTCGCCCTGATCGACGGGCAGGATAGCAGTGCGTTACGTGCTCTCGCCTTCGCCGATGTGCTAATCCGCAGAGACATCGACGCGCCTGCGACAAAGCCCGGCGATATGGTGAAGTGCTATCGCATCCAAAATGGCGGTATCGCTTGACTTGAGCGAATCTGTTTCTTAATTGTTCCTTATTCGTTCCCATAATGGAACATTGATGAGGGGCTTGCCCATGCTTACTGCCAAGCAACACGAATTGCTGCTGTTCATTAACCGCCGTCTGGAAGACAGCGGGATTTCTCCCAGCTTCGAAGAGATGAAGGAAGCGCTCGATCTGAAGAGCAAGTCCGGTGTCCATCGCCTGATTTCCGCTCTGGAAGAACGTGGCTTCATCCGCCGCCTGCCCAATCGCGCCCGCGCATTGGAAGTGGTCAAGATGCCGGAGAACCTTGGCAGCAAGGGTATGGAAGCGGTGGCAAAGGTCACCACCCCTCCTGCCAATCAGCCGGAACCTGCCAACGATGTCATTCAGATACCCCTACACGGCCGGATTGCGGCGGGTGTCCCTATCGAGGCGCTGGAAGACAGCCAAACTCTACCCGTTCCTGCTGCGCTACTGGGTTCCGGTGAACATTACGCGCTGGAGGTGTCAGGCGATTCGATGGTCGAGGCTGGCATTTTCGACGGCGATTTTGCCCTGGTAAAGAAAGCCGATACGGCGCGTGACGGTGATATCGTGGTTGCCCTCGTCAACGATGAGGAAGCGACGCTGAAATACCTTTATCACGACGGTGGCAAGATCCGTCTCGATCCGGCCAACGCCGCTTACGATCCCCAAGTTTACGAGGACCGACAGGTGCAAGTTCAGGGCAAGCTTGCGGGCTTGCTACGGCGTTACCACTAGGCATTCCCAAAGCAACGAAATCGAAGGGCGGTATCTGGAAGGATGCCGCCTTTTCTATATGCACTCACTCAATCCTCGGGGCGCCCGCGCCACCAGCCATGTTGCCCCTGCGTATCCGCCACGCTGCGAATCTGGGGTTCTTCATCCAGCACGATAGACAGTCCGCCCGTCTTCGAAAGCAAACGATGATCGGCTTTCAGCCATCGCGGTGAGCAACTGCGTGGCAACCAGCGATCCGAGATGACGATATCTGCACGCTCGCATGCAGCCGCGAGTGCGCGTTCGCCCACGATATTCCGACTGCGGCTCATCAAAATGCCCCAGTCCCTTGCACCGCGCTGTATGGAAACAACACAAAAATCGGGGCTGCATCTCGCACCCGGCCAGTTCTCTATCGGGACAGTCTCACCTTCCACACCCGCCAGTTCGAGCAGGTTGTCCCGCGTGTAATCGCTGCGGGTATCGCGCAACACCATCAGGCTATCATCTTCTCCGGTAATCCCGACGTGCCGTCCATCGCTTGAAATAAGGATGTCGGGGATCGGCGTGGCGAAGACCATCGCGGTCGCTATCGCGGCAGGCAGAAACCCCCACAGGCGGGCATACCCACGCCAGAGGGCGAGCCACAGACCGCCTGACACGAACAGGGCGAAGGCGAGCCCGCTAACCTGCGGAATAAGTTTTACCGCGCCGGGCTGGCTGGATGTGAAGTGCGCAATGCCGATAAGCAGATCCAGCGATTTTCCCACCATCCACCACGCTGGAGCACCCGCCCCAACCAGATCGAGGGCAAGTGCAAGGGCAATCAGCGGCATCGAAATGAATGTCACCAGCGGAATGGCGATGACATTGGCGAACGCTCCGTAAACGCCGGCCCGGTGAAAATGGAACAGCACGATTGGCATTAGCGCGATCTCGATCACCATGCCGGTAATCAGCAGCATCAGCGTGCGTCGGCCGATCCACACCAGTCGACCTTCCTCTCTGGGCGCCAGAAACCGCTTTACCGGATCGGCATTGTGCAGGGCAACGATGGCGATGACCGCGGCAAAGCTCATCTGAAAACTGGGGCCAACCAGGCTTTCAGGCCACAAAAGCATAACCGCCACAGCCGCCACGGCCACCATCCGCAAGGAAAGCGGCTCTCGCCCTATGGTAAGAGCGCCAAGCACCAGCAGCGCGGCGATGCAACTGCGCACTGTGGGCACTTGCGCACCTGTCAGCAGGGTATAGCCGATGCCCGCCAACGCCGCCACGCCCGCGGCCGCAACCGGAAGGCGCACGCGCAATACCAGCCATGGCCACAATGCCAGCAGACGGATCGCCAGAAAATAGGTGCCGGCTATCACGGCGCTTACGTGCAGGCCGCTGATCGACAGCAGGTGGGTAAGGCCAGCATCCCGCATGGCGTCCTCGTCGGCCTCGCTGATCGCGCCCCTGTCGCCGCTGGCAAAGGCGGCGGCGATACTGCCTGCCGACCCGCCAAGGTTCTTCCGCACATGGCCGGAAAGACGCCGTTGCAGAGACGCGATCGGATCGGCCTCGTTGACGGCAGGTTCGATGACGTGCAGTTCACCCTGCGCACTGCCGGTGGCAGCCAATCCTGCGAACCATGCGGTGCGGGCAAAGTCGTATCCACCCGGCAGCATCGGTGAGGCTGGCGGCATCAGCCGCGCCTGCGCCTGCACCATCGCCCCTTCCCCAAGCTCCGGCAGATCGGCATCGAGTGGTACGTTGATGCGGATCTTCACCGGTTTGGCCGTTTCGGGGTGGCGCGTGGCCAGCACCAGTCGCACACGTTCGCGAGCAGGCTGTTCGATCCTTTCCAGCACGCGGCCCTTGAACGTGTCGTACACAGGGCGTTCGAAGGGTTGAGCGCCAACCAACTCCGATCGCGACCACGCAAGTCCCGTTCCGAAGGCCAGCAGCAATCCGCAGGCCACCAGTGCGCCGACAAGATGAGTGCGATCCTCGCGTCCCTTCCATGCCGCAACTGCGCCGACAGCTGTCAATAATCCGGCGGTGATTGCAAGAACCCAGTGCGCCGGCGTATCGAGGACGAACCAGGCGCCTATTCCTGCTGCCAAGGCAACCGCCAGCCAGGGACCGCGATCGAAGCCCGAACTCGCAAGGAACTGCTCTGCACCCTCTGCCACGCTGGACAAACCACGCAGCTTTCGCCAAGGCGAGTGCTGCGCCGCAGCATCGCCCGGTTCCTCACCCAGTGGCACCAGTGGCGGATGCTTTGTAGCCATGGAAATACAGGACAGGAAACAAGCAGATATGGCAAGTTCGCGTGGCAAAGGTTCGGATCAGCGTCCTGTTGTGACGCGCTTCGCGCCCAGTCCAACCGGCTTCCTTCATATCGGCAACGCCCGTACCGGATTGTTCTCCTGGCTGTACGCCCGTCACCATGGCGGCAAGGCGCTTTTGCGAATCGAGGATACCGACAAGAAGCGTTCCACGCAGGAAGCGATCGATGTAATTCTCGATGGCCTCGACTGGCTCGGACTCGATTTCGATGGCGACGCTGTGTACCAAAGCCAACGCGCAGACCGTCACGCCGAAGTCGCGATGAAGCTGCTGGAGGCGGGGCACGCATACAAGTGTTTTGCCTCGCCTGAAGAGCTTGCCGAAATGCGCGAACAGCAAAAGGCGGCCAAGCAGCCTATGCGTTATGACGGTAGGTGGCGCGATCGTGATCCGTCCGAGGCTGCCGAAGGCGCGCCTTTCACCGTACGCATCAAGACACCCGAAGGCGGTGAAACGGTAATCGAAGATGCCGTGCAAGGCCGCGTTAAAGTGGACAATCGCGAGATCGACGATTTCATCCTGCTACGCGCAGATGGTTCGCCGACCTACATGTTGGCCGTCGTAGTTGATGACATGGACATGGGGTGCACCCATATCATCCGCGGCGACGACCACCTGAACAACGCATTTCGCCAGATCCAGGTGATTCGCGCCATGAATGGTGCCAACGGAGGACTGGCCATCGAAAATGGCTGGGAAGAACCGACATATGCTCACGTTCCGCTGATCCACGGCAACGATGGTGCCAAGCTTTCCAAGCGTCACGGGGCGTTGGGCGTTCGCGACTATCGGGAAATGGGCATCCTTCCCGAAACGCTGTTCAACTACCTGCTGAGACTCGGTTGGGGGCACGGCGACCAGGAGGAATTCACCCGCGAGGAAGCGATTGCGCTGTTCGATATCGATGCGGTGAACAAGGGGCCAAGCCGTTTCGACATGAAGAAGTTGCTCAACATGAATGGCAATTACATCCGTGCCGCAGACGATGCGCGCCTTGCCGGGATGGTAGCGCCGCTCATTGGTCCTGACGCGGACAAGGCTTTGTTGGCCGAAGCCATGCCGGTGCTGAAGACGCGGGCGCGCGACCTGAACGAACTCGCCGATGGGGCAGCTTTCCTGTTCAAGACCCGGCCTTTGGAACTGTCAGAAAAGGCCGCTGGACTCCTCGATGAAGAGGGGCGTCAGCGACTTGCCGCTATTTTCCAACGGCTGCAGGTGGAAACGGACTGGACAATCGAGGCGCTGGAGGCCAATTTGAATGCCTATGCGCAAGAGCTCGAACTGGGCCTCGGCAAGCTTGCGCAGCCGCTTCGTGCGGCGCTGACGGGGCAAACCACTTCGCCCGGAATATTCGACGTGCTGGTGCTTCTCGGTAGAGAAGAAAGCCTTGCGCGGATCAACGATCAAACCGGTGGTTGAGATACTCTCTCGACTATCGATAGCAAACATTTGAAGGAGAACGGCTTTGGCTGACAAGCAGGCAGATTTGACGGTAGGCGGAGAAAATTTTGATTTTCCCACACTGGAAGGCAGCTGCGGCCCCGATGTCATCGATATTCGGAAGCTCTACGGAAAGACCGGCAAGTTTACTTTCGACCCGGGCTACAAGTCGACCGCCTCGTGCGAAAGTGCGCTGACATTCATCGATGGGCAGGAAGGCGTGCTGCTGCACCGCGGCTATCCGATCGGGCAGCTGGCTGAAAACTCCAGCTTCATGGAAGTGGCCTATCTGCTGCTGAACGGCGAGCTGCCAAGCCAGGACGAATACGCCGATTTCACCAACACGATCACCTATCACACCATGCTGCATGACCAGATGCGGCAGTTCTACCAAGGCTTCCGCCGTGATGCGCACCCCATGGCGATCATGTGCGGTGTGGTGGGCGCGCTGTCGTCGTTTTACCACGACAGCACCGATATTTCGGACCCTGAGCATCGCAAGATCTCCAGCCATCGCCTGATCGCCAAGATGCCCACCATTGCGGCATGGGCGTATAAGTATGCTGTAGGCCAGCCCTTCATGCAGCCGGACAATTCGCTCAGCTACACCGGCAACTTCCTGCGTATGACCTTCGGCGTTCCTGCTGAGGAATATGAGGTTATCCCGGCTGTCGAGAAGGCAATGGACCGGATCTTCATCCTCCACGCCGATCACGAGCAGAACGCATCGACTTCCACCGTGCGCCTCGCCGGTTCTTCTGGCGCCAACCCCTTTGCCTGTATCTCTGCCGGCATCGCCTGCCTGTGGGGTCCGGCCCACGGCGGAGCCAACGAGGCGGCGCTGAACATGCTGCGCGAAATCGGCACACCCGATCGCATTCCCCATTATATCGAGCGGGCCAAGGACAAGAACGATCCTTTCCGTCTGATGGGCTTCGGCCACCGCGTGTACAAAAACTACGACCCGCGTGCCACAGTGATGCAGAAGACCGTGCGCGAAGTGTTCGAAGCGCTGAAGGTAAGTGATCCGGTGTTCGAAACTGCGCTAAAGCTGGAAGAGATGGCGCTGAACGATCCGTACTTCCAGGAAAAGAAGCTGTTCCCCAATGTGGACTTCTATTCGGGCGTGATCCTGTCGGCGATCGGTTTCCCGACGACAATGTTCACCGCTCTGTTTGCCCTTGCCCGCACCGTTGGCTGGGTCGCGCAGTGGAACGAGATGATTTCCGATCCCGGCCAGGTTATCGGTCGCCCACGCCAGCTCTACACCGGTCCGACGCAGCGCGATTACGTGCCGCTCGACAAACGCTAGAATTATCGGCGAACACAGAAGGCGCCCGGTCCCACGGCCGGGCGTTTTCGTAGCTGGTGGTAATCAGCGCGGCTCTTTGCGTCGTTCCTGGAAGCTGGGAAGTTCCAGGGTGAACCGCGCGCCCTGCCCCTTGCTGCTTTCTACGGTGAGCGTACCGTCCATTGCCTCGGCCAGTCGACGCGAGATATACAGGCCCAGCCCCGAACCACCATCGCCGCTGCGACCGAGCCGTTCGAACTTGGCGAACACTTTCGACTGCTGGCTCTCGTCCAGACCTTCGCCCTGGTCGGCCACGGTTATTCGCGCACGTTCGCCGTCATGCTCTGTCCTGAGCCACACCTGCCCCCCTTCGGGCGAATGGCGGATGGCGTTACCAACCAGGTTGAGCAGCACCTGTAGCACGCGGCGAAACTCGCCAATTGCCGGAACACTGTCGGCTGACTTGGGCGCATCGAGCGTGATGCCCCGTTCCCCGGCACGAACCCCAAGGATACCGACGGCGCGGCGGGCCACATCGGCCAGATCGATCTTGTCCGGCGCAGTCTCGAACTCGTCATCTTCGACCAGTTCCAGTGTGGTCAGGTCGTCAATCAAGGCGAGCAAGTGCTCACCTGCCGTAGCAATATCGGCAGCGTAATTGCTGTATTCCTCGGCCAGCGGGCCGGAAAGCTGGGTCCGGATCGTTTCAGCATTGGCGATGATGCGGCTGACGGGCTGGCGCAGAACAGGTGCTATGTCGCGGCCTATACCGCTGGTTCGCTCCCCTTCGCGGCCAGTCTTTGGCGCAGGGTACGGTTCCCCTTGCTGAGGGGAAAGATAAAGCTCGAACCCGGCGCTTCCGGGCTGTGGCTTACCCAAGGCGACGAGATTTACGTTCCAGCGTCGCTTCGAACCCGGAACATCGACTGATGCCCCGTCAAGTAAACGCCAGTGCAGTGGCTTGTTATGCGCACCCCCGGCAGCGTTGACAAAATCGGTCCATGTCTCTCCGATCCCGGCGCGCATCCTCGTCGCAAGTTCGGTTAGATCTTCGGCGTCGCAATCCACGGCAAGCAACTCCTGAGAAGCGCCTAGCCTGGCGCGCAACCCGGCGATCTGCCGAACCAGCGCAAGTTTGTCTCGCGATGCGGCCATCTCGGAAACCGATTTGAGCGGTTCCGCCTGCCAATCGCTGATGGAAATGGACACGCCCTCGTCTTCGGGTTCCACTTCCACCCAGGCTGTGATCTGATCGCTTTCGTCCTGTGCATGGATGACGCGGGCAAGGCGCAAGCCATAAACGCGCGCCTTGCGCACCAGCTCGATGAATGCCGGCGTGACGAGCGGGCCCGGAAGTTCACCCCCGGCGCGCAAGTGAAAGCCTGCCAGCGGTTCATCCGCCTCTATAAGGCGATCCTGCGCGTCTGTGCGCCCGCGCGCAATTATGGAAGTTGACGAGGCCATCGACTCAATGCGCCGTGCCGGTCGCAGCGGAAGTAAGCAAAGCTGCTGCGCGATCCGCACGCAGGGCATCGAAACCTTCCGGCAGAGTAATCTCGGGGTGCAGATAGAGAAATTGCTCTTCCACCGCGCTTTGCCCAAGGCCCGCCGCACGCAGCGAAAGCGCCAGACGCGCGCACTGGTTCTCGCCCAAGGCAAGAACTGCCACGTCTCGCTCCTGCTCGGAGGCCATGCAAAGCGCAGTCGAGAATACCGACAATCCTGCATGGTCTACAGCCAGGGCGCGCTTGGCATTGCCACCCATCGCCATCACCAGTCTCGTCATCTGGCCGACCCGGCGGTCGCTCTCGTCGAACTCCCGGCGCAGCCGGTCGCGCACGGCTTCCGCTTCTCGAGGATAATCGGTCTGACTTGTTTTCAAAGCTCTGGTGGCGGCGTGGAAAAGTTCGGCAGGCAATTCAGCCAAGGGCAATTCCATCCGTCGCTGGTGCTGCATGAACCGAGCCTGCGATGCCACCACGCGCATTGCCGCGGCCGCCTGCGCCTCGTCACCGGATGCTGCCAGTTCTTGCAGTAATGGTGAGAGCACGGGATCTATGCCGCTGCGCGATTGCAGTCGTTCGGCCAGTTGAGCCTCGATCGACAGAGCGTGCGCATGGCCCAGAAACGCCGTATCGTCGAGCAACATTGTGGCGAGCGCATCCTGGTTCTGTTCCACGAAAGGGTCACGGTCGTCTTTCTTCAGTTCTTCCGCCAGTTCAAACAGCAACTGGCGAGCGAGATGGGTCATCATGCCACGGATCTTCGCAATCACCTCGTCGCTGAACAGCGCGTGGTCGTCATTGGCGAGCAGATGGCGCAGTATCGGTCGCGCAATCGACAGAATGACGTCACCCTGCGCGAGTTCACCACGCAGCATGTCCTCAACGGATTCGGCTGATTGCCCGGCCTTGATCGTGTTGTTCATGCCCTTGCCCATAACGTACCTTGGTTAAGCCCGCGTTATCTGCGCGATACGAGGATATTGGCGGCAAGCACGAGCAAGCCGGTCAGCATGATCGCCAATTCGGGAGTGGTGAAGAGGGCCAGCACAGCGATCGAGGCGGCAACGAACATTCGGTCGCGCAACGGTTCCAGCCAGTTCGGCAGAATGCCTTGATCCAGAAGCAAGAGCCCACCGACAAGCACGAACGGTGGAAAGATGCTGCGGTGAAACAGGCTGTCGATGGCCATCATCCCCAGTGCCAACAGCGCTGCATCTATCACGAAGCGGAGCACTGGCAGTCGTCCGATACGCCCGAACGGTGCGACGACCAGGCGTGACAGTGCGAGGAAGGTTTCCCACACCGGCACGCTCAACGCGACAAGAAAAAAGCCGAGAACGGGTCGTTCGAACAGGCCCGCCGCAACCGATCCGGTCAGCAACAGCGCGGACAAGGCCAATAAAGCCGGGCGAGCGTATGGCATGTCGAGCAGTCGGGATCCGAGGCGTGCGATCGCGGTCTTGCCCAGCCAGCGTGAGATAGCTCCGGGATTGGTCTTTCCAAGGTGGCTGCTTTGCCAGTCGAATGTCCGCGCAAGTGCTGTCTCGTCAGAATCGATGATGGTCCACTTGCCGTCATCCAGTGCTGCGTCCGCAAGTCGCGCTTCGGGAAGGCGCTGTTGCAGGGCGATACGCAGCAAAGCCCCGTGCGGGGCGACATCTTCCGGCAGATTGGCGAGCTTGCCAAGCCATCGCCCCGGTATCGAAAAAGCGCCTGCCCACGCGCGGTCAAGGTCGATCCTCTCGAAGCCGGTGCTTGAACCGGGACCGGCGGATACCACCAGCACGCGGTCACCCTCTGCACGCAGCAGGTCCAGCACCGTCCGGGATTCGGGAAGAAGGCCGGGCTGCAAGACCAGAAGGCTGTCATCGTCGCCGATGATGCCGGGCAAGGCGTGGCTGTTGGTTATGACCTGGTATTTAAGGCCAAGTTTCTCGGCGGCATGACGCAGATCGATACCAACACGCGTTGCGCCGCTGCCATGGGCGATCACGCTGTCGCAACCCAGTTCGCAGGCGAATAGCATTTGCCGATGGGCGAGCGACTTGCCGGCAATGCTGGGCAAGTCACCTTCCCCCGCCTGCGGCAGTGCGATCAGGACCGCGCGCATGATATGAATTTCCATGGTTGCATCCCTGCTTAGCTAGGACCACAGGCACGCGCTGCCAAGCCATGCCGCATGCGAAAGGGTCAGAGCGTCGTTATCGTCGGCTGCACAGTGGGTTTTAACCATTTGGCATGGTTTCAACCCCTTTACGGTGTGTTAAGAAAGAATCATGAGCCGCTGGAAAAACCTGGTCCCTTCGCAGGACGATATGCCCGCTGAAACCATCGCCGAAACCGATGTCGATGGCAACGGACACGAGATATACGAAACGTCCGAGGAAGAGGTCTATGAAGACCATCTCTTCGAAGAAGAGCCAGCAAAACCGCGTGGCACATGGATTGCCCCAGCTCTGACAGCATTGGCAGCCCTTGGCTGGACAGGATTTTTTGCCTGGGTTCATCATGGGCAGATGCTGGCCGGGGCCACACCCGATAAGTGGATCGACTGGATCGTCCAATGGTCGGTTCCGCTGGTTCTGCTGATCGGTGTTTATATGATCGCCATGCGCAACAGCCGCCGGGAAGCCAATCGCTTCACCGATGCCGCTCGCGCTCTGGCGCACGAGTCTTCCCAATTGGAAGGTCGATTGCAGGTGGTGAACCGCGAACTTGCGCTCGCTCGCGACTTCATCGAATCGCAATCGCGCGACCTGGAAACTCTCGGACGCATCGCCGTCGAACGCATCTCCACGAATGCCGATCGGCTGCAGGATCTCGTTCGCGACAATTCCGAGCAGGTCGAAAGCATCGGCCATGTGAGCGAATCTGCGGTCGGGAACATGGAAAGGCTGCGGGACCAGTTGCCAGTCCTCACCAATTCCGCGCGTGATCTTAACAACCAGCTCGGCGGAGCAGGCCAGGCTGCGCAGGACCGAGTGGATGCCCTCGTGTCTGCGTTCGAACGACTGAACGGCTTTGGCGAAACCGGCGAAGCACACGTCACGCGGATCGGCGAAAAGGTAGATTCGACGCTTGTCGCGTTCGAAGAGCAAATCGTGGCGCTAGGTGATCTGGCCGGTCAGCGATTTGATCGGCTGCGCGCCAGCAGTGACGAATTCCGCCGCGAACTCGACGTATCGCAGGAGCGTGTCTTCGATACCATCGCGTCCCGATCGGAGGCTTTGGCCCGCCAGTTGCGCGATGATGCCGATGCCATTCATGAACGCGAGACCGAGGCGGCGTCCGCCATGCGGGAACGGCTTGTTGCCTTGCGGGTCGAAGGTGAAAAGCTCGTCAATTCCATGGATGGCGGCCACGCAGAAGCTGCAAAGCGGTGGTCCGTCGCGATTACCGCGCTGGAAGACCGCATGAAGGAAGTCCTCGACGGCGTGGTCAAGCTGGACGAGTCTGCGATGACAAACGCCCGGATGCGGCTAGTGGCGCTGAATGACGAAGCGTCCAAGGTAGATCGGCGCCTGTCAGACAGCATGGCCGCCTTCGAAGTCGATTTTGCCGAACGTCGCCAGGCCAACGAAGACAGCCAGAGCGAAGCCCTCGCCGCGCTTCAAGGGCGTATCGCCGAGTTCGACCAGCGCGTAAGCGAACGGCAGGAAGAACACCTTGCCCATGTGGCCGGGCTGGCCGAACGCGGAGAGGCCCTGGCAGAACGTCTCACTTATCTCGACGATACTATTTCCAGGCTTGGCACCCAGGCCAACGATACCGGAGAAAAGGTAGCAGAGGCGGCAGCGACCCTTTCCGAACGCCTTGCGACCAACCGCGCAGTGCTGGACGAGAGCAGCGATTTCCTGGGCCGCCTGACCAATGATAGCGTGCGCTTGCTCGAGATCATCCGATCCAGCGCCGATCATACCGATGGCGCGCTTTCCGATGCGATGACCACCGCCGAGACGCGGCTGGCCTCATTCGGGGCGAAGGCGAAAGAGTTGCACGAATTGATCGAGGATGCCGACGCGCGGGGCAGCAACCTGGCGGGGCAACTGGACAAGACTCGCGAGTCCGGCAACGCGTCACTGGAGCAACTATCCGCGCTGGAAAATCGTCTGGCCATTGTCTCTAGCGAGACGGAAAAGGTGGCAGAGCGCACCTCGCACGAATTGCGCGAAGCGATCGAGATGCTCAGCGCCGCATCCGCGTCGGTGCTGGAAAACCTGCGGGGCGAGCAGACCGAGGCCGTGACCGCGTTGGCGCAGCAGGTCGCCGAAGCGAGCCGGAACAAGCTGGCCGAGGCCATGCGCCGCCACGCAAGCGAGACGATCGGCGAACTGGAACAGGCCACCACCCGTGCGGACGAAGCCGGACGGGAAACCGCACAACTGCTCCGCGAACAATTGTCGGGCATCGACGAATTGGCCGCCAATCTCGAGCAACGCGTGCAATACGCCCGCGAAAAGGCCGAGGAGCATGTCGATACCGACTTTGCTCGGCGCATGGCCCTTATCACGGAGGCCTTGAATTCAAGTTCAATCGACATTGCCAAGGCGTTCGATAATGATATCGGCGATACCCAGTGGGCGCACTACCTGCGTGGCGACCGCGGCATTTTCACGCGCCGCGCCGTCCGCCTGCTCGACAAGCACGAGGCGCGCCAAGTCAGCGCGGTTTATTCTGAAGATGCGGAATTCCGCGAGACGGTAAACCGCTACATCCACGATTTCGAAGCGATGCTACGGAGCATTCTGGCAACGCGAGATGGACATGCCATGGCGGTGACACTGCTCTCCAGCGACATGGGCAAACTCTACGTTGCGCTGGCGCAGGCTATAGACCGGCTGCGCGACTAAAACCCTAGTCGGGGCCCATCTGTCCTAGAAGGTCGATATCGTCGACCGTGATCCATTGCTGTGTGTAGTTTGCCACGAACAAGGCCGTAAGCACCGCTGCAAACAGCGTTGCTTTGAAGCTGAGTCTTCCGGGACGGAAGTTGGCGGGCGCACTTTCGGCCTGGCCGGGAACCTTTTCGACCCCTGCTTCATCATGGGTTTTTACGCCAAACGGCAGCAGCAGGAATGCGCACATCACCCAGAAAAGGGCGTAGATGGCAACAATAGACGTTATCTGCATGGTGTCAGGCTTTCCCGTTTCTGCCCCTATTCACCCGCAATGATAACGCGCGTCTGGGGTTTCTTGCCAGACCATCGCTGCGCCGCCCGGCGTGCTGCAAGGCGCGCTGCTTCCATCACCGCTTCGCGATCCTGTCCGCGCTTGCCCTTCAGCTTTCCCAGCGACGTCTGCACATCGTTCACGGCCTCTTCCACGAAATCATCGTAATCTTCGTCCAGCGGCAGACCGATGCCCTCGATCTGCACTCCGCCCGTCTGATCGAGTACCACGATCAGCAACCCATCGCGCGACAGGCGACGTCGCATGGTGATGGCATCGCCATCTGCCGGAACGATGATATCGCCGTCCAGCACAAGTCTGCCAGTGTGCACTTCGGCGATTTTTCCTGGACTGCCCGGCGCTAGCCGCACGATGTCGCCATTTTTCTGAAAGACGGCGTGGGCTATGCCCGCCGCACGCCCAACCCGCGCCTGTTCCTGCATATGACGGATCTCGCCATGGACAGGTACGAGGACATCGGGTCGCAGCCAGCCATAGAGTGCTTCGAGTTCCGGCCTTCCTGGGTGCCCGGAGACGTGAATTTCACTCTGCCGGTCGGTCACCATCACGATTCCGCGCTCTGCAAGCTGGTTCTGCACGCGACCAATAGCAATATCGTTACCGGGTATGACGCGGCTTGAGAACAACACGACGTCGCTCTCGGCCAGGCTGAGGGGGTGGTTGCCATCTGCAATGCGCGATAGCGCAGCACGCGGTTCGCCCTGCCCGCCTGTGGCAATGATCATCACCTCGCCGCGTGGCAGGCCCATCGCCGTATCGAAATCTACGGTGTCGGGGAAATCATCAAGATAGCCATTCGCGCTGGCCACCTCGATCATCCTGTCCAGCGAACGTCCTGCGACGCACAAGCGGCGATTGGTATGCTCCGCCACAGCGCCCAGCGTCTTCAGACGCGCGACATTGGACGCGAACGTGGAAACCAGAACGCGCTTTCCCGAGTGCTTTTGCGTTTCCTCCAGCAGTCCGCGATAGACGGCACCCTCGCTGCCCGATGGCACAGGGTTGAAGACGTTGGTGGAATCACACACCATCGCCAGCACGCCCTCGTCACCGATTTCGGACAGTTCCTCTTCGGTAGCAGGCGTGCCGATCTGCGGCTCGTCGTCCAGCTTCCAGTCGCCTGTATGAAATATGCGGCCGTATGGCGTGTCGATCAGCAGCGCATTGCCTTCTGCGATGGAGTGGGCGAGCGGGATGTAAGTTACCGTGAACGGGCCGAGGGCAATCTGCCCGTGGTCTTCCGCGATTACGTTCAACTTGATTTCGCGCGTAAGCCCCGCCTCGTCCAGCTTACGGCGGATCAGGTCCGCAGTGAACGGCGTTGCGTAAAGCGGAACGCCAAGGTCAGCCGCAAAATAGGGAATTGCGCCGATGTGATCTTCATGCGCGTGGGTCAGCACGATGCCCAGCAGGTCGCGGCTGCGCTCCTCGATGAATTCAGGGTCAGCAAACATCAGCTCGGTGCCGGGGTATTCGTTTGAGCCAAAGCTCATCCCCAGGTCCACCATCAGCCATTTGCCTTTACAGCCGTAGAGATTGACGTTCATGCCAATCTCGCCGGAACCGCCAAGGGCAAGAAACAGCAATTCGTCCTGAGGGGTGAAATCTTTTTTCATGTCGCTCCTGCGCGCTCGGCCAGGATTTGCAGGCCGCGAATGGTTAGGTCGGCGTCTATACGGTCGAATATGTCGGTTTTCTGGTCGAACAGGATGGCGAGCCCACCTGTCGCCACGACCGTCACAGGACGGCCTATCTGCGCCTTCATGCGCTCTATCAACCCTTCCATCATCGCCACATACCCCCAAAAGACCCCTATCAACATCTGGTCCTCGGTATTTCTCCCGATGACGTTACCGGTTTCAGGCGCCTCTATGGCAATGCGGGGAAGCTTTGCCGTTTTGCCCACCAGCGCATCGAGCGAGAGATTGATGCCGGGTGCGATGATACCGCCCTTGTAGGCGCCATTGTAATCGACGGCCTCGAACTTCGTGGCGGTGCCGAAATCCACCACGATCATGTCTCCTCCGACCATCTGGTGCGCGGCAATGCAATTAAGTGCGCGATCCGCGCCCAGAGTGTTAGGCTGTTCCACGTCGATCTCGAAACCCCAGGCCGCCTTGTCTTCGCCAGCGATCAGCGGTTCGATACCAAAATACTTGCTGGCCAGCACGGTCAGGTTGTGATCGGCACGCGGCACGACAGAGCCGAAGATGATGCTGGTAACAGCACTGCGTTCGATCCCCTCGATAGCAAGCAACTGGAGCAGCCACGTGGCGTATTCATCACCCGTGCGGCGGCCATCGGTCGCAATGCGCCAGCGCGCACGGATATCCTCGCCTTCAAAAAGGGCGAAAACAACATTGGTGTTGCCGACATCGACGGCGAGCAGCATCAGCGTTCCTCCAGCAAAACATCGCCAGCGTGCACCATATGTGTAGTGCCATCGGGCAGGCGCAAGCGTAGCGCGCCGTGTTCGTCGAGGCCATCGTATGTGCCCGACTGACGCTTTCCACATGCATCGTGCACGCTGATGGGCGTACCTTGTTTATGGGCGGCGGCCTTCCATCGGTTGATGATCGGACCGGTGCCAAATTCGCGCCAGCGCTGGATTTCAAGCGTCATTTGCAAAGCCAAGGCCTCCGCGAATGCATTGCGTGTAGGCGCCGGCCCCCGCTGGGAAAGCGCCTTCACCTTGCGGTCTGCGATTGGCGGCGCGGCTGCGAGGTTCACCCCAATACCGATTACGGCATGTCCAGCCTCGCATTCGAGCAGTAGCCCGCAGAATTTTGCGCCGTCCAGCAGAACGTCATTCGGCCATTTGAGCATCAACGATGACGGATTTGCAAGGTTGGGCAAAACGGTTTCGTATACCGCCAGGGCAGCCACGAAGCTCAGCGTCGCCGGGGCCGGATCGCGTTCGTTCAGGCGCACGGCGGTAGAGCCCATGAAATTGCCCGGCGCATCGATCCAGCTACGACCCTGGCGACCCCGTCCGGCGCTCTGACGGTCTGCGACGAGCCAATGCCCTTCCTGCACGATTTCACCGCGCGCGAGACGCAAAGCCATGTCGGCATTGGTGCTGCCGGTTTGAGGCGTGTACTCGATTGTGGTGGTCAAGTCAGAACGCGACGGCGAGCGAGGCTGCGGCCATGTCTGCCAGATTGCCAAGCGGACCGATTAGCAGATAGCCCAGTGGCGAAATGAGCAGCGCGCAGATTGCCAGTACGGCCCAGTGCGGTGTGTCGCCCTCGCCCCTTACCGTATCTACGGCTTCATCGAAGAACATGATCTTCACGATCTTGATATAATAGAACGCGCCGATCACGGAGGCCGCGATACCTATTGCAGCAAGAGCCAGCAGGTCCGCTTCAACCACGGCCTGGAACACCACGAACTTGCCCCAAAAGCCGAACAGCGGGGGAATGCCGGCAAGGCTGAACATCAGCGCCATCAGGCACCATGCCAGCACGGGGCGCGTGGTTGAAAGACCGGCCAGGTCGGATACGTTCTCCACCTGGTTGCCGTTCGCATCGCGCATCAGCAGCACGGCCACAAAACTGCCAATTGTCATCACGACATAGATAGCGAGGTAGACCATCATGGCGCTGGCACCCGCCAGCGTGCCAGCAGCAAGCCCGATCAGAATGAAACCGACATTGTTGATGGATGAATAGGCAAGCAGCCGTTTTACGTTCTGCTGACCGATTGCGCCAAGTGCACCGATCACGATCGATAGCAGCGCGGCAAAAATTACGATTTGGCGCCACGCATCGGCCTGTGTACCGAAGGCTTCCAGCGAGACGCGCGCCAGCAGGGCAATCGCCGCAACCTTGGGCGCACTGGCAAATAACATCGTAACCGGAGTGGGCGCGCCCTCGTAAACGTCCGGTGTCCACATGTGGAAGGGCGCGGCGCTGATCTTGAAGGCGAGGCCAGCGAGTACGAACGTCAAACCGAACAGTTGTCCGGTGGAAAGCCCGTCAGAAACGGAAACGGCAATCCCGGCGAAATTCGTCGTGCCGGCAAAGCCGTAGATCAAGCTCATGCCGAACAGCAGGATACCAGAGGCAAGCCCGCCCAGTACGAAATACTTCAGGCCTGCCTCGGCGCTGCGCTCGTCATCGCGCAAGATTGCGGCAAGGACGTAGGCGGCAAGCGAGTTGAGCTCCAAACCGATATACAACGTCATCAGGTCTGCAGCCGAGACCATGATGCTCATACCCAGGGTGGCGAACAGCACCAGCACAGGGAATTCGGCACGCATTGCCCCTGCCCGCTCGAAAAAGCGCGGAGCGACGATCAGGGCAGCGCCGCTGGCGGCGTAGATCATCAGCTTGGCGAGGCCGGCAAAGGCATCGGCGCGGAACTGGCCGGCAAAGGCTATCGTGTCCGCCCCGCCCGCGCCGCTGCATACGGTAACGGCAGCCAGCGCAAAGGCACCACCCAGCGCGACGGTTGCCGCGATGGATACAACACGCGCGGCCTTGTCACCGCCCCACGCCGCGACCAGCAGCAGCAGGAGGCCGGAGAGCGCAAGAATGATCTCGGGCAGGACCAGCGCGAAGGAGTTCGTATATTCCATTAGTGCGAACCCCCATCGGAGAGCTCTTCTTCGACCGGCGCGCCCTCTGCGACGAGCAGGTGCGCGTCGCCTTCCGGCGCAGCAGTGGCAAGACGGGTATCGAGAATTTCAATATCGGCACGCATGGGAGCAAGGAAGCTTTCGGGATAGACGCCCATCCAGAGAACGGCTGCGGCGATGGGACCAAGAAGCAGATATTCGCGCGTGGAAAGATCGGGCATGGCCGCTGCATCCGCGTTCTTCTGAATGCCGAACACGACACGGCGGTAAAGGTAGAGCATGTAGGCAGCACCGAGAATGATGCCGGTCGTGCAGACAAAAGCGACCCAGCTGTTGGCCTGGTAGATGCCAGCAAGCGCAAGGAATTCACCCACGAAGTTGCTGGTCCCTGGCAAGGCAACGCTCGCCATCGTGAACAGCATGAACAGCGCGGCATAGGCCGGCATGTTGATGGCAAGTCCGCCGTAGCGATCGATCTCGCGGGTATGGAGCCGGTCGTAAATCACGCCGACGCACAGGAACAGCGCACCGGATACGAGGCCATGACCCAGCATGATCATCATCGCGCCTTCCAGGCCCTGCACGTTGAATGCAAACAGACCCACCGTAACGATGGCCATGTGCGCAACCGAGGAATAGGCGATGAGCTTCTTCATATCTGCCTGCACCAGAGCGATGAGGCTGGTGAGCACGATTGCGATCATCGAGAGACCCCACACCAGCCATCCGAATTCGGCGCTGGCATCGGGGAACATCGGCAGACTGAACCGGATGAAACCATAGCCGCCAAGCTTCAACAGGACGCCCGCAAGTATCACAGAGCCTGCCGTTGGTGCTTGCACGTGGGCGTCAGGCAGCCAGGTGTGAACCGGCCACATCGGCATTTTCACGGCGAAGCTCGCAAAGAATGCCAGCCATAACCAGGTCTGGGCCTCGGGCGCGAAATCGTATTCCATCAGAACGGGAATGGAACTGGTGCCCGCCTCGTTCACCATCCAAAGCATGGCGATAAGCATCAGGACAGAGCCGAGCAAGGTGTAGAGGAAGAACTTGTAGGCTGCGTAGATCCTGTTCTGTCCGCCCCATACGCCGATGATCAGATACATCGGAATGAGGCCGGCTTCGAACAAAATGTAGAACAGGAAGATATCCTGCGCGGCGAACACGCCGATCATCAGCACTTCCATCATCAGGAAGGCAGCCATGTATTCGCCTACGCGTTTTGTAATGGCTTCCCAGCTTGCCCCGATGCAGATCGGCATCAGGAAGACGCTGAGCATGATGAGCATGAGTGCAATGCCATCGATGCCAAGCGCGTAGTCGAAGCCTGCAAACAGACCCGCGCTTTCGGTGAATTGCCACTGCGCGCCGCCAATATCGTAATTTGCCCACAGCATAATGCCCAGCGCCAGGTCGATCAGCGTAGCTAGCAGCGCCACCATGCGTGCGGATTTCGCTTGCAGGAACAGGCAGGCGATTGCGCCCAACAGGGGCACCACAAGCATGACAGAAAGGATAGGAAAGCCGCCCATCAGAACAGCACCCAGGTGATAGCGGCGACAAGGCCAAGCAGCATGATCAGGGCGTAACTCGTAAGATAACCGGACTGGACCTTCTTCGCGAGACCGCTGCCTTGCGACACGACCCAGGCCACGCCGTTCGGGCCGAAGCGATCGATCGTGCCCTCGTCACCCTTCTTCCAGAAGAAGCGACCAAGCCAGAAAGCGGGCTTCACGAAAATGAAGTTGTATAGTTCATCGAAATACCACTTGTTTAGAACGAAGCGGTAAACGGGGCCGAGTTGCTCGGCCGTCTGGCGCGGAATGCTGGTGTTGCGGATGTAGGCATACCAGGCACCGATGAAGCCGATGACCATCACGATAAACGCAGCATATTTCACAAGGGTCGGCACTTCGTGCATCGCGTGCATCAAGCCTGCGTTGTAAGCGATGGACCCGTTCCAGAACGCTTCCTGATCGAGGAAGGCATCGTGAAACACCTGACCTGCGAAGATCGCACCTATGCTGAGAACAGCCAGCGGAACAAGCATCGTCAGCGGGCTCTCATGCGGGTGATAGCCGCCAGTGCCATCGCCGTGTTTCGGATCGGGCACGGCGTGCGTTACATCGTGGCCAGAATCTTCCTGCGCCGCAGGATTGGCCTCGTCGGGCTCGTCATGCCCATGATGGACTGCGTGCTGGATATGCTCGCTCTCGATCCAGCGGGGTTTGCCCCAGAAGGTCAGGAACATCAGGCGCCAGCTGTAGAAGCTGGTGAGCAGCGCGGCGATGGTGCCGAGCCAGAAGGCAAGCGATGAGTACTCGCCTGCGGAGGCATAGGCGACTTCCAGAATTGCATCTTTCGACCAGAAGCCCGCGAAGCCTGCGCCCAGATGGTAAACACCAACGCCGGTGATCGCCAGGGTGCCGAACATCATTGCCCAGAAGGTAAAGGGGATCTCTTTACGCAGGCCACCATAATATCGCATGTCCTGCTCATGATGCATCGCGTGGATGACCGAGCCTGCGCCAAGGAACAGCAGCGCCTTGAAGAACGCGTGCGTGAACAGGTGGAACATCGCCGCGCCATAAGCGCCCACGCCGGCGGCAAAGAACATATAGCCCAACTGCGAACAGGTGGAATAGGCGATCACGCGCTTGATATCCCACTGCGTCGTGCCGATCGTAGCGGCAAAGAAGCAGGTGGCGGCGCCAACCACGGTGACAACGGCCAGCGCGTCGGGCGCGGCTTCGAACATGGGCGACAGGCGGCAAACCATGAACACGCCAGCGGTCACCATGGTCGCGGCGTGGATCAGGGCGGATACCGGCGTCGGGCCCTCCATTGCATCGGGTAGCCAGGTGTGCAGACCAAGCTGCGCCGATTTGCCCATCGCGCCCACGAACAGCAACAGGCACAGGATCGTCATCGTATCCCAGCGCGCTCCCATGAAGGTGATGGTGCTGCCCTGCACCGCCGGTGCTGCTGCCAGAATTTCGGGAATGCTGGTGGTCTGGAACACCAGGAAGGTGCCGAAGATACCCAGCATAAAGCCCAGGTCGCCAACACGGTTCACCACGAAAGCCTTGATCGCGGCAGCGTTGGCCGAAGGCTTCTTGTACCAGAAGCCGATCAGCAGGTAGCTGGCAAGGCCCACGCCTTCCCAACCAAAAAACATCTGCACCAGGTTGTTTGCAGTGACCAGCATTAGCATGGCGAAGGTGAACAAAGAGAGGTACGCGAAGAACCGGCTCTGATCCGGGTCCTCGTCCATATAGCCCCAGCTATAGAGGTGGACGAGCGCGGAAACGGTGGTGATCACCACCAGCATGACGGCAGTCAGCGTGTCGACACGCAGCGCCCAGTCGAAAGTCATTTCGCCCGATTGCACCCATTTCATTACCGGTTCTACGCTGGTCTGCGCATCCCCCCCGACGAACGACAGGAAGATCGGCCAGCTTAATCCGCACGCGAGAAACAGCGCACCGGTGGTCAGCACTTTGGCGGCGGTGTGCCCCATCAGGCGGCCACCCAGGCCAGCGATGATCGCAGCCACCAGTGGCGCGAAAACGATGATAAGGATCGAGTTCACGGTCTATCCCTTCATCCGGTTTACGTCGTCCACCGCGATAGTGCCGCGGTTACGGAAATAGGTGACAAGGATCGCAAGGCCGATGGCAGCCTCTGCCGCGGCCACGGTGAGTACGAACATGGCGAAAATCTGTCCGGTGAGATCATTCAGGTAGGCGCTGAAAGCCACGAGGTTGAGATTCACCGAAAGCAGGATCAGTTCGATCGCCATCAGGATGATGATGATATTCTTGCGATTGAGGAAAATCCCCAGCACGCCAAGCACGAACAGGATCGAGCTCACCACGATGTAATGTTCGATACCGATCATAGCTCGACCCCTTTCCCGATCTCGGGGCTGACATTGCGCGTCGCATCTTCAGGACGTCGCGCGTTCTGCTTGGCGATGTCCTGATGTCCGCGGGTGTTGCGCTGCTCGCGATGCGTCAGCACGATGGCGCCGATCATCGCAACCAGCAAGATAATGCCCGAGGTTTCGAACAGGAACAGGTAATTGCCGTAAAGCAGCGCGCCCAGGCTCTCGATATTGCTTTCACCCAGCAGCGGCGCGGCGCTGCCGTCCGGGGTGCCAAGCTCCAGCGCACCGGCGCGGTAGGCACCGATACCCAGCACCAGTTCCGCCAGCAGAACCACCGCGATGGCAACGCCCAGCGGCGCGTTCTTCATGAAGCCTGCGCGCATTTCGGCAAAATCGATGTTCAGCATCATCACCACGAACAGGAACAACACGGCAACGGCGCCGACATAAACCACCACCAGCAGCATCGCGAGAAACTCTGCCCCCACAAGGATCATCAGGCCCGCTGCATTGAAAAAGGCGAGGATCAGCCAGAGCACGGAATGCACCGGGTTGCGGGCAAAGATGGTGAACGCGCCAGAGGCGAGCATCAGTGCTGCAAACAGATAGAAAGCGAAGACGGTCAAAGTGAGCCCCTTACGAGTCTTGCGGCGCGGTTAGCGGTAGGGCGCGTCGGCTTCAAGGTTCGCGGCGATGGCCCGCTCCCACTTGTCCCCGTTTGCCAGTAGTTTTGCCTTGTCATAGAGCAGTTCTTCGCGCGTTTCGGTCGCGTATTCGAAGTTCGGCCCCTCCACCACGGCATCCACCGGGCAAGCTTCTTGGCAGAAACCGCAATAGATGCACTTGGTCATGTCGATATCGTAACGCGTGGTGCGACGGCTGCCGTCACTACGCGGCTCGCTTTCGATGGTAATCGCCTGCGCCGGACACACGGCCTCGCACAGCTTGCAGGCAATGCACCGTTCTTCCCCATTGGGATAGCGGCGCAGCGCGTGCTCACCGCGAAAACGCGGGGACAGCGAGTTTTTCTCAAACGGATAGTTGATCGTCACCTTGGGCTTGAAGAAGTACTTCAGTGTAAGGACATGCGCCTTCACAATTTCCCATAGGGTGAACGATTTGATGAGATGGGCGACGTTCATGGAACAATTCTTTCAGGGCCGCAAAGCACGGCATCGTCGGTGTCGGCAGTGCCTTCTACGCCAACCGGGACACAATCATAATTCGGGTCGTCATACCTCGTCAGCATCAGCCAGCCGGAGATCAGGAACACGAAGATCAGGCTCATCGGCAGAAACACTTTCCAGCCAAGCCGCATCAATTGGTCATAGCGGTAGCGCGGCACTGTCGCCATTACCCAGCTGAACATGAAGAAGAAGAAGAACGTCTTCAGCAGGAACCAGACGATGCCCGGCACCCAGTAAAGGAACTCGATCTCCACTGGCGGCAGCCAGCCACCGAAGAAAAGCAGCGTGTTCAACGCGCACATCAGCAGGATGTTGGCATATTCGCCCAGCCAGAACAGCGCGAAGCTCATGGAGGAATATTCAGTCTGATAGCCTGCCACCAGTTCGCTTTCCGCCTCGGTCAGATCGAAAGGAACGCGCTGTGTTTCAGCAAGGCTGGAGATGAAGAACACCACCCACATCGGGAACAGCAGCAGGTTGAACCAATAGCCGTTAACGAAACCGAAGCCGTGACCGCGCTGCATCTCGACAATAGCCGAGAGGTTGAAGCTGCCTGCGTACAGCACCACGCACACCAGGATGAAGCCGATGGAGACTTCGTAGGAAATCATCTGCGCGGCTGCACGCATGGCAGAGAAGAACGGGTACTTGGAGTTGGACGCCCAGCCCGCCATCGTAACGCCGTAAACCGACAACGACGAGATCGCGAGAATGTAGAGCAAGCCAACGTTGATATCCGCCAGCACCACGCCTGCGTCGAACGGGATCACTGCCCAGGCCAGTAGCGCCACGGTAAAGGTGATAATCGGCGCGAGCAGGAAAATGCCCTTGTTGGAGGCAGAGGGAATGATGGTTTCCTGCAGGAACACCTTCAACCCGTCGGCAAAGCTCTGCAACAGGCCGAAGGGTCCGACCACGTTCGGCCCACGCCGCAGGTTGATCGCGGCCCAAACCTTGCGGTCTACATAGATCACCATCGCCACGGCCAGCATTAGCGGCAGGGCGATTGCCAGAATGCCGACAACCGAGGCGACGAAGATCGCCCAGCCCGCATCCATGCCCAGCGAAATGAAGAACTCGGTCATTCCGCGGCCTCCTTCATCGCATCACCGTGCAGCAGTTCATCCGAACAACGCTGCATCACTACGCTGGCACGGGCGATGGAGTTGGTGAGGTAAATGTCCTTGATCGGATAGCCGATCGTGCCCGAGACCGACGCACTTGCCGGCGCTGCGGAAATCGTACCGTAGTCGGCCAGACCTTCCTCGCCCAGCGCAGGTACTTCGGCAATCATCGCCGCGCGCAACTGGTCGAAGCTGTCAAAGCCGACGGTAACGCCCAGCGCATCGGCCAGCGCGCGCAGGATCGTCCAATCTTCGCGCGCATCGCCGGGTGCGAAGATTGCCTTGTCGGACATTTGTACGCGGCCTTCGGTGTTCACGTAGGTTCCGGCCTTTTCGGTGTAGGCTGAAGCCGGCAGGATAATGTCGGCCGCATGGGCACCCTTGTCGCCGTGGTGACCGATGTAGACCTTGAGCGAATTTGCGAACTGGCTCCAGTCCACTTCGTCCGCGCCCAGCGCCAGAACCACCTTCGGCTTGGCTGCCACGATATCGGCAATGCCGCCCTTGTTGGCAAAGCCCAGCATCAGTGCACCCATACGGGCAGCAGCCGTGTGGAGCGCGTTGAACGTCGCGCCAAGCTGCTCGGCAGCGCGCATCGCTGCACCATGCGCACCGGCAGCAAAGCCGCCCGCGCCCAGGATTACGGCAGACTTTTCCGCGTCCCTGAAGGCATCGGTAACCTGCGATGGCAGATTGCTCAGTACGCTGGCATCGTCGCCAAGGAATTCGGTCGGATAGGTGGTTTCCCACTCCGGTCCCACCACGAACACCTTCGCACCGCGTTTCGCGGCCTTGCGCAAGCGCACGTTGATCAGCGGGGCTTCCCAGCGGATCTGGCTGCCGACGATCAGGATGGCAGTTGCATCCTCGATACCGGCAAAGGTGCTGTTGAAATTGACCGCAGCCAGGTTGGAAACATCGTAGTCCATGCCGGTCTGACGGCTTTCGACAAGGTTGGAGCCCGACGCCTTGAGCAGCGCCTTGGCCGCGAACATCGTTTCGCAATCCACCAGGTCGCCAGCAACTGCGGCTATGCCCTTGCCCGGCTTTTCACGGGCGATCTTTTTGAACGCCTCTTCCCAGCTCGCCTCTGTCAGCTTGCCCTTTTTGCGTATCCACACCTTGTCGAGGCGGCGGCGCGTAAGGCCGTCGACCTGGTAACGCGCCTTGTCCGAGATCCATTCCTCGTTCACGTCATCGTTGACGCGCGGCAGCACGCGCAGCACTTCGCGCCCGCGGCTGTCGATACGGATGTTGGAGCCAACAGCATCGGATACATCGATGCCCAGCGTTTTCTTCAGTTCCCACGGACGCGATTCATACGCATAGGGACCACTGGTGAGCGCACCGACCGGGCACAGGTCGATCACGTTGGCGGAAAGCTCGTGCTTGGCCGCCTGCTCCAGATAAGTGGTGATCTGCATGTCCTCGCCGCGATAAAGCGCGCCGATCTCGTCCACACCAGCAATTTCCTCGGAGAAGCGTACACAGCGCGTGCAGTGGATGCAGCGGGTCATGATCGTCTTGATCAGGGGGCCCATGAATTTCTCTGTCACGGCGCGCTTGTTCTCGTGATAGCGCGTGGCGCCGCGGCCATACATCATGGCCTGGTCCTGCAGGTCGCATTCGCCACCCTGGTCGCATATCGGGCAATCGAGCGGGTGGTTGATCAGCAGAAATTCCATCACGCCTTCGCGCGCGGTCTTCACCATCTCGCTATCGGTGCGGATTTCCTGGCCCTCGGTGGCGGGCAGCGCGCACGAAGCTTGCGGCTTGGGCGGCCCCGGCTTCACTTCGACAAGGCACATGCGGCAGTTGCCCGCGATGCTCAGACGCTCGTGGTAACAGAAACGCGGTATTTCCTTGCCAGCGAGTTCGCAGGCCTGAAGAACGGTTGCGCCATCCGGAACCTCGATTTCGTGTCCGTCTACTTTGACTGTTGGCATTAGCCCTCTCCTGCGGCGGTCGAGCCGTAGTAGCTTCGCGACCAAAGGCCATCGGCAGCCATCTGGCGAATGAGCGAGGTTGGAATTTGCAATTGCTGCTCTTGCGTATTGGCGCACGAAATAATCACCGGACCAAGTGCCGTGATAGCTTCTCCCTCGTCATCCGATCCGGGCCGTGCCCGAAGCAGATCGTGGGTCTGAGCGCTGGCATGATAAGTAAGGCAATCGGCAAGCGACGCCATCGTGCTGATCTGCGGGTGAACACGCATCCCGTTGAAACGACCGGCAACATCCCGAGGCGTAGCGGAACCTATCGAAGGAGGACCGTCGAAATCCTGCAGATAGGCTTCCTCGGCAAGCAAATTGCGCAAGGTGGAATACTGGATCTGCATATAGGTGTGATAGACCCGGTTGTCGGCACGGCGCATCAGGCGTTCGATGCAAAAATCCACATTCAGTTCATCGAAAAGCGTGTCGGGATCCTGATCGAAAGCGTCGAACTGGATCGAGTAAAAGTTGCTGTTCGCCAGAATTTCGCGCACGTCGCCCTTGTTGCGATTGAACACGCAATTCGCGACGCGCTTCTGCATCCAGCGTGCTTGGGCCGCATCGGCAGTTTCCGGCTCGCGTTCAAAACGCGTTCCGGTCTGCAAACCATTGTTGTTCTTGTTCGCATCCTGTGCCTGCAAGGGAACTGCGGAGAGCCCGAGGAATACGGCCGCGATCGTGAATGCCGAACGGATCATTCCGCCGCCTCCAACACAGCGTTTCCACGTTCGGCGATACGACGCTCCAGTTCGGGGCGGAAGTGCTTGAGCAGACCTTGGATCGGCCAAGCGGCGGCATCGCCCAGCGCGCAGATCGTGTGGCCTTCCACCTGCTTGGTGACTTCGTACAGCATATCGATCTCGGCAGGCGTGCTTTCACCCACGCGCAGCCGTTCCATCACGCGCCACATCCAGCCCGTACCTTCGCGGCACGGCGTGCACTGGCCGCAGCTTTCGTGCTTGTAGAAATAGGAGATGCGGCTGATGGCGCGCACGATATCGGTGGATTTGTCCATTACGATAACGGCGGCGGTACCAAGGCCGGAGCCCAGTTCCTTCAACCCATCGAAATCCATCGGCGCGTCCATGATCTGCTCGGCGGGTACCAGTGGCACCGATGATCCACCGGGAATTACCGCCAGCAGGTTGTCCCAACCGCCGCGAATACCCCCGGCATGTTTCTCGATCAGTTCGCGGAAAGGAATGCTCATTGCTTCCTCCACCACGCATGGCTTCTCCACGTGGCCGCTAATCTGGAACAGCTTGGTGCCGGCATTGCCTTCGCGTCCGAAGCTGGCGAACCATTCGCCGCCACGCCGCAAGATAGTAGGCACCACGGCAATCGATTCCACGTTGTTTACCGTGGTCGGACAGCCGTAGAGGCCCGCGCCTGCCGGGAAAGGCGGTTTCAGGCGGGGCTGCCCCTTTTTGCCTTCGAGACTCTCGATCATCGCGGTTTCCTCACCGCAGATATAGGCGCCTGCACCGCGGTGCATGAAGACATCGAAATGGTAACCGGAGCCGCTGGCATTCTTGCCGATCAGTCCGGCGTCGTAGGCCTCGTCGATGGCGGCCTGCAAAGTCTCGGCCTCGCGGATATATTCGCCGCGAATGTAGATGTAGGCTGCTCTTGCCCGCATGGCGAAACCGGCCACCAGCGCACCTTCGATCAGTTTGTGCGGATCGTGACGGATGATCTCGCGGTCCTTGCAAGAACCGGGCTCGCTCTCGTCGGCATTGATGACCAGGAAGGACGGACGGCCATCCTTGCTTTCCTTGGGCATGAAAGACCATTTCATGCCGGTGGGAAAGCCGGCACCGCCGCGACCGCGCAGGCCGGATGCCTTCATCTCGTCGATAATGGAATCGTTTCCGCGTGCGATCAGATCCTTGGTGTTGTCCCAATCGCCGCGCTTTTGCGCAGCCTTCAGGCCCCAATCCTGGAACCCGTAGAGATTGGTAAAGATGCGATCCTTGTCAGCTAGGCTCATGCCAGCCCTCCACCGAAAAATACCCAGATTGCAACCGCTGCCAGGATGGCCACCAGCGCGACGGTTTTGAAGATGCCTTTCAGCACCTTCCACGCGATGAAGATGAGCACGATGGCCAGCAGGATGGGAATGAATTGTTCCATCAGTGGTCGTCCTCCCCGCCCTTCTTGCGGCCCTGCCCTGCGCTTAGCGCGAGGAACACGACGCCAAGTGCGAGGAAGGTCGCGCCTATCGATCCGTTGTCAGCCACGAAATAGCCGACTGCCGCGATGATGAAGAGGATGCCCGCGAGGATGAAAAGCTTCTTGGCCATGCTCACCATTCGCTCCGGTAATCATGATTGGCGTCTACCATTTCCTTAAGGGTCGTCGGCCCGCCCGAAGGTTCCGACGTATGACGTCCCGGCTCCTGCGTGCCAGCCTTCGGGCTCTCACCTGAAGCGAGTGCGTCGAGCACCTTGTCGAAGCGCTCTGTCGTCAGGTCTTCGAAATTGTCATCGTTGATCTGGACCATGGGCGCGGTGGCGCAATTGCCCATGCATTCCACTTCGGTAAGGGTCCAAAGACCATCATTCGTGGTGTGGCCCTTACGCATTCCACGCTTCGCGCAGGCTGCAAGAATGTTATCCGAGCCACGCAACATGCAGGGCGTTGTGCCACATACCTGGACGTGGAATTTGCCCACGGGCACAAGGTTGTACATGGTATAAAAGGTCGCCACCTCCAGCACACGGATTACCGGCATGGAGAGATAGTCGGCGACATATTCCACCACCGGCAGGGGCAACCAGCCTTGCGTGCCGGTTTCCTCCCCAACCTGGCGCTGCGCCAGATCCAGCAGCGGCATGACCGCGCTTTTCTGCCGGCCTTCCGGGTACTTCTTGATATGCCAGTCGGCCTTCTCACGGTTTGCGTCCGTGAAAACCCAACCATCGTACTGCGCGCGCAGTTCAGGCGTATCAGGGGCGATATTACGCGCGGCCATCAGCCAGCCTCCGTTCGATATAGCGGCCGACATAGAGGCCGATCACCGCGGCAAAGGCGGTGGAAAGCACTTCTTTCAGCGTCACTTCGCCGTGGAACGCAGCAAGGTATGCCGCGACGCCAGAGGCGAAGGCAGCGAAGGTCGCGACGATGATGAAAAGCTCGCGCAGGATCACCGGTCACACTCCCCGAACACCACGTCGATCGCGCCGAGGATGGCGGTCGCATCCGGCAGCATGTGGCCCCTAGACATGAAATCCATTGCCTGCAGGTGCGAGAACGCGGTTGGCCTGATCTTGCAGCGATAGGGTTTGTTCGAACCGTCGCTGACAAGATAGACGCCGAATTCGCCCTTGGGACTTTCGGTCGCGACGTAAACTTCGCCCGCTGGCACGTGAAAGCCTTCGGTATAAAGCTTGAAGTGATGGATCAGCGCTTCCATCGACTGCTTCATCTCGGCACGCTTGGGCGGCGCGACCTTGCGGTCTTCGGAGACGACAGGGCCTTCGGGCATTTCCGCCAGGCACTGCTTGATAATCTTCGCGCTCTCGTAAACTTCCTTCACGCGCACCACGAAACGATCGTAGCAGTCCGAGTTGGTGCCGACGGGTATCTCGAACTCCATCCGATCATACACATCATAGGGCTGCGACTTACGCAGGTCCCACGGGATGCCAGCTGCACGGATCAGCGGACCGGAGAAACCCCACTTCACCGCGTCATCCTTCGACACGACAGCGATATCGACGTTGCGCTGCTTGAAGATGCGGTTGTCGAGCACAAGGCTCATCGCATCGCCGAACAGGTCGGGCAGACGTCCGTCCACCCAGTCACCGATGTCGGTCAGCAGCTTGAGCGGAACGTCCTGATGCACGCCGCCGGGGCGGAACCACGCAGCATGCATACGTGCACCGGATGCCCGCTCGAAGAAGTTCAAGCAATCTTCGCGCAGTTCGAACACCCACAGGTTGGGCGTCATCGCGCCCACGTCCATCACGTGCGCACCGATGTTGAGCATGTGATTGCAGATGCGGGTCAGTTCCGCGAACAGCACGCGAAGGTACTGACCGCGGATCGGCACCTCGACATTCAGCAGCTTCTCGATAGCGAGGACGTAGCTGTATTCCTGCGCTAGCGGAGAGCAGTAATCGAGACGGTCGAAATACGGCAGCGCCTGCAGGTATGTCTTGTACTCGATCAGCTTCTCGGTGCCGCGATGCAGCAGTCCGACGTGCGGATCGATGCGTTCGATGATTTCGCCGTCCAGCTCCATCACCATGCGCAAGACCCCGTGCGCGGCGGGATGCTGCGGACCGAAATTGATGGTGTAGTTGGAAATCTCCTCACCATCGGTCGTGGGCGACTGTTCGTAGGTAAGGCTCATACCGAACACTCCCAGGTGCCGGGGCCATAGACCACTTCGCTCATCCCGTCCTTGCGCAGGGTAAGCGTGGCGTCATAGCTCGTGCTTTCCATCTCGGCTTCGCTGCCGATTTCGGAGCGGTCGATTTCCACGGTGTAATCTCCGCTGAACATCATTGGCCCAGGTCCAAGCGCGTCGGGACCGCCGAGCTCGCTGCCCTCCAGAACCATATCCTGACCGTTCATTTTTACGACGCCTATGCCGTCCGATCCCTCCTCGCCGGTGGAGCCTGCAACCAGCAGCACCTCGCCGTTGGAATCGAACGTACAGATGCCGAGCGTCGGATCGAACTCGATATCGACGCCGTCCTGGTTGATACTCTCCAGCACGGGAAGCAGAGCAACGTCGCCTGTCTCCGCGGCCGTGGACATGTCATCCTCAACCACCTGTTGCGAATCACCGCAGGCAGACAGCGTCAACGCGGCAGCGGACAAAAGAGCAAACTTGCGGATCATTTCTCGTCCTCCGGCTTCGTGGCGCCCTTTGTGTCATGCACGTCGCCCTCACTCGCCTCGCGGTCGGGCTGGTTTTCGGTGGTTTCCGGCGCGCCTGCGTCGTCCTTCCCGGTATCCTCTTCGGCAGGGGAGCCTGCGCTCACCGTTTCGGCAGCCTTTTCGTCAGCTTTGGTCCCGGCCCCGGTCTCTTTGGTGCTTTCGGTCGTCTTGGGATCGTCGACAGGCGGCGCGTCGGCCTTCTCGTCACCCGGCAGCACGTAATCTGCACCTTCCCAGGGAGAGGTGAAGTCGAAGCTGCGGAAATCCTGCGCCAGTTCCACCGGCTCGTAAACGACGCGCTTTTCCTCTTCGGAATAGCGCAGTTCAGTATAGCCCGTCAGGGGGAAATCCTTGCGGAAAGGATGCCCTTCGAAACCGTAATCGGTAAGGATGCGGCGCAGGTCGGTATTGCCGTCAAAGGTCACGCCATACATGTCGAAGACCTCGCGCTCCAGCCAGCCTGCCACCGGCCACAGGGTGGTGACGGTGGGAACGGGCGTTGCCTCGTCGGTAGAGAGTTTCACCATGATACGGTGGTTCTTCGTGAGACTGAGCAGCATGTAGACGACTTCGAACCGTTCCGGGCGGCCGGGATAGTCGGCCCCGGCGATTTCCATCAACTGCTGATACTCATGATCGTCACGCAGCAGACGCAGCACATCCTCGATGCTCTCGCGCTTGACCGTAATCGAGATCTCGCCAAAATCCTCGCGGGCGTCGAGAGCCATGTCGCCCAGGGCGGCGACAAGCGTATCGCGCACACCATCATTGGACGCGAACCGTGGAGCGGGATGAAGGACTTTTGCCATCGGCTTCTCGCTCCTCAACGCTCGATCGTGCCGACGCGGCGTATTTTGCGCTGCAACTGCATCACGCCGTACAGCAAGGCTTCTGCCGTGGGCGGACAGCCGGGGATGTAGATATCGACGGGCACGATGCGGTCGCAGCCGCGCACAACGGAATAGCTGTAATGATAGTAGCCACCGCCATTGGCGCAACTGCCCATTGAAATTACGTATTTGGGATCGGACATCTGATCGTACACGCGGCGCAAGGCCGGGGCCATCTTATTGCACAGCGTGCCGGCGACGATCATCACGTCAGACTGACGCGGGCTGGCGCGCGGGGCCACGCCAAAACGCTCCATGTCATAGCGCGGCATGTTGACGTGAATCATCTCCACCGCACAGCACGCGAGGCCGAAGGTCATCCACCAGAGGCTACCGGTACGCGCCCACTGGAACAGGTCCTCGGTGCTGGTGACGAGGAAACCCTTGTCGTTCACCTCCGTCTGCATGGCGTTGAAGTATTCCGCATCGGGCTGCTTCACCTCGCCGCCCTTTGCGGTAGGCGCATCTGCCAACGCGGGGTTCGACGAATCTGCAATGCCATCCTGGTAAGGCGGGTACAGCGCGGGCTCGGGCTTGTCGGTCACTCCCATTCCAGAGCTCCCTTCTTCCATTCGTAAGCGAGGCCAATCGCGAGGATACCGAGGAAGATCATCATACCGATCCAGCCCGACCAGCCAGTGTGATCCAGGCTGACGGCCCAGGGAAACAGAAACGCCGCTTCCAGGTCGAACAACAGGAAGCTGATCGCGACAAGGTAGAACTTCACGTCAAACTGGCTGCGCGGATCCTCGAACGCGGGGAAACCGCACTCGTATTCCGTCAGCTTTTCAGCCTGCGGGTTGTGCGCGCCGGTGAGACGCGAGACGCCCATCGGCAGGAAAACGAATGCTGCCGAAAGCCCCGCCGCAATGACGAGGAAGAGCAGGATCGGAAAATATTGTTCGAGATCGACCAAAACAGACTCGGATAATTGCTGCGGGGGTTCGTGGCGCGTCTAGGCAATGCCATGGCGCGATGCAAGGCAGTCCGAAGGGCCAGGGTCGGCTAATCCCTGACTTTTTCCCGCAAGTTTGCGAAGGATGGCAGGGTCAATGCTCTTTCTCAGGTGCAATTGATCCACTGTAGCTGCAACCCGCATTCGCTGCCGCGTGGTGCGATGCACAATGTTGCGCACGGGTGGATCAGGACCTAGATAGGCAGCCAGATCGCACCTGTAACGTCCAATAGAGGCAAACACGTCATGGCAACTTTCAACGAATCCGATCCGATCGTCATCCTTTCATACGCCCGCACGCCCATGGGCGCGATGCAGGGTTCCTTGTCCGATGTTGCCGCGACCGATCTTGGCGCAACTGCCGTCAAGGCCGCGATGGAGCGTGCAGGCGTGGCTGGCGACGAGATCGATCGCGTATACATGGGCTGCGTATTGCCCGCGGGCCTCGGCCAGGCCCCGGCGCGCCAGGTGGCAGTAAAGTCCGGCCTTCCGCTCAGCGCGCAGGCAACCACGGTCAACAAGGTCTGCGGTAGCGGTATGCAGACCGTTATCATGGGTGCAGAAGCCCTTGCGTGTGGCAACGTGGACTATGTCGTCGCGGGTGGGATGGAGAGCATGTCGGGCGCGCCTTACCTGCTCAAGAAGCATCGCGGCGGCGCGCGCCTCGGTCACGACACGGCCTATGACCACATGTTCCTCGACGGCCTCGAAGACGCTTACGAGGAAGGCCGCGCCATGGGCACCTTCGCGCAGGACATGGCCGACAAGTACCAGCTCACGCGCGAAGACATGGACAAGTATTCGATCACTTCGCTGGACCGCGCCAACAAGGCGATCGAAAGCGGTGCCTTTGCCGATGAAGTCGTGCCGGTCACCATCAAGACCCGCAAGGGTGAAGTCACGGTAGATACCGACGAGTCGCCCAGCAAGGGCCGCCCGGACAAGATCCCCACGCTGCGTCCGGCATTTGCCAAGGACGGTACGATAACCGCCGCCACATCTTCCTCGATCTCTGACGGTGCTGCTGCTGTGGTGCTCACGCGCAAGAGCGTCGCCGAGGCGGAGGGCCTGAAACCCATCGCGACGATCACCGGACTTACCGCTCACGCGCAGGCTCCGGCGGAGTTTACGATCGCCCCGGTTGGCGCGATCGAGAAGCTTCTCGAAACGACCGGCTGGAGCGTCGACGACGTGGATCTGTGGGAAGTGAACGAAGCTTTCGCCTGCGTTGCCATGTTCGCGATGCGCGACATTGGCATCGATCACGACAAGATCAACGTGAACGGCGGCGGCACGGCGCTCGGCCATCCGATCGGTGCGAGTGGCACCCGGATCATCGTCACCTTGCTCAACGCCATGAAGCAGCAGGGCAAAAAGCGTGGTATCGCCAGCCTTTGCATCGGCGGCGGCGAGGCGACAGCCGTGGCGGTGGAACTGGCCTGAACTTGACTGCCTGCCGGGCGGGCAGCGATGCCCGCCTTTTGCCCAAGTTCTTTGCGTTAGTCGGTCCAACTGCTGTCGATTGGAACCCTTCTCCCTTTCGCGAGATTGATTGCAAAAGACGGCGGGACGCGAGCAGTCCGTCCGGTTATCACCAACAGGGGATTTTGTTATGAAGAAGCTTATCGCAGTTGCCGCCCTCGCTACCCTTGCCGCATGCGGTGGCGATGCCGAGGACGCCAGCGAAGCCGAGATCGATGGCACAATCGCTACGCAGCCCATGTCCGCCACCAATGCCGGTACTTACACCTCCACCGCCGAGGATGGCAGCGAGGTGTCGGTGACCCTGGCCGAAAACGGCACATATACCCTGATGCAGGCTGGCAACATGGTCGAAGCCGGGACCTGGGAAGACAATGATCGGGGCACCTGCCTGACGGCCGAAGGCGGCGATGGCGAAGATTGCTGGAGCATTCAGCCCGGCGTCGATGGCATGATGGACGTTACCGATTCCACTGGTGAGACCATGAGCTACAGTTACGAAGGCTGATTGCAGTCCGCTTCTTCCAAGAAAAAGGGCGGTCCGCGCGGACCGCCCTTTTTCTTTGCTGGGCCGAACTCACGGTTCCCCGGCGCCCCAAAGCTTGGATTCTTTCACCCACCCCACGTGGTTGTCGATGTCCAGCTCGCACCAGCCATTGTCGCAGTCACCTAGATTGCCGACGATGCCGGTTTCAAGGTTCCAGCGCAATTCGGCATCGTCTGACGGTTCGGCCCGCATGGGTACCAGCCCTTCCCCGATCACCATTGCCGTGCGTTGCCGGCTGAGCAAACCGCTGGAAATCCATCCCATGGTTCCGTCCGGCTCCTCCACATAACGCCAGCCCTGGATCAGGCGCACTACCCGCACCGGCAGGCCTTCGCGCTTGTACACCCAGACGATGGGATACTGCATCGCCGGACCTGCACGCATGTAGGCTTCCTCGGCATCGATGCTCGCCCAGTAGGGTAATTCCACCTCCTGCGCGCCGACAGGCGTGCTGAGGGCAGCGGCGAGCGAAATGATTGCGAGTCGGATGAATTGGCGCATGAACGACAGATAGCCGTCCACACCTGAAAGCCGCAACACACAACACGGGCCTTGCCGAGTTGGAATACTCTGCCCTAACAGACGCTCCGGACCAAAACCCGCCAGCAAAGCGGGCGTGGGGGAAAAATCTATGTTTCGCAAACTCGCTGCCGCATTGGCGCTCTTTGCCGCGCCGCACACCGCAACGGCGCAGGAACTCACCAACATCGCGCAAAATGAAACCGGCGATACAGCCTGGGTTCTGACGGCAACTGCGCTTGTGCTGCTGATGACATTGCCGGGGCTTGGGCTGTTTTACGGCGGACTGGTGAGAGCGAAGAATTTTCTTTCGGTGCTGCTTCAGGTTGCTGCGGTCGCAGGCGTCGCCTCTGTCCTGTGGATCGTCGTTGGCTACACCCTGGCGTTTGGCAGCACGACCGGGGGCTACCTGGGTGATGGCAGCAAGTGGATGCTCATCAATCTTGATAACTTGCGCGAAGGCATCACCTTGCCCGAAAGCACTTTCGTGATGTTCCAGATGACCTTTGCGGCCATCACGCCTGCACTGATGGTGGGCGCATGGGTTGATCGCGCACGGTTTGGCTGGGTGATTGCCTTCACGGCCATCTGGGGCCTGCTGGTCTATGCCCCCGTAACGCACTGGGTCTGGGGTGGAGGCTGGATGAGCGATCTGGGCGTACTGGATTTTGCGGGCGGTATCGTGGTCCACACGACGGCGGGCGTTTCTGCGCTGGTCGTTGCGCTCTTGCTGGGGAAACGGCAGGGCTTTCCTGGTTCTACTCTGCTTCCCCATGCGCCGGGTATGACGATGCTGGGCGCAATGCTGCTGTGGGTCGGCTGGTTCGGCTTCAACGGCGGCAGCGCACTGACCGCGACCGACGATGCTTCCATGGCTATCATCAACACCCACGTCGCCGCAGCCACCGCCGCGCTTGTCTGGGTAATGGTGGAGAAAATCGTATTCGGCAAAGCAACCACGGTGGGCTTCGCTACCGGCGCGATTGCCGGCCTTGCCACAATTACGCCCGCAGCCGGCTTTATCTCACCGGGCGCGGCAATCCTGTTCGGCATCCTCGCCGCGCTGGTGTGCTATTATGCGATCCAGCTAGTGAAGAACAAGCTGGGTATCGACGACTCGCTTGATGTCTTCGCGGTGCACGGCGTGGGCGGCATGCTGGGCACCTTGCTGCTGGGTATCTTCCTGTCAGCTGATCTTGGTGGCACGGGTTATGCCGAAGGCATGAGAATGGGAGGCATGGTCGGCGTGCAGGCGCTCGGCATCGGGGCGGTCGCCATCTTCTCTGCCGTCATGACCGCCGTGATCGCGCTTGGCGTGTCGCTGTTCATTCCCATGCGGGTGAGCGAGGAGGAGGAAATCCAGGGCCTCGATCAGACAAGCCATGGCGAACGCAGCTGGCAGTTCGACTGAGCAGCCTTAGAAGCTTGTACAAAGGGCGGTTGGGCAAGCCTTGCGCAGCCTTCCTATTCGGTTAGATGACAAACGGTATGGATACCTTCGCAGCCCGCCTCGAAACGCTTGAACACCAGTGGATGCGCGCGTGGATGCGCGGGGATCGTAAGCTGATGAAGAACGTCGCCGCACGCGATTTTGTGTTCCTGCTTGGCGGCGCCAAGGCGACCATCCTCGATCGCGTAAGCTGGCTGGAAGCAGCCACCACGTGTCTGCGGCTGCATTCGTACCGCTTCGGCGACATCTATGTTCGGCGGCACGGCAATGTCGGCATCTTCACCTGCCAGCTGGAGATGGAAGCCTCCCTGGGCGATCACGAATGGAAAGGCCAGACGTGGGTCTGCGATCTTTGGCGCAAATCGCGGCTGCGCAACAACTGGAAACTCGTCGAGCGGGTAGTTTCTCGTCCGGACGGGGACGATGCCCTGGGTAGTGAACTGACGAAGCTGCAGCTGTGGACGTAACGGTCTAACCGGCGCTTGCTGCGTCCACTTCCGCCATTTTGGCGAGTATTTTCTCAATACAGGTGGCCGACGTACCAATCGCAAAATGCGGTGCGTCTATTCGCAGCGTATGATCGGTTTCGCCCTCCTTGCCCCGGCAGCATTGCGGAGCGACAATGCCATCGGTGGCGGACCATATGGCAATGGTCGGCACCGGCGGCTTGGTCGACACATCCTCATCAAAAGGAGGATTGTCGACGGTGTGATTGTTGATCGCTTCGTAAAGCTTCCATGCATGGTTGGCATGACGATCGCCAGAGAACGGGCTGGCGACCGTTACCACCATGTCGATATCCCTTGCACAGCGTTGGGCCAGCACTCGGGCATAAAGGCCGCCAAGGCTCCACCCTATCAGCACGATGCGCTTGCCTGTTTCGTCGCGAAGTTGCGCAATGCGTGCTTCCAGCTTCTTCAGCTTGGCGGGATCGGCCCCGGTATTGATTCCCTGTCGCCAGCCTTCGGGCCTGAAACCGCGCGTGCGCAGGGTTCGGCGCAGCAATGTCGTGGAAATGTCGCCCGTGGTCAGGCCGGGAATGACAAGCGCTGCCCTGCCCCGCCCGAATTGCCTGCCGCTCCTGGGTAAGCGAAGCGGATTGAACAAAACGCGCGGAACGGCCAGCCCCTCGCGCAACGTGTTGCGCCAAGGGGGTGGTTGTTCACGCTCGTGCGCCAGCGTCAGTCGCCTGTCAGGATACGGTCGACCAACTGCTTCACCGTGGGAAGGAAATTGTTGGAATAGAACGGATCCTGCTTGAAGCGGTAGGCCGCATGGCCGGCGAACGCGAGATTTTCGTCCGGGTCGCCGCCGTGGGCGATATCCTGCAGGGTCTTCTGGATGCAGAAACTGCGCGGATCGGCAAGTCGCCCGGTGGTGTGGTTGTCGTGATCCTTCCAACTAGAAAACTGGCAATGCGACAGGCAGCCCATGCAATTCACCTGATCCGTGCGGATCTGCTCGGCGCTTTCGGGGGTGGCGAAAACCACGGTATCGTCAGGCGTCTTCAAGGCTTCGGTGAAGCCTTCGTGTATCCACGCCAGCGCCTTGCGCTGGTCGCCGGGGTGAACGTAGTAATACTTGGCCTTGCCATGATCCAGCAAGGGAATCGTGCCCTCCTCTGCATCCCGTTTGAAGATCGGGATCTGTCGTTCGGAACGGTGGATCAAGTCATAGAGAAAAGGCGTTTTCACCGCGCTGGAGTAAAAGCCTGTGGGCGAGAACTTGTGCAGCAGAACGTCGCCAGGCTCGACCGTGCGGAGCATTTCTTTCCACACGTTCGGGATCGGACTTTCCTCGGTCAGAAGAGGGCGTGTTCCGAACTGGAAGGCGATTTTGCCCAGCTCGGGATTGTCGATCCAGTCTTCCCATTCACGCAGGAACCATACGCCGCCCGCCATCACGATGGCGGTTTCCTCGGACACGCCTTCCTTGCGCATCGTTTCGCGCAAAGCGGCAACGCGGGGATACGGGTCTTCCGGTTTCGTCGGATCCTCGGCATTGGACAAACCGTTATGGCCGCCTGCCAGCCAAGGGTCTTCATAAACCACCGCAGCCATCAGGTCCGGAACCTTGGAATAGCTTCGCTTCCACAATGCGCGAAACGCGCGTGCGGAGGAGATGATCGGCAGGTAATACACGTTGTGCTTCGCTGCGATTTCGGCGAGCTTGTATGGCATGCCTGCACCGCAGGTTACGCCTGTTATCAGACCGGGGCAATTTTCCAGCACGCCTTCCAGAACCTGCTGAGCGCCACCCATTTCCCACAGGACATTGATGTTTATCGCGCCCTTGCCGCCCGAAATTTCATGCGCACGCTTTACCTGCGTGGTTGCGCCGTCGATGGCATAGCGAACCAGTTGCTCGAACCGTTCCACCCGTGTCGCTTGCGGGTAGACCTGCGGGATCGGGTTGCCATCGTCGTCATAGCTGTCGGCATTGACGGCGCTGACCGTGCCGATACCGCCTGCGGCTGCCCATGCGCCGCTACTCTCTCCGTTGGTGGCAGATACGCCCTTGCCGCCTTCGATAAGCGGCCAGACCTCGCGGCCACCATAGGAAATCGGCTTAAGACCCTTGAAACTCATCTTTGTCCCCAGAAGTGTCCTCGTCAGTCAGCGAGAACTCGGTGGAAGTGTCGCCTGGTTGTACGCAGGGTTCGATATCGCGTGGTTCCGGGCGATCCCCGACCACTTCGAACTGCGCGTAATAGCCGGCAATCTGCGGTTTACGCACGAATTCCACGAGCCGATAGCCGACCCGTTCGAATTCGCAAAACAGAAGTTGCGGATTGATCCCGTGCTGGTCCGCAGGGCGATCGGCATCCACCACGATCACCTGGCCGCCGTCGCGCAGCGCAGGCCGCATCCGCCAAAGCAGCGCGTAAGGCTCTGTAATCTCGTGATACATATGGACCATGAAGATCCGGTCGAAACTGTCGTGAGGCAGCCCCGGATCGTCCGTTTCGCCCAGTGCGATGGATACATTATCCAGTCGCTCGCGCTCCACCCGATTGCCGAGACGGCGCAGCGCGTCCTCGTCGATATCCTGCGCGAGTACTCGTCCATCCTCGCCCACGCGGGCCGCCAGACGCACGGTATAATAACCCTCGCCCGCACCGATATCGGCCACGGTCATGCCGCGCGTGATATCGGCCTGATCCATGACGGTTTGCGCTTCCTGGCGGTCGTCACGGATCTGCTCTGTCGAAAAGGCATTGGAACCAAGATCGGAGACCGGCCTGTAAGGCCGGGGAAAATCCCGCGCCGTAACCGGTCGATCTTCGTCGGCAACCTCGCAGCCAGCAACGCAAAGACACGCCGCGGCCCCCGCCAGAATTCGGATAAAAACCCCGCTCTCCATGCTTCGGGCTCTAGCGATTGCGGAAGCGGAACGCAAAGCACCAAATGCAACCGAGGAGCGTGGGTTGGCGGGAAGCCGCCAAGTCTTAGGGTTTTTCGCGAAGGGCTGGTTCGTTCAGCCGAATTGTCGCTGAGGTCCCTCTCTGGGGGACCAGCAATTGTATTCGCCAATCTTCGCCAGGCGCAGCCGGTGCGCCAGGGTTCCACCGGCAAGCAAGGCAAGTTGCAGGAAGAGTGGCATCTGCGTCATCGCCCAGAAGGCCTGCGCCATCCCGTCAACGGCCAGCATGGCCACGACATTGCCGATCAGGGCAACAAGCTGTGCAGCCGCGATGGCCAGCGGATAGATCCGATTGGCGCGCATAGCCACGGCAACAAGCAGTGCGGCCGCAATACCGTCCAGCAAGATACGGCTGATGTGGGATTCACCGAACGATCGCGGTCCCATGGTAAGCAGGATAAGAAGATCGATGGTCACTTCCCCGGCAATGATCGCGGCGCACCATTTTTCCGGATGCCCTCCCCTCGTCATCGCCACGGCGACGACGAGGAGAGAGATAGTCAGAACGATGAGATAAGCCTGCGACATTGTTCCGGGGGCGTGATCAGGACGCCGTACGCAATTCAGGCTGCTGGGCCATCGGTTCGTTGGGCGGGCAATCTTCATAGCCCAGCACGTCTTCTTGCACCTTCAGAAGATTGGAGTGGACGCGGGCCAGATCGCTGCCTGCACTGACAAGGGTCTGATGCGATTTGGTGAGGCGCATCATGGCTTCCTGGCCGACAAACGGATCGGTATCGGTTTCGCGCCGCGCTTCCAGCATGGTGGTGAGAAGACTGCTTTGACGAAGCAACGCTGTATCGAGTGCTTCCTCGGCTTCGCGCAATTCGCGGATAATGCGCATCTGTGCGACGGTGTGAGACATACCCATTTCGAAAACTCCGTTCCGGTCATCCGACCTCGTGATGATCAAGGAGTCCTGAGGCGGCCTACCGCAGCAGTTCCGAAAGCTCGCCGAAAATGGCAAGCCCCACCAGAATCGCAATCAGCAGGCCAAGGGTAATCCCGACTATAGCGATCAAACGCCAGAAATACCCGTTGCGACCCTCAAAGGACTCCGGGACGACGCGGTAATAAACGAAGGAATTCGTAATCTTGGGAGATTCGCCAGATGTGGCAGACACTTGTCCTTCCGTCAGAACCGCGTCTGACCCGCCACTCTCATCGCCGAGGTGCCGTCGGTTTTCGACCTGCGAGGATTGATATATGGGTTTCTCGTATACCGGGCCGCTGCCGCCTGGTGCCTGCACAGCCATATAGGCGGCGGCAAGTTCGCCACGCGTTTCCACGCCGAATTTCCTTCGGGCAGCAACGATGCGTTGATCGACCGTGTGGGGCGAAATGCCCAGTTCGCGGGCAATCTGCTTGGACGTTTTGTGCAGCACCAGAAGGTCCAGGACTTCCCGCTGCTTTTCGGTAAGACCATCCGGCAAGTTTGAAGTTTCCCGACCTTCAGTCATATGTCCTGTCTTGACCCGCGTCCCTCGCTGCGAGGGACTTTCTTTTGTCAGACCTATAACAAGACAAGCACTTGTTGCGAATCAAGCTTGCGAATATTGAAAATTTATGTGGCAGGCTACGCTGGCTGAATTGGGTGATACCACCAAGGCTAAACCTTCCGTTGGCCATGCCGGCAACCGATCTGCCGTTTGGCCCGTGAAGCGGCGCGCTACTCCACATCCTCCACATCAACCGTTTCGCCCGTTACGCGCTGCGCCAGCGCGGCAGCGATGAAATCGTCGATCTCACCATCCAGAACATCGCCCGGCGCAGTGGATGTCGTGCCCGTGCGAAGGTCTTTCACCATCTGGTATGGCTGAAGGACATAGGAACGGATCTGATGGCCCCATCCGATCTCGGTCTTTTCCTGATATTCGCCCGCAGCCGCCGCCTCGCGCTCGGCCATTTCGCGCTCGTACATCCGAGCCTTCAGCATGTTCATCGCCGTCGCGCGGTTCTTGTGCTGGCTGCGATCGTTCTGGCTGGCGACCACGATGCCGGTGGGCTTATGCGTAATGCGTACGGCAGAATCGGTGGTGTTCACGTGCTGGCCACCCGCGCCCGATGCGCGGTAGGTGTCGATCTTCAGGTCGCCCTCATTAATATCGATATCGATATCGTCGTCGATAACCGGATAGACCCACACGCTGGAAAAGCTCGTGTGGCGGCGGGCGGAGCTATCGTAGGGGCTGATGCGGACGAGGCGGTGCACGCCGCTTTCGGTCTTGGCATAGCCATAGGCGTTCTCGCCCCTGATCTGCAGCGTGGCGGACTTGATGCCGGCCTGTTCGCCGGCCGCATATTCCACCGTATCCACCTTGAAGCCGCGCCTCTCTGCCCAGCGGACATACATACGCATCAGCATCTCGGCCCAGTCCTGGCTTTCCGTCCCGCCTGCGCCCGCGTTGATCTGCAAATAGGTGTCGTAGCCATCGGCCTCGCCCGATAGCAGCGCATTCACCTTGTCGCGATCGGCACGCTTTGCCAGAGCGGCAAGGCTCGCCAGCCCTTCTGCTACAACATCGTCGTCGCCCTCAGCCTCGCCCATCTCGACGAATTCCGTAGCATCGGACATTTCGGAACTGATTTCGTTGACCGTGCCGATCGCGTCTTTCAAAAGCTTGTGCTCGCGGCTGATGGCCTGGGCCTTTTTGGGATCGTTCCAGAGATCGGGATCTTGCACGCGCGCTTCCAGCTCGTCTAGCCGACGCAGCGCGTGTTCCCAGTCCAGCGATCTGCGCACCAGCGCCAGCGCGGCTTCGATCCGGTCGATATGGGCCTGCCCCTCGGCACGCATAGGCTTGTTCTCCAAATGTGAATGGCGCGCCTAGCAGGGGGCGCAAGCCGTTGGAAGTGGGCGGATCAGTAGATGCCGCCCTGCTCCTCGGCAAAGTCTTCACGCTCCTGCGCACCGCTTTGCACATTGGCGGCCTGCTCTTGACGACGCAATTGCGCCAGGATCAGTTCGCGCATGGCGCTTATCTCATCCTGCCGTTGGCTGCGGCGCGGTTCGGTGTCGGGCTTGAACGCTTCCCAGATCACGGCGGAAGTCGGCTCCTCGGAAGGCCATCCGTCAAATACACGGCGCCCCGTTCGACGATCCACTCGAACCATTCGTACGCCCGTTGGCGCAAGGAATGGCCTGCCGGACCAGTAATCGCGCGTTTCCTGCACGAATTGCTTGAAGATGGGGGCTGCCGTGTTGCCGCCCTGTATCCATCCACCCATGTTGCGCGGCTGATCGAAGCCGAGATAGGTCGCGCCGACGATATCGGGAGAACCGCCTACGAACCAGGCATTCGTCGGGCCGGAACTGGTGCCGGTCTTGCCAAACAGCGGAATATCGAGGTCACGCAGACGGGTGGCCGTACCGCGCTGCACCACACCTGTCAGCATGTTGACCGTCTGGAAGGCCGTGCGCGCATCCATCACCTGCCTGCCACTGCGGCCGAAGCGCGGCATCGGTCCGCCATCCCATTCGGCCATGTTGCAACCTGTGCATTCGCGGTTGTCGGCGCGATAGATCACGTCGCCGTCGCGATCCTGCACATAGTCGATAACCGTGGGATCGTTCAGCCGTCCATGGTTCACCAGCATCGCATAGGCCGCAGCCATCCGTTCAACCGTAGTATCGCCCGCGCCAAGTGCAAAGGCAGGATAAGGTTCGTAGGCGCCTTCGTCCGCGATACCTGCACGTTCGAACATGTCGATCACGTTCTCCATGCCGGAATCCATCGCGATGTGAACGGTCATGAGGTTCTTCGATTGTTCCAGACCGTAGCGCATGGGATATTCACCCCCGCCCCGGCTGCCGCCGAAGTTGGTGAAGCATTTCTCGCCCAGGTTGGAGCCCTGATAATAGCAATATTGCCTGTCGGGCACCAAGGTCGCTGGCGTCATGCCGTTGTCGAGGCCGGTGGCATAGACGAAAGGCTTGATCGTGGAACCCGGCTGGCGGTTGGCCTGTGTGGCGCGGTTGAAACTGCCGAGGCGCGAATCGAAGCCGCCCTGCATGGCCAGCACGCGGCCGGTATCGGGCGCTATGGCAAGGAAGCCGCCCGAAACACCCGGCACGGTTTCCAGTCGCCAGCTGCTGCCACTGGGTGAGGCAACCACAACGTCCCCCACGCCAAGCTCGCTTGCAGGATTGGTAAGCGGCGCCTGCTCTCCATCGGCAAAACCGATCGTGGCAGAACCGCCGCTGCGCGCGGTGATAACGCCCACGCGCCAGTCTTCGTAGTTGATTGAAAGGTAGGAACTGCGCAGTTGCGAGGTCAGATCGCCGTTGTCCGGGTTGATAGCGGCGACCGGCCCGGCCCAGCCCCTGTTTCCGTGATACCGCAGCATGGCGTCTCGCAAAGAGTTGCGCGCGGCATCCTGCATCTCAGTATCGAGCGATGTGCGAACCCACAGGCCGCCTGCATAAACGCTGTTGCGTCCGTCCTCGGCTTCTTCGCCGAACCGGTCGATCAGTTCACGGCGCACTTCCTCCAGAAAATATCCGGCGTCGGCGGAACGTTCGGCACGCTGGCCTTGCACGATACCCAGGGGGCTGGCCTGTGCAGCGGACAATTCGGCCTGCGAGATGAAACCGTTGTCCTCCATCTGCGTCAGCACCCAGTTGCGGCGCGCACGGGCGGTATCGTAATTGGCTTCGCGGCTATAGACTTCGGGTGCGCGCGGCAGGATCGCCAGATAGGCCATTTCCTGCAATTCCAGATCGTCCACATCCTTGTCGAAATAGGCGCGCGCGGCGGCCTGTACGCCATAGCTGCGGCGGCCCAGCGGGATTTCGTTAAGGTAAAGCGTGATGATCTGCTGCTTTGACAGCACGCCCTCGATACGCGTTGCCAAGATCATCTCGCGCAACTTGCGCGTGACCGAATATTCGTTGCCCACAAGAATGTTCTTGGCCACCTGCTGGGTAATGGTGGAGCCGCCCACGGCACGCTCGCCCGAGCCGATCTTCGACACGTAGTCAATAACCGCGCCCAGGAAGCCGCCGGCATCAATGCCGCCATGGCTCCAGAACGTCTCGTCCTCGGCGGAGATGTAGGCGTTCATCAATTGCGACGGAAGGTCGCGGAATTGCAGCTCCACGCGCCGTTCGCGTTCATAGCGGTGGACGATTTCTCCATCGATCCCGCGCACGACTGATGGCAGGTTAGGCTCGTAATCCAGCAGGGTTTCGGCTGTCTCTTATACACATCTCCGAGCCCACGAGACTAGGCATGATCTCGTA
>CAJXTZ010000006.1 GCA_913061345.1 uncultured Erythrobacter sp.
ACCTTGAGTTCGGCCAGCACTTCCATGATGATCGGGCGGAATTCTTCGGAAAGCTCTTCCTTGCTCAGCGTGGCTGCAGCCTCGGGATCAACGCGTTCCAGCAGGCGCGGCAGCACCTGTTCCTTGATCTTGTGGACAGATGCCTCGAAGCCGCCAAGTTCGCTGACGTTGTCGTGAACCGCATTGGTGCGATCGGCCAGACGGCTCATCGCGTCCTCGTTGCGTGGTGCGCCGCCCTCTACGGCTGTGCCTTCGGGAGGGACAGGGGGAAATTGCTCTCCACCGGGCGCGGGAACCGACTGGTCCTCGGCAGACGGCTTGCTGTTGCCGCTGCCGCCGCCACGCATGGGCTTGGCCACGCCAAAGCTCGGACGTGCGCCCTTGGACATGCCACCTGCGCCGCTCTTGCGTCCGAATGCGCTCATTCTCGCAAATCCCCTAAAAATTCGAATTGACCAACCGATTGAACGGCAGCTTTCTCTTGAGGGGTGTTTTCGCGCAGTTTGGTAAACAATTCGCAAACGATATAGTTTTGCTATGGTCGTTTCCCGGCCGATTCCAGCACGCAGGATGCGATTGTGTGCCAGCCACTGGATGCCGCAGCGTCGGGCATAGTCGCTGATTTGGCATTGGCCGCATCCCGGGTGATCCGGGTGTGAAGCAGGTGTGCCAATGCCTGCGCGTCTCCTGCCGGAAATGTCCACCCGAGACCGTCTTGCAGAATTTCGCTCGACAGCGCAGGCAAGTCGCTCGCGACGACGGGCACGCGATAGTGCCGCGCCATCGCCAGCACTCCCGATCCGGTGACCGAATGATACGGCAGCAGCAAGACATCTGCCCTGGCAAACAATTCGGCAGCTTGCTGATCGGAGACATATTCGTCGATAAGTTCGACGTCAGGCATGCCGGACGCTGAAATGCGGACATCTTCGGCATCAGGCCAGATCTCGCCGGCTATTGTCAGGCGGGCATCGGGTAGTCCGGCATCGGAAAGCGCTTTCAAGGCTATTTCCGTGCCCTTGTAGGGGCGCACAAGCCCGAAACACAGCAACTCCAGAGCTCTTTCTTGCGGCAGGGTTCCCTCGGACTCGGGAAAATCACTGTAAGGTGGATGAGGCTCGATATGAATAGGTCCGACGAAACCTGCCTTGCCGGCTTGTTCGGCCAGGTCTTTGCCATGCGTGATGATCACATCGCATGCGTTGATCTGCCATCTCGTGAGACGGGCCTTCCACCAACTGTCTTCATGGTCTGCGACATTGTGCACGATGCCGACGGTTTTCACTCCGCGCTGCCGAACGTATCGCGCAATCCACCCAAGGCAGGGCGCTGTGAAAAACGTCCAGACCGGGAACACGGCTATTCCGCCGCGTCCGACAATCTCTTGCGCCACGCGCCGCCAACTGCGAATGTCGAGCGTATCCAAGGCTTCCCGCAAGGGATAGACGGGCAGTGCGCGCGCCCCCAGCTTCGGATCGTTGCCGGGATAGAGACGGGCGGGATAAAGCCGACTGAAACCTTCTGCGTGGAATTCGACATCATCCATAGCGTGCAGTGCTTCTGCCACCATGCCACTATGACGGGCAATCCCCCCTCGATAGGAAGCGACAGGTGCGACGAGAGTTACATTTGTGGGCATGGCGCTATTGAAAACTCGATCTTGATTAGTTGTCGTCTAAGAGGCGTTGCGTGATGGCGGAAGAGACAGAATCAGACTTGGCGGGGAAAACGCAAGGCTCCGCCAAATCCAGAGCCGGAGGCCGTGGTGGGTGGCTGCTGCGCTGGGCGCTGGCAATCGCCATCCTTGTGGCCGTTGCATATTTCGTTGATCTGCGTGCGGCGATCAATGCGGTTGCCGGAGCTGACCCCTACTGGCTGGTTCTTGGTTTGTTGGCGAATTTTGTCGGCACGATCTTCCTGCCCGCGCTGATCACGCGGGAAGCGCAGCATGTCCAAAATGCGCGAATGAGTGTTGCACGGCTGGTTGAAATAAACATCAGTAACAGGTTCTATATCCTTGTTTTACCACGCATTGCGGCAGTTGCGATCCGCCTCGTTAGATATGGTGACGGCAAACCTACGGCCGCTGCATTTGCGTTGCTGCTATTCGAACGCTGCGTGCAACTGTCGACGCTGATGGTGTTGGCCACCGTGACCCTTTGGTTGGATCGCGGCAATCTTGGTGCCATGGGCCAATTCCTGTTCTGGCTGGTGGCTGCGGGAAGCGGGGTGTCGCTGGCGGCGCTTGCTGCATTCTTCATCGGTGCTGTCCACAGGCTAACGTATGCCGTTCTTGAGCAGATGGGCGGCATCTTGCCTCAGGCGATCTTGAGGAAGCTTGCCAACATGGTGGAGACCGCAGCAATTTTCCGGCAAACGGAACACCGCCGCGCCGGCGTGATGGTTGCCCTGTCATTGCTGGCAAGCGTGTTTTTCTACACCAGCGCGTGGTTTGCAGCGCAGTCAATCGGATTGGAGATTTCCCTTCTCTCGCTTGTCTGGATACGTTCGGTCGTATTTTTGCTGACGCTGATACCGCTGACTGTCGGTGGTATCGGCGTACGCGAGGCTGGCTTCGTTGGCTTCCTCGCCCTGCTGGGAGTACCTGCACCTGCGGCACTTGCTTTTTCCGCAGTCAACTTCTCTTTCCAGGTGGCGATTGCATTGGCTGGCGCATTTTCCGAGCTATGGCGCCTTAACAGGAGGAGATGATGGTGAGCAGCCTGAAGAAACCGCGCGGGCGAGGTTCCGTTGTCAACCTCGATCGCTCTCAGAAGGCGCGCCAGATAGAAGCCGTGGTCGCCGATTTTATTGGCAAGAGCGTGGAGGGATTGGTCACCCTGGATATCGGTTGCGGAAATGGAGGCATTTCGGACTGGCTTGCAGAGGATAATCAACATTTCGCGGTCGATGTCGCAGATTTACGCAAAGGTGATTGCGCCTATGATTTCGCGCTTGTATCGGATGAACGATTGCCGTTCGACGATCAGACCTTCGACCTTGTCCTATCGAACCACGTGATTGAGCATGTGGCCGACCAGCAGCTGCATCTAACTGAGATCCGCCGGACCCTGAAACCGAGCGGTTGCGTTTACCTAGCCACGCCCAACAAAAGCTCGCCCATTATGGAAGGGCACGTGGGTAATGAGATGGTGCTGCGTTATCGCCAGATGGCGCCCCTGTTTCGCGAATGCGGATTTATCGTTAGCGAATACGCACTGGATGTGGCCAAGCATCCGGAGAAGTTTGCGGGCGAAGTGGCTTGGGCGCGGCCATTGCCGAAGCCACTGCTGAAGTTGGCACGGCCGTTGTTTCCCAGTCACATCTTTATGTTGAGACCAAAGGACTAGCCCGCGACTTGCTGCTCCTCAATAAGTTCAGCGAAGCGGGCATAAGTTGCCAGCAGACAGGCAGGGTGCGACGTCAAGGCATCTGACGAGATGTGACTACGGTAAATCTTATCGCTCAACCCGCTTTCCAACGTCGATACAGCGTGAGCGGTATTGGGAAAAGGCAAATGTGAAAACGCGTCTCTAAATTCGGGGCGCAGTTCATTTACATACCAAGCATCGACAGGAGCATCGACTGCAGAAATCTTGGCCTGATAAATGACTTCCTTGGGCAGCAGGTCATAAACCTCGCAAGCTTTGAAAAGCAGATACTTACCGTTGTAGCTACTTTTGTCACCTTTAGGTCGCAGCAAGTGATCGGGAATCGATAATGCGAACTGTTTCAAGCCCGAATGCAAATAGGGCGAATTTATAACGGTCCCAGTGCTATCGGAACTTCCTGCCAATTTAGAGCGGTTGGGCGACAGCGCGTTCTTACCTGCATAGGCCAGTCTTTCAGGAGAGGCTTCCTCAAATCCGCTTGCCAGTTTTCTCAAAACAGCTTCGTTTGCCATCGCCATCTGGCTAGGATCGTCTCCCTTCAGGCGAGCGAGTGTGTTTTCGTCCATGACCTTGAAATTGGAATACCCGCGCTCTGGCATAGCACGACCACTGGAGCGAAGTGCATTCAGTGCAAGGGTGTAAAGCCGCCCCCCATGTCGTTCTGCAAAGCGGGAATCCAGCGTACGCGCCGCAGCCTTCACGACTGCTTCAGGGGTTTTGCCAACGGTGTCCAGAAACCGCGAAAAGACATGTGTACGCGGATATCCCAGAAAAGAGCCATCACAGCCGTCACCGCTGTAGATATAACGGAAGCCGGCATCGCGAATGGTTCTGGCAAGTGCTTCTGTCTGGATGACGTAGTTTGGCCAGTTAGTCGGAAAATTGAAAGTCCATGGATATGTTTGCAACCCCTGACGCAGCATGTCCTTTGAAATAGGCACCCAGGTATGCCGCGTACCCAGAAAGCGGGTTAGCGTATCAATATGCGGCTGATTAAACCGGGCGTCCTCATAGAAAAAGGAGAACGTCTCTACCTCCTTGCCTGCGCGGTGCAGAAGACTTGCCACCAATGCGGAATCGGCTCCACCCAAGAGGACTGCAGCCTTATTGTCGCTTGCCAGTTGCTGTTCGGTCGCAAGTTCAAGCGCCCGCTTGAGAGCGGGCAGGGCAGTTTCCTCCGAGGAGAAAACGGCGTTCAGATCGGGAAATTCTTCCTGCCAGACAAATCCATGTTTTGAACTCTTGATCTGCAATCTGCCGTATTCGAAAATCGCCACTGAACCCGGCTTAAGGTATTCGATACCTTCGTACAGGGTGCCAGCTTGGGGAATGTATCCATAGCAAAGGAGGAAATCTTCCCGGTCGCGGTTCAGCGAAATGTTCGGGGTTGCCGAAGCCAGCACAGCCAGGTTCGAAGAAAAGCGCAGATTACCGTTCTGGACCACGTAGAACAGACTTCGGATCCCGGTCGGATCACAAGACAGGATAATTGCGCCGCGTTCTTCATCGCGAACGGCAATGGCGAATTGGCCAACTATCCCATCAGCGAAACTCTCTCCTCGTTCACGGTAACGCTGCAATAAATATTCTGCCGCGGTATTCGGATCATCCAAAGGACTTTCGTGCCGCCAATCTGGCACGGGATGATTAAGGCATCCGATCATTGCGAGGTGCAGTTTGCCGTCTTCGCTTTTCGCAATGCCCAACGCGACGCCGTCCGCATCCCGTGAGCAGGCAAGCGTGAGATTCGCGTCGCACCCCAGAACTTCACTGTCTTGCCCATATTGCCCATGGACAATACCGGCAAAATTACTTGTGTGAACCTGATGTTCGCCTGCAGCGCCGTAAACTAAATTCATGATTGAACGACTTTCTTCAACACTGACTTATCCAAGAGTCTGGCCACAATCTCGATATTCTCCCGCGCAGCCTTCACCTGATCGGCAACCGGCTGAACAAGGCGCTGCGCCAGCGTTTCGCGGTCTGCGACAAGCCGGTTTACCAACGCACTGAATTCCGCCGGCTCGAAATGGTCGACATCCAGAACCATATCCTCAAGCCCGCAGGCGCGCATGATGCCTGGTGTCTTGTGGCTGTAGGCCAGTGCCAGCACAGGGACCTTGCTTGAAAGGCTCGCGATATTGGCATGCATCCGGCAGCCTATCGTGGCGCAGCAACGCCCGACGACTCCCTTCAATTCTTCAGGTCTTGCATCGCGATCGAACAGCGCGGCGCCGCTTGCATCCATCCTGCCCAACACCTCACGCGCGATGATCCTGTCATCCTTGACCGGGGTTGGGCCGGTGACATGGGCCACAAACAGCAATTGCACGCCATGATCATAGGCAAGCGCGCCCAGCGCCTGCGCCATCAGGGCCACGAAAGCGCCTTCGCCGTGTCGCTTGTCATAACGTTTTGCCACCAGTCGGCTCAGGGAAATGGCGACGACCGGCTTGGCTGGATTTAGCCCGGTGTCGGCAATAAAACGATCCGCCTCGATAGTTCCGATGGCGTCTAGCAGGAAAGCCATGTCGGCGGTCTGCTTTACAAGGGGCTCCTCCAGCCCGAGCGAGCCGAGATAATCCCTGGAAATGGAGTCTCTTACGGTAACGGCGGCCGCGTTGCCGATTACCTGCCGGGCAATGGGCGTTGTCAGCTTGAACGGTCCGATGGATTGTGCGGCCAGCATGTACGGTGTGCCGCTTCGCTGGGCGCGCAGCAACGGCAGGAAGTGCGACCATGCGACATGCGGGCCGTAGTCTTCCGTCAGCATGTCGCCAGACAAATCTATGACGAGGTCTGCACTGGCAAACTCTCTTTTCAACTGGCTGGATACAAGGCCGAACGTCGAGCGAATGAGCTTTCGGCGATCATCGAAACGCACGGGACTATCGCGGTAAAAAGGCGCGTCCATTTGTGGGAAGGGGGAATAGAGCACGGTGCTTACCGCGTCACCAAAACGCTGCGCCAATTGACTGGACATCGCCAGCTGCATGGCCGCATCGCCCTTGTTGCTACTGTTATACGTCCCTGTCAGCGCCACGGTGTAGTGGGGCGAGTTGGTTTCAGAAATCGACATTGATTGGTCCGGGCTCAAGCGGATTTACCGGCACTTTCAGTCGCTCGCCCCACACCAGCACGGTGTCCCCTTCGGCGTAGATACGGTGCTCCCCACGTTCGATCGTCACCAGGTCGTTTTCTCCATAACGCTCTGCGTTGATCAGTACCGGACCTCCGCGAACGGTGTAAACGCCTGGAACCAGGAATTCCTCGGCATTGTTGGTGGTCGTTGCGGGGAAAGACTTGCCCGCGATCCAGATCGGCCATGAGAAGGGGATGTAATTGTTGCGCACTGCGGCACTGTCTGCAGGCAGAAGGTAATGGTCGTTGCGCCCTTCCATAAGGTCGCGCAGCGATTCCGAATTACCTAGCAGCAAGGGAATAGGCCGTTCCATCATGGCCGCGCGGTACGTCGCTCTGCCCGCATCATGATAACGATGCATTATCCACGATGTCATGAACTTGTTGGCCTTGGGCCAGTCTCCCAACATAAAGTTCTGGTCGAAATAGGTGACAGGCTCGCCGAAAATTTCGTGAACATTGACTTCAATCTGGCGCTGGCGGTCGATCGTGGTGCGGTCTTCCATCGCAAATACGCCGAGGGCGACCAGCGTGAATGCAAGGGCCAGAAACTGCGTTCCGTAGCGTGTGCGTGCAGCCTCAATCGCGGGAATGCACGCCAGGGCAAGCGGGGCGAAGAGAAACACGTAAAAATAAGCTGCGGTGTTCTTGTAGAACAGGAGAGTCAGCAATGGCATCCATGCCCCGACAAAAAATGCTTTTGCAGGCAAGGCTATCTCTCTCCTGCGCAACAGGACCGGCGTGATCGCGATCATCATGGTCAGGACCGGGGCCAGGACGAAGGATTTCAGCATCATCGGCAGATATGGCGGGATACCGACAAAGAAGATCCAGCCGGCGGAAGAGTCGAACTGGTCGCCTGACCTTTCAATGGCGGGCTGCTGTGCGGTCATACCCGCCGCGTGAAGCCAGAAAAACAGCGCGAAGGCGGCGATTGCGGCGACTACGCAAAGGGTCAGGCGCGCCAGGGTCTGCTGCCTGTTGTTTGCCTCCATCATTTGCCAGGCTGCGGCACTGGCAAAGATCGGCAGGTAGAGAATGACCTTGATCGTTATCATCGCGGCAAACGCGGCACAGATGGCGAAACCGGCGATGGACTTCCCTTCGAGGGGCCGCCGCATTAGGAAGTATAGCGCGGCCAGAAGCCCGGCTGTCGCGATGGGATCGATGCGGAAAGAGAAACCGTGCTGCAGCACATAGCCTGCCGAGACATAGGCCAGCGGCACGAACAGGGCATTGGCGCTTTCGGTAAATCGCCGCGCAATGGTGTAGAGCAGCCACAACGTGACCAGTTCGAATCCGAACATGGCGAGGCGCGCGGCCACGATATGGTCGGTGCTGGTCGAGAAAATTCCGGCCAGCGGCTCGAACAGGCGTACATGAAATGTTTGCAAGGGGCGGTCGAGGCGACCGTCAGCGAAATAGGCGACTTCGCGCCAATAGGAATATTCATCCCAATTGATGGCGCGGGTGAAGATCATACTGAACTGGGCGACCAGCACCAGCACGATTCCGGCCAGCGGCCAGAGCTTTGCATCGATGCGCGGAATGGCAAATGCCTTGGCGCGGTGCGTCGTAGCATCCTGCATGGCGTCGACTGTCATGCAGCGTTCTTGCGCGCTTTCGCCCGCGTCTCTTTCAGGTCTGCTGCCTGCCCGTTTTGCGCCTGAAGGGCCCACAAGGCGTCTTCCAGCTTGCGTGTGCGCAAGATGTTTTCTTCCAGCAGCTTGCGATTGGCACCTACCAGATCGGCCACCATGCCCATGATCGCCACCAGCGTGCCCAGCACCAGGAGCGCTCCGCCCAGCACCAGCGATTGCAGATTTCCGCTGCCGTCGCCGTGCATCCAGAACCACAGGAAGCGCAAGATCGGCAGCACGCCGATAAAGGCGATCAGCGAACCTGTCCCAACGAAGGCCCGCAGCGGCTTATATGCGGTAAAGGCGCGCGCCATCGTGATGCCGGTGTGCATCACGAAGCGCGGAATGGATTTGAACAGCCGGCTGGGGCGTGCTGCCGCATGGGTGCGCACCGGGACAGTGGCAATCGCCATGCGTTTGCGACCCGCCTGGATCAGCATGTCCGTCGTATAGGAAAACTCTGTCGTGATGTTGATCCGCTGGGCTGCATCGCGGCTGATCGCCCGAAAGCCGCTGACAGCATCGGAAACCTGGGTACCGGCAAGACGCTGCACCACGCCGCTGCCCACACGCTGCATCGCGCGTTTCAGCGGAGAGAAATGGGCATTGTCCGACACTCCGCGATCGCCGATCACGATATCGGCCTGCCCATGCAGGATCGGGGTTACCAGCGCCGCTATATCGCTGCCTTCGTATTGCCCGTCGCCATCGGTGTTAACGATGATATCCGCACCTTCGGCCAGTGCGCGGTCCACTCCGCTGCGAAAGGCTGCGGCAAGGCCGCGGTTCCGGCGATGTGACACGACATGGTGAACGCCCCATTGGCGCGCGACCTGCGCCGTACCATCGTCGCTGCCGTCGTCGATAACGAGGTATTCCACTTCATCGATGCCCGCCACCCGGCGCGGCAGGGCTGCCAGCGTAGTGGGCAGAGTCTCTGCCTCGTTGAGGCAAGGTATCTGGATAATCAGTTTGGTCATGCGGCCCCCGGATTGCGCCCGCAGGGACGCGCTATAGGGCGTTGTTAAGCATGATCGTTTAACGCTTCGTAAACTTCGCCGGATCGAGGCAAGTCCTCCGCGCACTCAGGAAAGCCATTGCCGACGGCACAGGCTCCTTCTAAGCGGCCCGGAGCGCGAAAGGAGCTGCAAGAACCATGCAACAATCGGATCGGGCAGGGCTGCTGTTTGCACTGGCTGGCTTTTGCACGCTCACCGTCGGGGACAGTATCGTGAAAGGCATCGACGGGGCCTGGGCACCCACGGCGATTGCGGCGTGGCGATATGCTCTTGGCGCGATCGGCCTTACCGCGCTCTTGGTGATGAAGCAGGGCCTGCAGCCGCTTCGCGAGATACCGCAGCCAGGGATGCAGTGGCTGCGCGGCTTCGGAGTGGGCCTGGCCACCATCTGCTTTTTCGCCAGCGTCTGGCTGATGCCGCTGACCGAGGCGATTGCGCTGGTATTTACCCAGCCCATGTTCACTGCCATCCTTGCTGCCATATTCCTGGGAGAAAAGCTGCCTTGGCAAACCGTCGCCGCAACCCTGGTGGCGTTCGTCGGCGTGCTGATAGTCTTGCGCCCCAATTTTGCCACGATCGGTCTTGGTGCATTGCTTCCGCTGGGAGCCGCCTTCGGCATGGCGATCCTCGTGACTGCCAATCGCGCGGTGGCGGGCAGGGGCAGCGCGCTGGCGATGCAGTCCTATGTCGCCATTTTCGCAACCGTCATCCTGCTCGCTGCCATGATCGCAGGCCATTTCAGCGGCTTTGCTGGCCTGCGGGTCGAATGGCCTGCGTGGCATGTCGCGGCGCGCATGGCGATCGTCGCCGTTACGGCCAGTGTCGCACACTGGCTGATCTACCTTGGTACCGAACGGGCGGGCGCGGCCACGGTCGCCCCCATGACCTATGGCCAGCTGATCGCAGCCTCGCTGATCGGCTATGCGTTCTTCGACGAGGTGCCGGATCTTACCGCGATGCTGGGTGCTGCGCTCATCATCGCGTCTGGCCTCTGGCTCTGGTATCAAGGGCGCAATCGTCGCGGCACGAAAGTACCCGCCTGACCTATCGCGAGTGCCGCCGCACCCACGCGGTGACGCGGCGGCCATGCATTTCCACGGTAAGACGTTCCCGGTAGCCCTGCGCAAGAGCATCTTCCACCAAGGCAGCCGCCTGCGGATTGCGAATCGTCACGCCCTTATCCGCCGTGACGATCGCGCCGGGAGCTTGCGACAGTATGCGCACAACCTCTTCTACCTGATCGACGTCCAGTGCGCCTGTTTCCAGCGCATTGTTGAGATGATCGGGATAGACGAACCGCGTGGGCACGCAGCTGTTCGCCAGCCGGTACAATACTGTGGGGCCGTCCCAGATCCACAGGCAGTTCGCTTCACTGTCGACATGCGGCGCGATGGCCGTGGCGAGGGCCCGGCTGGCGGCTCGCTCCTCAAGCGACTGAACGCGACGGTCCGGCAGCGAAAGCAGTGCTAGGAACATGACCGACAGGATCATCGCGGGCCAGAGACGCAGCGGTGCCCGGCGATCAATCAGTGGCAATGCAACCAGCGCAGCAGGCGCGGCAAGTGCGGCGTAGTAATAGAGATAGACCGTGCCCGGCAACAGCACGGTGGCCAACGTCGCTAACGCCCAGCCAACGAAAAAGGCCCATGTGGCGAAAGGCTCCGGCCGGTTCATGCGAAAGGCGGCGTAGACGCCTCCCGCTGCAAGGATCAGCAACGGCGCGATGCCCAGGGCGTGATTTGCGCCCCAACGGCCCTGCGGCGCGGCCATGCGTTCGAAAAAACTCGCAAAGTTGGCAAACCAGAAAGCATCGAACTCTCCCACCGACGCATAAAACGCGCCCACGACTACGGTCGGTGTAAGCCCTATCACGGCGAACAGGGCGGCAATCGTGGCAAGCATGCCGAAACTGCGCCCACGGCGATATTCCGTCCATAGTGCCCAACCCCCGAAGAACAGACATTGCGGGGCGACGGTATATTTCACCTGTAGTGCGAGCCCCCCCAGCAGCATGGCAACTGCGGCACGACGGGTAAAATGCGGGTGACCGGTATCAACAAGCAGCAGGACCATTCCAAGCATCAGCGGCGCGAAGAACACCTCGCTTTGCCCCGAATAGCTGCCGTATGCCGACAGCAGGATAATGGCGATGATACCTGCAAAGCTGGCTGTCACCCGGTCCACCAGGCGGCGAGCAAGGCGAAACGTCAGCCAACCGGTCGCCACGGCAAAGCCGGTCGCGACGAGCTGATAGGCGAGGGCGGAAGGGCCAAAGAGTAAGTGGATAAGGCCGAATATGGCGAACAGCCCGAACGGCTTGCGATCCCACAAGTCGATGAAGGGAAGCTCGCCATATTGCATGCGCCAGCCGATGAAACTGTACAACTGCTCGTCGAAATCGGCCACCGGATCGCCGAACCAGATACTGCGCAGGGCGAAGGTAAAGCCAGCGATCAGCGTAAGACACACGGCATCGCCGCGCAGCCACGCTGTCACGCGCGTCGTTTCTGCTTTGCCTGAAACTGCTGCCACGCCATTCATCGCGGAAAATGTCTCCTGTCTGGTGCGCAATCGCGCAACATGGTTAAGAAGCGATTATGAGCGAGGCGCAAAGCGAGACGTGCTGGCTGTGCGAGAGGCCGCTTGGCAGGAAGGTGCAGTGGCACCACACCGTGCCCAAGGCCAAGAAGGGACGAGCGAGGGTTCCCGTCCATCCGATCTGCCATCGCACTATTCACGCCCACGCCTCCAACGCGGAGCTTGCCAAGATGGACGGCGCGCGTGAGCCCCTCCTCGCGCTGGAGGAGATGGCGAAATTCGTGGCGTGGGTTGCGGAGAAGCCACCCGATTTCCATGCGCCGACCCGCACGGCCAGGCGAACTTGACGAAGCTGACATCGTGACAGTGCACGGCGGTGCGCGAAATTACAGTTTTTCAATCGGATAGTGCGATCCGTCAAATTGACACCCTGCCAGAGAATTTCACCGCGCATCCGTTCATCCCAGCACTCAAGAGCCGTAGAACACTGGGGTCTAGAACTGGCTGTAGGATAGGCCACGTGATACTGGCCGGAAATCATGCCATGGCTCGATCCATAAATGTGGAGGAAGCGCTATTCGCTCGACGTGTCTTCCGGCAGTACGCTGGGAAATCCGTCAATAAACTGTTCCGGCACCGTCCATTTGAAAACGTTATGGTTTTCAACCACCTTTTCGACATCGGGAATCCAGCCGCCCATCGCGAAGGATTGGCTGACCACCCGCGAACCGGGCTCCATCTGCTCCAGGATGCGTGGACGAAGCCGCAGGTTCAGCGTCGAGCCAAGATAAATCGCCAGCACGTCCACCTCGGTCAGGTCGGTCTCGAACAGATCCTGGTTACGAAATTCCACGAGATGCGAAACCCCGGCCTCGCGCGCATTTTTTCGTGAGCGTTCCAGTAGTGCGTCGTCGATTTCGATACCGACGCCCGTGATGCCATAATCGCGTGCTGCGGCGATCACGATCCGGCCGTCGCCAGAACCAAGATCGTAGAGAACGTCTCCCTTCTCGATTTGCGCGAGACGAAGCATTTCATCGACCACCGCTGGAGGTGTCGGGATGTAATGAATATCCTGGCTATTATCGACGCAGGATGTGAGGCCAAGGGCGATCAGTGCCACGAGGCATGGGGGCAATTTCATTCAGCCGGCCACTTGCGCAGATACGGCCGAACGAATTCAGCTCGCTGGGGAACGTCAGTCCTCAACGTGCTCCGCCAGGACTGTGAGCCCGTTGTCGCCCACTTCGGCAAAGCCGCCGCGCACTTCGATATTCTCTGGCGCGCCGCCTTCGGTCTTGTAGACCTGAACCGCACCGTCGCGAATGGTCGACATGAAGGGCGCATGACCCTCCAGCACGCCGAATTCGCCTTCCGCGCCGGGAACGACCACCATGTGGACGTCCTCGGAGCGGACCAGCTTTGACGGGGTAACGAGTTCGAAGTGCAGTGCCATGTCGATCAGGCGTCCTCAGCCATCTTCTGAGCCTTCTCGACGGCTTCGTCGATGCCGCCCACCATGTAGAAGGCGCTTTCGGGCAGATGATCGTATTCACCGTCAACTACGGCCTTGAACGAACGTACGGTGTCTTCCAGCTGCACGAACTTGCCAGGGATGTTGGTGAACACCTCCGCCACGTGGAACGGCTGCGAGAGGAATTTCTGGATCTTGCGCGCGCGTTGCACGGTCAGCTTATCTTCTTCCGAAAGCTCGTCCATGCCCAGGATGGCGATGATATCCTGTAGGCTCTTGTACTTCTGCAACGTTTCCTGAACCTTGCGCGCGGTCTCATAATGCTCCTGGCCCACGACGCGCGGTTCCAGAACACGGCTGGTGGAATCGAGCGGGTCCACGGCGGGGTAGATGCCCAGTTCGGAAATCGCGCGGTTCAGCGTGGTGGTTGCGTCAAGGTGGGCAAACGAGGTTGCCGGCGCAGGGTCGGTCAAGTCATCGGCAGGCACGTAGATGGCCTGTACCGAGGTGATCGAGCCCTTGTTGGTGGAAGTGATGCGTTCCTGCAGGTTGCCCATGTCGGTGGACAGGGTGGGCTGGTAGCCAACTGCCGAGGGGATACGGCCAAGAAGGGCCGACACTTCAGAACCGGCCTGCGTGAAGCGGAAGATGTTGTCGACGAAGAACAGCACGTCCTGGCCTTCCACGTCGCGGAAATATTCCGCCATGGTGAGGCCGGACAGCGCCACGCGGGCACGCGCACCGGGAGGCTCGTTCATCTGGCCGAACACGAGGGCCACCTTGGAGCCTTCGGAGATCGCTTCGCCAGCTTCGTTCTTGGCGATAACGCCGGCGTCGAGGAATTCGTGGTAAAGGTCGTTACCTTCACGGGTGCGCTCACCCACACCGGCGAACACGGACACGCCGCCGTGGCCCTTTGCGATGTTGTTGATGAGTTCCTGGATCAGCACGGTCTTGCCGACGCCAGCGCCGCCGAACAGGCCGATCTTGCCGCCCTTTGCATAGGGCGCGAGGAGGTCGATCACCTTGATGCCGGTCACGAGGATGTCGGCTTCGGTCGACTGGTCCACGAACAGCGGAGCCTCGGCATGGATCGGCATGGTCATGTCCGCGCCGATTGCGCCGCGCTCGTCGATGGGTTCACCCACCACGTTCATGATGCGGCCAAGGGTCTTGGGGCCAACCGGCACGTTGATCTGCTTGCCGGTGGAAATGACTTCCTGGCCGCGCGTCAGGCCGTCGGTGCCGTCCATGGCGATGGTGCGAACGGTGTTTTCGCCCAGGTGTTGGGCAACTTCCAGAACCAGCGTGTTGTCGCCGTTCTTGGTCTCCAGAGCGGAGAGAATTGCGGGCAGCTCACCGGGGAAGGTCACGTCGACGACAGCGCCGATAACCTGGGCGATGGAGCCGTTGCCCGTGACATTGGGGGTGGTCTGGTTGAGAGCGGGTGCGGTAGCCATGATTGGTATCCTGTGGCGTCAAAAAGGTGTCTGGTTTGGTTTAACTGTTAGGCGTCGATTACGCAGCGATTACTGGGCGCAAACCGCCTCGGCATCGGCGATGACCCAGGCATCGCCAGCTTCGCTGATTTCGAGGGTGGCGTCGTTGCGAAGATATTCGTCGTCGCCAAGACCGTACTCGCAAGAAACGGTTTCTGCACCCATTGCGCGGCGGCAGATAGAGGTGTTGACAGCTTCCGCGTCAGGGCACGCTTCGGCATAGAGTTCGGCGAACAGGGCTTCGTCCGGAGCCGGCAGGGTGACGACCGGCTCTGCTTCGACCACAGGCGTGACAGCAGGTTCGGGTGTGGGTTCCTCGCCGCAGGCGACCAGCACCAGCAGGGGAAGGCAAAGGGTGAGGGAGTTGATCTTCACTGTCATGTCTTTCCTGGTCAGAGCGCCTCGGCGCCCGCGATGATTTCAATGAGTTCGGTGGTGATCGCAGCCTGACGGCTGCGGTTGTACTGGATGGTGAGCTTGTCGATCAGGTCGCCAGCGTTGCGCGTGGCGTTGTCCATCGCCGTCATTGAGGCACCCTGCTCGGAAGCCTCGCGCTCAAGCAATGCGCCGAACAGCTGCGTCTTGATGTAGCGCGGCAAGAGGTCTTCGAGGATGGCTTCCTCGTCGGGCTCGTACTCCACGACTGCATCCGTTTCCTCGACGGTTTCCGGAGCGGGAACCGGCAGGATCTGCGTGGTGGTGGGATCCTGCGACAGCGCGCTCTTGAAGATCGGATAAACGAGGTGAGCGACGTCGAATTCGCCCTTCTCGAACTTGGCCACCAGCTCGTCGGCGATTTTTTCGGCTTCGGCGAAGTCCGGGTCCTTCATCTCGCTGGTGTCGTACATCGTATCGACCTGGCTGGCGTAGTCACGCTTGATCGGCGCGCGGCCCTTCTTGCCTACGAGGTAGAACGAGACGCTCTTGCCTTGCGCAGTCAGCTCGCGCGCCTGCTTCTTGGCCTCTTTGACGATATTCGCGTTGAGACCGCCGCACAGGCCCTTGTCGGTGTTGACCACTACGAGCAGATGCTTCTGATCGTTGCCCGTGCCGCGCAGCAGCAGGGGCGCGCTGTCTCCGCTCACCTTGCTGGCGAGCGAGCCCATGACCCCTGCCAGACGATCCGCATAGGGGCGGGCAGCCTCAGCAGCAGCCTGGGCTTTGCGCAGTTTTGCCGCCGCGACCATCTGCTTGGCCTTGGTGATCTTCTGCGTGGACTTGACCGACTTGATCCGGTCCTTGAGTTCCTTGAGGCTAGCCATTTCGGCTCCCTATCTTGTCTCTTGAACGGTTCAGGCGAACTGCTTGGCGAAAGTGTCGAGCGCAGCTTTGACCTTGTCACGGGTGTCGTCCTCGAACTTGCCGGTGTCGGCAATGGTCTTGAGAACATCGGCGTGCTCGTTGCGCATGTAGCTGAGCATGGCGGCTTCGTATTCGGTCACGCGGTCAACCGCTACGCTATCGATATAGCCGTTGGTGCCTGCGAAGATCGACACGACCTGCTCTTCTACCGGCATCGGCGAGAACTGGGGCTGCTTCAGCAGCTCGGTCAGGCGCGCGCCACGGTTCAGCAGCTTTTGCGTGGAGGGATCGAGGTCCGAGCCGAACTGTGCGAAGGCCGCCATTTCGCGGTACTGGGCCAGCTCCAGCTTGATGGAACCTGCGACCTTCTTCATCGCCTTGGTCTGGGCGGCACCGCCCACACGAGAAACCGAGAGGCCAACGTTGATGGCCGGACGGATGCCCTGGTAGAACAGGTCGGTTTCGAGGAAGATCTGGCCGTCGGTGATCGAGATCACATTGGTCGGGATATAGGCCGACACGTCGCCCGCCTGCGTTTCGATGATCGGCAGCGCGGTAAGCGAACCGCCGCCGTTGTCGTCGTTCATCTTGGCGGCGCGTTCCAGCAGACGGGAGTGCAGGTAGAACACGTCACCCGGATAGGCTTCGCGGCCCGGAGGACGACGCAGCAGCAGCGACATCTGGCGGTAGGCCACGGCCTGCTTGGAAAGGTCGTCATAAACGATCACGGCGTGCATGCCGTTGTCGCGGAAAAACTCGCCCATCGCGCAGCCGGTGTAGGGTGCCAGATACTGCAGTGGAGCAGGCTCCGAAGCGGTAGCGGCAACCACGATGGTGTAATCCATCGCGCCGTTTTCCTCGAGGCTCTTCACGATCTGCGCAACGGTGGAGCGCTTCTGGCCCACAGCGACATAGATACAGTACAGCTTCTTCTTCTCGTCTTCGCCGGCGTGCGCATCCTTCTGGTTGATGAAGGTGTCGATCGCCACGGCGGACTTGCCTGTCTGACGGTCACCGATGATCAGTTCGCGTTGGCCACGGCCCACAGGAACGAGCGCGTCGATGGCCTTGAGGCCCGATTGCACAGGCTCGTCAACCGACTTGCGCGGGATGATACCGGGTGCCTTTACTTCAACGCGGCTGCGCTTGTCGGAAACGATCGGGCCCTTGCCGTCGATGGGGTTGCCAAGAGCATCCACCACGCGGCCCAGCAGGCCCTTGCCCACGGGCACGTCCACGATGGTGCCTGTACGCTTTACGCTGTCGCCTTCCTTGATCTCGGCGTCGGTGCCGAAGATCACGACGCCGACGTTGTCAGCCTCGAGGTTGAGGGCCATGCCCTGAATGCCGTTGGAGAATTCCACCATCTCACCGGCCTGCACATTGTCGAGGCCGTGGATACGGGCAATACCGTCACCCACGGAGAGGACGGAGCCGACTTCGCTGACTTCGGCTTCGGTGCCGAAATTGGCAATCTGGTCCTTGATGACCTTGGAAATTTCTGCGGCGCGGATATCCATTGCAATAAGCCTTCTTATATATGGCTACTCAGGCGGTCTTCATGGCCTGGGCGAGGGAGTTGAGACGGGTACGGATCGAGCTGTCGATACGCTTCGATCCGATGGTGACGACGAGCCCGCCCAGAAGGTCGGGATCGACGCGCGATTTCAGTTTCAACGTGCGGCCTTCGCGAGCACGCAACTTGCCTTCCAGATCGACGAGCTGGGCATCGGTGAGGGCATGGGCACTGGCAACTTCGGCCTGCACTTCGCCGCGCTGGGCAGCGGCGATGGTAGCGAAGGCGCGAATGACGCCGGGCAATTTCGACAAGCGGCGGTTGTTCGCCAGCACGCCAAGAAAGTTCTTGGTCAATTCCGACAGACCAAGGTGATCGCCGATACCGGCCATCACGGCGGCCAGTTGGCTACGGCTGATCTCCGGATTGTTGATAAGCGCCGAAAGCTCTTTCGATTCGCGCAAGGCGGCATCGAGCTTGTCGAGATCGGACTCGACAGCGGTTACCGTGCCAGCTTCACTGGCAAGATCGAATAGGGCCGAGGCATAACGCCCTGCCAGGCTGGCCTGAATACCGGCGGAAAGCTCCACGCGCGAATGTCCTTCAAGGTCAGAGAAAACGCAATTACTGGTTGCCTGAAGGGGAGCGCGCGAAACGCCCCCTATCAAGGTTGGCGCGCGCCTAGCACCGAGGTTTGATTCATGCAACCCGAGTCCGGGCGGGATCATCTCGGTAACAGGACCGAACCGGCGAGGGTCGGATAGATTTCCCTATCCCTGATCTTCCCCGTCGGGCAGCTCCGCCGTCTGGGAGCAGCGATAGACCAGCCGTTCGTTGGGGCGCGGGGGCAGGGCGGACATGATGGCGGCCTGGCTGTTGCCCAGTTCGCGCGCGGCGGCCTCGTCCACTCCGCACGCTGGCGCAGCATAGGCGCCGCGTGCGGTGCGGGCCTCTCGCATGGTTTCAAGGTCGAGCAGGTATCGCTCCATCACCAGTTCGCCAGCAACTGGATCGTAGCGATTGACCGATACCGCGGCCTCGTTCGCGGGAACGAACACGCGGGTCCAGCGGCCACCCGTCAATCCATATTGCGTACGATCGTTTATACATCCATCGCCAGACCACTCTATCGTCATGTCGTCCGCCGGATCACCCACCACGCGGCTGCGCTGCGTATCCAGAACGCAAGCGTAGCTGCCACCCTGGGCCGCTGCGGTCGCTTCTGGCGTGGCGATGGTGCCGGTAGGACCGTCGGTTTGCGTGCCTGCGCGAAGGCTCTCCTCGACGCGCTCGTCAATCTCGGCAAAGGCAGGACGCGAGATCCAGGTAACAAGCGCTCCGATCACGGCCAGCAATGCCGCTGCACCGGCGATAGCACGCATTCGCATGTCGCGCTGCCTATGGCCGTAAACCGCCACACCGCAAGCGGCCAGCGCCACGATGAAGAGCAGGAGCGCCAGGGCCATGCCGTTCGAGCGTGCTTCCATCACTTCATAGGTTATCGTGCGACGGATCTCTGCCGTTTGCTGGGCAAGGGCCTCCGCCTCGCGTTCGGCGCGCTCCTGCGCTACTTCCGCCTGCGCTTCGGCGCGAGCCAGTTCCTCTGCTTCCAGATCGGCCAGGCTGCGGCAGGACAATGAATTGATGCGCGGCTGAACGTCATTCGCACGCAGGAACGGCAGCAGTTCGCGCGTGCTGACGGCGAAGAAAAACTCGGCATCGGAACCTGCGCTTTCGGTGCCGAAGGAGTTCACCCCGATCACCCGCCCGCAATCGTCCAGCAACGGCCCGCCGGAATTGCCACGGGCGATAGGCGCGGTGTGCAAAATGGTGTCGAATTCGCGGCTGGGGCGGCGGCCCGACAGAAAGCCTGTGGCGGTGACGGGAGGCTGGGCGCGGAATATGTCGGACTGGCCAAGGCCCTGCGCCCTATCCACGTTCAGCGGATAGCCGACGGCGGTAACGGAGCCGCTCTGCGCCGGGTTTCCCGCAATCGTAAGCGGCGGCAGGCCCAAGGGTTCTGTCAGTTCCAGCAAGGCCAGATCGTTGTGCGGACTGGTGGCGACGAGCCGCGCGTAGACCGCTTCTGCCCCTTCCGCCGGCACGACGCCGATGGAAAGGCGATCATCGTCTACCGCCTCCTGCACCACGTGGGCATTGGTGACGATCCGCTCTCCACCTACGGCGAAGCCGGTGCCGTGGGAAATCGGGAAGATTTCCTCCCCGTCCTTGCCGATGATTATCACACGCACCACGCCGCGTGCGGACGCCTCTATATCCCCCGGATCGGCTGATGCTGTTGCAGGCACCAGCGTGAGTAAGGCAAGAAAGGCGGCGAAAATGGCTGCGATGCGGTGCATATGCCCGCGCTTCTATAGGGTTGTGCATTGACCGCAAGCTTCGGGACGCGCAGCCTGCACAAAGCTGGCATAACCTTGGTATGACCGAACCCGTTCTCTCCTCCTCGCCCAACGCGCCAATGTCCGACGAGGATCGCTGGCGCGTGGCGCTGGCGAAGGATCGCCGCTTTGACGGCGTGTTTGTTACCGGCGTGCATTCCACCGGGATCTACTGTCGCCCCAGTTGCCCGGCCCGCGCGCCCAAGCGGAAAAACGTGCGGTTCTACGCCACGCCGGACGCGGCCGAGACGGCGGGTCTGCGCGCCTGCAAGCGCTGCGCACCCGACCAGCAGAGCCGTGAAGAGGCCGCAGTGCTGCGCGTGTTGGAAATATTGCGCGATGCCGACGCCCCCGTGCCGCTGGCAAAGCTTGGGGCGGCGACCGATTATTCGCCCACGCACCTGCAACGCGTATTTGCCCGCGCGGTGGGTATATCGCCGGCAGCCTACGCGCGCGCTCTGCGACGCGAACGGGCGCAGCAGGCGCTGACGCGCAGTCCAAGCGTGACCGATGCCATGTACGAGGCGGGCTATTCGACACCATCACGCTTTTACGATGACATGAAAGGGCAATTGGGAATGAGCGCCAAAGACAGGCGGGACGGAGCCGCGGGACGGGCCATTCATTATGCCATTGTCGAAACCACGCTGGGCGGGATGCTGGTGGCGGCAACCGACAAGGGTGTGTGCTGCCTGGCTTTCAACGAAGGCGAGGCAGAACTGCGCACCCGCTTCCCCAGGGCCGAACTGATCGAAGGGGATGACGCGTTCCGCGACCTTTTCGCGCAAGTTGCTGAAGCCGTAGAGAAACCGGGCACGGGGCAGGATATTCCGCTGGACGTGCAAGGCACCGCGTTCCAGCAGCGCGTCTGGAAAGAACTGCGCCGTATCCCTTCGGGCGAGACGCGCAGCTATGGGCAACTCGCGGCAACGCTTGGTTCGCCGAAGGCCAGCCGCGCGGTGGGTGGAGCAAACGGCGCGAACAATATCGCCGTGCTGATCCCTTGCCATCGCGTAATCGCGGCAGACGGCGGTCTAGGCGGCTATGCCTATGGCACCGAGATAAAGGCCGAACTGCTGCGGCGGGAGAAGGGCGACACCTAAACCGTGCGCGCCCAGCCTTTACGTGCCGGCGCGAGGGTATCGAGAAACGCTTCTGCACTTTCGAGATATTCGCGCTGCCTGTCCTCGTCCATACGATCCCAGGTCGAATAAATGCGGCCGATGCGGTGGTTGGTTTCCAACCTGCCGCGATGGCGGTGCATGAAGTGCCAGTAGAGCGGGTTGAAAGGGCAGGCGCCTTCGCCGGTCTTCTTCGATGGCGAGTAGCGACATTCCTTGCAGTAGTCTGACATCTTGTTGATGTAGTTGCCGCTCGCCGCATAGGGTTTGCTCGCCAGCTTGCCGCCGTCGGCATAAAGGATCATCGCGGCAACATTGGGCAATTCCACCCATTCATAGGCATCGGCGTAGACCACCAGATACCAGTCCTGCACCTCGCGCGGGTGACACCCTGCCAGCAGCGCGAAGTTGCCCAGCACCATCAACCGCTGGATGTGGTGGGCATGGGCATTGTCGCGGGTGGAGCGCACGCAATCGGCGATGCAGCGCATGTCGGTTTCGCCAGTCCAGTAAAATTCGGGCAGGCTGCGTTGCGCATTCAGCGCATTGTCGCTCTGCAAACCGGGCATCGTGTACCAGTAGAACCCGCGAACATACTCGCGCCAGCCGATCAACTGCCGAATGAAACCTTCCACACTGTTGAGCGGTGCATTGCCATCGCGATAGGCCCTCTCCGCCCGCTGGCACAAGTCCAGCGGATCGAGCAGGCCGAGGTTGATGCTGGTGGAAAGCATGGAGTGGTAGAGGTCGTACTCCCCGTGCACCATGGCATCCTGATAGGGACCGAAATTCTCGATCCGCTCGGCAAAGAATGTGTCGGCGGCTTCCTCGGCCTCTTCCCGGGTGACGGGCCAGGCAAAATTTTCCAGCGATCCGAAGTGGTCACCGAAGCGGTCCTGCACCAGTTCGATGACTTCGCGGGTCATGTCGTCCGGCTCGAACTTCGCGCGTTCGGGCGGGTCCATCTCCTCGTCAGGCGATTCGCGGTTCTGCTTGTCGAGGTTCCACTGTCCGCCCTCGGGCTTGTCGCCATCCATCAACAGGCCGGTCTTGCGCCGCATCTCGCGGTAGAAATATTCCATCCTCAGCGCGTCGCGGCCTTCCGCCCATTCGCGAAATTCGGTGATGGAGGCGATGAAGCGGTCGTCGGGCAGGATGTCCACTTCGCAATCGAACTTGTCCGGCCATTCCTCGATTGATTGCTGCACGCGCCATTCGCCCGCTTCCACCACGTGAATGGCGCGCGGATCGTGACGCTCGATGGCGCGGGCAACTTCTCCGGTGAAGCTGCCGGAATTGTCGGCATCGTCCAGCTTCACGTAATCGACGCACCATCCCGCATCGCGCAGTTCGGCGGCGAAATGGCGCATGGCGGAAAAGATCAGCGCGATCTTCTGCTTGTGGTGCTTGACGTAGGTTGCCTCATCCCAGACCTCCATCATCACAATGACGGTATCATCCTTGGTCCGCCCGCGGATGGAGGCGAGGTCGCGCGTTAACTGGTCGCCCAGAACGGGAACGAGAACAGGGTTGTCGGACAGGGAAGTATTGGAAGAAGCCATGCGTCATTAACGCTGGCAGGAATGCGCGGTGCCGAACATTGAGACCAAAGGCCGTGATGGACCACGACGCGCGCCAAAAACCGGTTGAATAAGAATAGGGCACCGAACGAAGCCGTGTGCTCCAATCGATGCCCCGTACTATTCGGTAAAATACGCCGACCAGCTAAGGATCAGTCGGTCTCGCAGCCATATTCCTCGATCTCGGCCTCGTATTCGTCCTGACGAGCTTCGCGTGCGGCTTCGTCGAGATACTCGCCCGGATGATCGGGACGAATTTCTTTAAGAAGCGGTTCACGGTTGCCTTCGTTGTATTGGTCGAACTTCTTGCGCAGCATGCAAGAATAGCCGCCGCTGTCGTTGAGGAAGGACGCACCCACGATCCGAGCCTCTGCCGGACGGCTTTCTGTCAGCAGCATATGGATCAGCGCCTGGCGGACATTGGTGTCGAACGGTGCGTAGCTGAATGCCGCTTCCAAGGCCATTTTCGCCTGATCGGGTATCGGCTCGCTTTCGTCGAGCAGGTGGGTCAGGTAATAGCCATACAGCGGGTACGCATGGTCGGTTTCCATCTGGTTCGCTGCGGCAAAGCGGCGGCGCGCTTCGGCAAGCTGTGCCGGATCTTCAAACGAACGACGCAGGGCTACATCGGCATAGTAATTGGCCGCCGCCGTCGATTCAGGGTCCATCTCCAGCACACGCTGTGCAAGGCTCTCGGCCTCGGCATAGTTGCGGGCGTCAAACTCGGCTTCGGTCGCTGCCAGAAGCACTGCCGGGCTTTGCGGGTATTGGGCGACCAGGCGGCGCGCGTCACGCACCAGGCGCTCGGCATCGTCTTCGTCAACGCCGCGCTTGGACTTGATCATCAGTTCCATGCGCGCGGCTTGCGCATCGGTCAGCTGACGGATCTCGACCTCGGGCTCGGCGTTCGCTGCATAGGGCACACGCAAGGTTCGGGCAGCACCGCGACGAAACTCTTCCAGCTCATCATGCAGCACTTCAAGGTCACCGAAAGCGCGTTCGGCCGCTTCCATCGGAGAAGCACCTTCGCCGATGGCAACCATGTATTCGCTCATCTGACCGCGACGTTCGGGATTAAGGTTCAGGTGGCTGGCGATCAGCCATCCGTGGGCATAGGTCCGCCCGATGGTGGTGCGATCACCGCGAGCAGGGGGATCAAAGGTTTTCTCCAGATCGATCGGGATCGTCGTGAGAGACGCACTGCGCCACGTGGGGACGTCAACGATTACGAAACTGTCCTCGTTGAACTCGATGTTCGAGAATAGCTCGGCGAAACCTTCGCTGTACCATAGCGGGTAGGGCGCGTCGGCGTGCTGGAACATGAAATAATGGACGTATTCGTGGGCCAGCGTGGCCTCCGGATCGAGCAACATGTCCTCATCAATTGCGTTGCGCAGGCTGCGATCGCGGCGCTTGTTGCGCTGACGCGGTACGAAAGCCACCGAACCGTTGGCACGGCCCATAAAGAAACCTCCGACACCGAAATTGCGGTTTCCGGTTAGCAGCACCGACATGTCCGACGTCTCGCCAAAGCGGAACACCGTTACCTTTGTGGATTCCGGCAATTCTTCGCCGTCGGCTTTCACGCCAGTGAACAAACTCAGGACTTCATCCAGCCGTTCAAGCTCCTGCGCGAACTCTACCGTGTCCTCCTCCTTGTCCTCGGCATAGACGATGAAATGCTCCGTTTCCGCACGGAACCAGTCGGCGGCAAGGGCAGCGGGGGCCAGGGCAAGGGAAGTTGTCGCAGCAAGTGCGGCAAAAGCGCGTTTCATCATTTCAATCTCCAGTCCAGACACCCAGTCGTAACGGAGCAAGCCCTTCAATTCAATACGGTAAAGGGGTGCTTTGGTGCGATGAATCGAGTGGGATCGTTTGCTATGAACCGATGTGCGCAGGCGAAACTAATGCCAATATCAGCGACATCCAAGTTGCTCGACATCAACGTTTAATTGCTCGACCTAACTCTTAGCGGGCGGAGATAGCGCACTCTTAGGGAATCCGATCGATATCTTCGTACCGCTCTCTCCGGTCTCCACTTCAAGATTACCGGACAATCTTTTCACAAGCTCTCGGACGATGCGTGCGCCAAGGCTGCCATCGTTAGGCCAGTCCACGTTTTCGGGGATACCTCGTCCGTTGTCGGATACCTGAAGGCAAATCGTCTGGTCGTCTTCGAGATTCCAGAGGCGCACGTCGACCAGGCCTTCATGCTCGGCCTCGAAGGCATGTTGGAGCGCATTGGTAAGCAGCTCGGAAACCAGCAGACCCATCTGCGAGGCAGAATCCACCGACGCACGGAATTCATCCGTATCGAGGTTCATTCTCACTTCGCGATGGCCGTCCAGCATGTTGAGCGCGCTACAAACACGAGAGATATAAGCGCCCAGCGCGACAGTGTTCGCATCGGTCTGACCCGGTCGGGAAAACTCGTCATACAGAAGGTTCAACGCTTCGACGCGGTTCGCGAGCACGCCCAGCGAAGTCTTGGCATCTGCGCCCTTCTTGGCTTCCATGCGGATCAACGACAATAGCAGGGCAAGGTGGTTCTTCACCCGGTGCTGCACTTCTCGCAGTCGCTCATCCAGCTTTGCAGCGCGCTCCGCATAGGCCTTGTCCCTGGGCTGTTCCGACTGGATGCCCAGGAAATGCGTGACCTTGCCGTCCTTTTTCATCGGCGACAGCAACAGCCGGTTGATGAACTCCTCACCCGTGGAGCGATAATTGATGATATCGACGGTAATCTCTTCGCCATGGCTCAGGGCCTCGCGAATGGACATCCGGTCGCGTTCGTCTGTATTCGGACCTTGCAGGAAACGACAGTTGCGACCGATAACGGCACTGCGGCTATAGCCGGTAATCCGTTCAAAGGCGGCGTTGACGTAAATGAGCGGCATATCTGGCAATTGCGCATCGGCGATAACCAATGCGAATGGCAAATCTTCCATAGTCTCCCGCGAGATACCCTCTGGAATTTGCGGGGGATTCTCCGGATCGAATGTCGTTTTCAACAAATCTTCCCCGCGCATTTCTTAAGACCCTCGATTTGCCCTGCAGCAGTTCCGGTACGCAATACCGGCGTGCATGGCAAGATTCAGGCGCGTCCCGGACTCGTGGGACTTACACGAAACTGTAAGGGTCGATATCGACGCCGATACGAACCCCCGGCGGGTGTTCGATACGCGAAAGCCAGACGCGAATTACTTGCTGGAGCTCCGCACTTCGCCTGGCGTTGAGCAGGAGGCGGTAACGGTAGCGCCCGCGCAGCATGGCCATCGGGGCAGGGGCGGGGCCCAAAACCTGTACATCGTCCAGGTGCGGTCGGGTGTTGCCAAGACGGTTGGCAGCCTCGCGCGCTTCGCGCTCGTCCTCGCTGGAAATGATGATGGCCGCCCACCTGCCGAAGGGCGGGGCACCGGCATAGCGGCGCGCATCGGTTTCCGCTTCGTAGAAGGCATCGCGATCACCTGCTTCCAGTGCCGCGATCACCGGCGCTTCGGGATGGCGGGTCTGGATCAGCACTTCGCCTGGCTTTGCACCGCGCCCGGCACGACCAGCCACCTGCGCCACCTGTTGATAGGTGCGTTCGGCGGCGCGCAGGTCTCCGCCCTCCAGGCCAAGGTCTGCGTCAATCACGCCCACCAATGTCAATTCGGGGAAGTGAAAACCCTTCGTGACAAGCTGCGTACCCACGATGACGTCAATCGCCTTCGCTTCTGCCATGGCGACGAACTCGGCGGCTTTCTCTGGCGAATTGAGCGTGTCGGACGTGACCACGGCAACACGTGCATCCGGCAGCATTTCTGCAACCTCGTCCGCAATCCGTTCTACGCCGGGGCCGCAAGCGACGAGGCAATCGGGTTCGCCGCAATCGGGGCATTTCTCTGGCGGTGCGGTTTCATGGCCGCAATGGTGGCAGGCGAGGCGTTTCGACAGGCGATGCTCGACCAGCCAGGCGCTGCAATTGGGGCACTGGAAACGAAACCCGCAGTGGCGGCACAGCGTCAGCGGAGCATAGCCGCGGCGGTTGAGGAACAGGAGCGATTGCTCGCCCTTCTCCAGCCGATCGAACAGCGCGCGGCGCAATGGTGGGGATATCCACGCACCGCTACCGGGCTTTTCCTCGGTCAGGTCGACAAGCTGAATATCGGGCAATTGCGCGCCGCCGAAACGGGCGGGCAGCACCAGTTTCTCGTATATCCCGCTGTCGGCCATGTGCAGGCTTTCCAGCGCGGGCGTGGCACTGGCGAGAATGACTGGCATCTCCTCGAACCGGGCGCGCATCACAGCGACGTCTCTGGCGTTGTAGCGAACGCCCTCGTCCTGCTTGAAACTGATCTCGTGCGCCTCGTCCACCACGATCAGGCCAAGGTTGTTATAGGGCAGGAACAGAGCGGAGCGCGCGCCAACCACCACTTGTGCTTCCCCGCTGGCGATGGCGCGCCAGGCCCGCCGACGCTCGGTGGACTTGAGCGAGGAATGCCACACCACGGGCGCAGCGCCGAAGCGTGCTTCAAACCGGCTGAGGAAAGCCTCGGTCAGCGCGATCTCAGGCAGCATCACCAGCACTTGCCGATCCGCCGCAATGGCTGCGCCGATCGCTTCGAAATAGGTCTCGGTCTTGCCCGAACCTGTCACGCCGTCCAGCAGGATAGGAGCGAACTTGCGAGCTTCAACCGCTTCCACCAGCCGGTCTGCCACTTCGCGCTGGTCCGCTGACAGGTCGGGCAGGTGATGATCGGCATTGGCGCGGGGGTAGGGACGGTCCACGTCCACCTCCACCGGCTCCAACACGCCCTGGTTCACCAGCCCGCGCAATACGGCCTCGGACACGCCTGCCAGGCCCGACAATTCGCGGATCGTAGCCTGCTCTCCTTCCAGCGCCTCGATCGCGCGCTGGCGCTGCGGGGTCATGCGTTCGGGCGTCCCGCCGGTCAGCCGGTATTCCGTCATCGTGGCAGGGCCGCGCAGCGCGCCTCCGCTGGCGATTACCATCCGCGCCACGGCTGCCAATGGTGAGACATAGTAGTCCGCTGTCCATTCGATCAGGCGGCGCAGTTCCGCCCGCACCGGCGGCACGTCCAGCACGGCCAGCAGGGGGCGCAGCTTGTTCTCGGGCACCGGATCGGTCGGCAGGCGTTCATCTTCCCAGACTATACCTGTGACCTGACGCGGGCCCAATGGCGCGACCACGACTGACCCATGCTCGATAACCATGCCTTCCGGCACCCGGTAGTCGAGCGGGCCGAGCGCGGCGTTCATAACGAGGAGGCGGACGCGGGTTGCAGGCATTGTCAGCCATATGGGGCGGGCATCAGCCTGCCTGCAAGGAGATGAGTTGCCTTATGACCGAATTGACCACTTCTGCCACCAAGTCCGGTATCATGGGGCGCCGCGCTTTCATGGGTGGTGCGGTAGCTTCCGGCGCGCTGCTGTTGCCTGCTTGCCAGAGTTTTGGCGGTTTCAGCCTGACCGATGCGGTCCGGCGGTTGCTTTACCTTTCCAGCGAACGCGCCTTCGCGCGGCTGACAGCGCCCGGCGGTTTCTGGGATGAACAGGTGGCGGCCCTGGGTCTTTCCAACATGATCGGATCGCGCGGCGGCGTGGTGGCCAGCATTCTTACCTCCACCCTGTTCAAGGATCGTCTGGAAGGCGCCTTTGCCGATATCGCCATTGAAGGTGCGGAACGCGCAGCGCCCATCGTGGCCGATGCCGTGCGGGTAATCGGCATCCAGAACGCGCTTGCACTGGTGAACGGCGGGCCAACTGCCGCCACCGCCTTCCTTCGCGATGATCTGGGCGTCACGTTGGTTGAGGCGATGGTGCCCGAACTGGGCGATGCCATGCGTGTGGCGAGCGATCCGCTGGTTGGAGAATTGCTCTCCGGCCTGACGGGGATCGATCTGGCAGGCGTCTCGCGCAATGTCGCCGCTCAGATCGACGACGCCATCTGGAACGAGATGGGCCTGGAGGAGGCCGCAATCCGCCGCAATCCGCAATCCACCAACGATCCGTTACTGATGAGTGTGTTTGGCGCAGGGGCGGTACTTTAGGCCCTTGCGTATGGGGCATGGCTATCTCTAGGCAGCAGCAGAGAAAGTTGCCCTGATGTCCGACGAATCCCCCCTCGACCGTTTCAAACTCGCGCTGACCGGTGCGGCGCGTGCCATTGCGCATGAGCCGGAGGCGGAAATCGGCTGGACCGCTGACCAGCCATCACAGCAGGGCAAGAGCGCGCGCGTGCCCATGCCGGGACGCGACGTAACGCCGGAACAGGCTCGCGAAGCGCGCGGTTTCGCCGACAGTTTCGCCCTGCGCCTGCGCCATCACAACGGCGCGCTGCATGCCAGGATGCGTCCTGACGATGTCGATGCGCGCGCTTGTTACGATGCTATCGAACGGGCGCGCTACGAAGCGATTGGCGAAAGCGAATATTCGGGCATGCGCACCAATATGGAAGCCATGCAGGAGCGGCGCGTGGCCGGCGATCCCATCGCCAGTGCGCAAAGCGCTGATGACGTGCCGCTGCACACCGCGCTTGGCCTGATGCTGCGCGAACAACTGACCGGCCAGCCCGTACCGCCCGCCGCGCGCGAAGGGGTGGAGATGGTGCGCGAATTCGTGGAAAGCCGCACCGGCGATGATTTCGAGCAGTTGGGAGAAGCGCTGCACGACCAGACCGCGTTCCAGAAACTGGGCCTCGACATGCTGCGCCACCTCGACATGGTGCCGATGGAACCGGAGGATGCCGACGGCCTCGACGATGACGAGGACGCGGACGATGGCCAGGACGAAACGCCCGACGACAATCAGGATGATGACGGTGCCGATCAGTCCGATCAGCCCGAAACCCGCGCCGAAGGGGCCGAGGGTGAAGACGGAGAAGGCGACGAGAGCGAGCAGACTCCCGGAGAGGACGAACTGGCAGAGGGCGATCCCGGCGACGAGGGCGAGGAGATGCAATTGCCCCAGCGCCGGAACGCGCCGTGGCAGGATATTCCCGATAGCTTCGATTATCAGGCCTTTACCACCAGCTTCGATGAAGTGGTCGAGGCAACAGAGCTTTGTGATATCGAAGAGCTGGACCGGCTGCGCGCCTATCTCGACAGCCAGCTTGCGGGCCTTGCGGGCGTCACCACGCGGCTCGCCAATCGCCTGCAACGCCGCCTGATGGCGCAGCAGAACCGCAGCTGGGATTTTGACCAAGAAGAAGGCCTGCTGGACGCCGCAAGACTGGCGCGCGTGGTGGTCAGCCCCGGCCATTCGCTCAGCTACAAGCAGGAGCAGGAGCAGGAGTTCAAGGACACTGTTGTCACCTTGCTGATCGACAATTCCGGCTCCATGCGGGGTCGGCCCATCTCGATCGCCGCGATCAGTGCGGATATTCTTGCCCGCACGCTGGAACGCTGCGGCGTGAAGGTGGAAGTGCTGGGCTTCACCACTCGCGCCTGGAAAGGTGGGCAGAGCCGCGAGAAGTGGCTGGCCGATGGCCGTCCTGAACAGCCGGGCCGCCTGAACGACCTGCGCCACATCATCTACAAGAAGGCGGACGAACCAATGCGCCGAGCGCGCCGTTCGCTTGGCCTGATGATGCGCGAAGGATTGCTGAAGGAAAATATCGACGGCGAGGCACTGCTGTGGGCACACGAACGCCTGCTGGCCCGACCCGAGGACCGCCGAATCCTGATGGTGATCAGCGACGGCGCGCCGGTCGATGATTCCACGTTGTCGGTGAATTCGGCTGGCTATCTGGAAGCGCATTTGCGCAAGGTGATCGAGTGGATCGAGAAGATTTCGCCCGTGCAACTGGTCGCCATTGGCATCGGCCATGACGTGACGCGTTATTACAAGAAGGCTGTGACGATCATGGATGCAGAACAGCTTGGCGGCACGATCATAGAGCAGCTTGCAGACCTGTTCGAGGTAGAGTGATGAAAAGGTTTTTCGCCCTCATTGTACTTATCCTCGCCGCCGTCGGCGGCTGGTATTTCGCCTCCCCCTGGCTCGCCATGAAGGGACTTTCCGACGCAGCGCAGGCTGGCGATACCGCAGAGCTTGAGCAGCGGGTCGATTTCCCCGCGCTGCGCGCTTCCGTCAGCGACCAGATTTCAGAGGCCACACGGCGGCGGCAAGGGCAGGGCGGCTTGCTGGGCGAACTTGGCGGCGCAGTGGCGGAGCAACTAGGGCGACGGGTGACGGACCGCGCCCTGACCCCCGATGCCGTGGGCCAGCTTGTCGCTTCGGGCGCGCTTGCAGCAGGGTTGCTGCCGGAACGCTTGCGCGGTCAGGACATCGATTGGAATGTGGAGCGCGATGGCTTCGACCACTTCCGCGCAGTCGGCACATTCGAAGACGGCACCGCAGGCCCGATCCTGCTGTTCGCTCGCGACGGACTAGGCTGGAAGCTGACGGGCCTCGAGTTGCCCTGATCGCACGTTTCCTACCGGCGCGGCTTCGTGGATGGGGGCAAGGATGGGCAAGGCACGCTTTTTAAGACCTCTTCATGTGGCGATTGTTGACCTGTCCGGAGCGGGGCAGTTTTTCGCCTTAGAACCGTGTTCCATGTGTTCCACATTAAATGGATTTGCCGGAGCATCTCGCAGCTTGTCCCCTGCCGTCGCCCGCTCTAAGCCCGCCCGCCATGGTTGACCTCAAACTCTTCAACTCCCTCACGCGGCAAATCGAGCCGTTCTTTCCCGTCCACCCCGGCGAGGCGCGCGTCTATACCTGCGGACCCACGGTCTATAACTATCCGCATATCGGCAACATGCGCGCCTACGTGTTTGCCGATGTGCTGGGCCGCGCGCTGAGCTGGAAGGGCTACAAGCTCACCCACGTCATCAACATCACCGATGTCGGCCACCTGACGGACGATGCCGATGCGGGTGAGGACAAGCTGGAGAAAGCCGCAGCAGAGCGTGCGCAGTCCATCTGGGATATCGCGGGGCACTATACGCAAGCCTATTGGAACGACGTAAAGGCGCTGAACATCCGCCAGCCCGCGCACTGGTCCGTCGCCACGGACTATATCGAGGAGATGCTGGCGTTCGCGAAGAGCATTGCCGAGAAGCACTGCTACGAACTCGAAAGCGGCCTCTATTTCGATGTCTCTACCGTTGCGGACTACGGTCGTCTTGCGCGTGCCGTAACCGAAGAGGGGGAAGGCCGCATCGATACGGTGGAAGGCAAGCGCAATGCCGCCGATTTCGCTATCTGGCGCAAAACCCCGACCGGCGAGACGCGGCAAATGGAATGGGATAGCCCATGGGGCAGGGGCGCTCCCGGCTGGCATCTTGAATGCTCCGTCATGGGCGAGAAACTGCTGGGCTTCCCCTTCGATATCCATACCGGCGGCATCGACCACCGCGAGATCCACCATCCCAACGAGATCGCCCAGAACCAGGCGTTCTGCGGTTGCGGCGGGCTATCCGAGGCGACCAATTCGGGCGCGCGGGTGTGGATGCACAACAACTTCCTCGTCGAACGCAGCGGCAAGATGAGCAAGTCTTCGGGCGAGTTCCTGCGGCTGCAACTGCTGATCGACAAGGGCTACCATCCGCTCGCCTACCGTATGATGTGCCTTCAGGCGCATTACCGCAGCGAACTGGAATTCAGCTGGGAAGGACTGGGCGCGGCGCTGACGCGGTTGAAGCGCATGGTGATGCAGGCGGAGCGACTGAAGGATGCCGAGCCGGGCCAGCCGGAACATCCCAAGTTCGCCGCACTGCTGGAGAAGTTCGACACTGCGATCAGCGACGACTTGAACACGGCGATTGCCATCACCGCCCTGGAAGAGGCACTGGCGATGAAGAAGGTCGACGTGAGCATCAAGCGCGCCGTGGTGGAGCGTATGGACGCCGTACTCGGGCTTGGCCTGATGGACATTGCGCGCACCGACCTGCGCATTCGGCCGAAGAGCGCGCAGATCACCGAGGTCGAGATCGAGGACGCGCTCGCCCGTCGCAAGGCCGCGCGCGCCGAGAAGGACTTCGCTACTTCCGATGCCCTGCGCGATGAACTCGCCGCCAAGGGCGTGGAAGTGATGGACGGCGATCCTCTCGGATGGGAATGGGCGCTTTGATGCAAGCCGTCCTGCTCCGGCTTTGCGGGAGGGCAAGTGGCGGAGTTTGCCGTCATGTCTATGCTCTGCTGACGGGCAAGTCGATCTAGAGCGTGGCTATTGAGGTGCCGGACAAATCAGGGTGAAGCCGAGGAGCCGGAACGGACAGCGCCGCTCTGCGTCGGTCTGTCAGTCAGGAGAATCCCATGCCGCATCTCAAGGAAACCTATCCGCTTTACCTCAATAACAAGGCCGAGCAGCCCAATACCGACCTTGAGGTAACCGACAAGTACACAGGCGAGGTCGCCTTTCGCACCGCCCTGGCGACGCCCGACATTATCGAGAAGGCGATTGCAGGCACCGTTCGTGCGACCGAGCCGATGGCGAAGATGGCGAGTTACGAGCGGCGCGACGTATTGCAACACTGCGTTGACAGGTTCCGCGAGCGGTACGACGAACTGGCCTATTCGCTCTGCGTCGAGGCAGGCAAACCGATCAACGACGCCGAGGGCGAAGTCGACCGGCTGATCGACACCTTCCGTATCGCGGCGGAAGAGGCGACGCGCAACTTCGGCGAGGTGCAGCCGCTGGATATCTCGGCGCGGGCCAAGGGCTACATGGGGATGTGGAAGCGCGTGCCTATCGGGCCGTGCAGTTTCATCTCGCCATTCAACTTCCCGTTGAACCTGGCCGCCCACAAGATCGCCCCCGCCATCGCTGTGGGATGTCCCTTCGTGATGAAGCCTGCATCGAAAACGCCGCTCGGCGCGCTGATTATGGGGGAGGTTCTGGCGGAAACCGATCTTCCGGAGGGTGCCTTTTCCATCCTTCCCACCAGCCGGGACGGGGCGGACCTGTTTACACAGGACGAGCGGCTGAAACTTCTCAGCTTCACCGGATCGCCCAATGTCGGTTGGGCGCTGAAGGCCAAGGCAGGGAAGAAGCAAGTGGTGCTGGAACTGGGTGGCAACGCGGCAGTCGTGGTCGACAAGGATGCCGATCTCGATCATGCGCTGGAACGGATCATCATCGGTGCCTTTTATCAAAGCGGCCAAAGCTGCATCGGCGTGCAGCGCATCATCATTCACACCGATATCTACGATACTTTCAAGAACATGTTGGTCGAGAAAACCAAGTCGCTGGTTGCGGGCGATCCCAAAGACCGTGATACCTTTATCGGTCCGATGATCTCCGAAAAGGAAGCCACCCGTCTCAAGGGTTGGATCGACGACGCCGTGGACGTTGGTGCAACCTTGCTGTGCGGAGGCGAACAGGATGGCGCAATGTTGCAGGCGACCTTGCTGGAAAACGTGCCGCGCGATTGTAACGCTAACGCCGAAGAAGCGTTCGGCCCGCTAGCCAACCTGTCAAAGTTCAGTGATTTCGATAAAGCTCTGGGGCAGGTGAATGACAGTCGGTATGGCTTGCAGGCAGGGATCTTCACCCGCGACATTCACCAGGTTCTGGATGCGTGGGATGCCCTTGTCGTCGGCGGCGTGGTGGTGAACGACGTATCGTCGTACCGAGTCGACAACATGCCTTATGGCGGTGTGAAGGATTCCGGTCTCGGCCGCGAAGGCATTCGCTTTGCCATGAAAGACATGACCGAGATCCGGAACCTGATTATCCGCCGGGACTGAACGAGGTGAAGGGGGTAGCGAACTGGCTCATCCTTCCTCCAGCAACAGTATTTCGCAGATGACTGTCAGCTTGGGCGGTTTAGCAGTGCTGTCCACCTCTCTTATGGCCGCGTCGGCCACCAGCTGGCCAGGAATTGCAAATTCGTGTTCGGGCAGGAATACGATGAAGCACTCGCCTGCCTCCACCGCGTCCTCGCCTTCGAACACCATTCGGATACGATGCCGCGCTCCGGCAAAGGTGATGCTGGCCCAGCTTTTTTCGGAATGACTATCTATTCGGCCCTTTCCGCCGGACAGCGCGATCAAGGCTTCCGCCAGTCGTTCACGCGGGCCACGACGGTTACGATGCCGGGCGGGGAGAGGAGTAATCGAATCAGTATGCATTGGTCATCTCGCGGTATTCGTTCATGAAATGTTCTACCCGTTTTTCTGTAGAGGGGCGGGGCGTACGGCCATTGCGCAGATCGAGTACGAATCGCGGATCGCGAGTCGCAAGGCGGCCGAACTTGGTAGGTGGCATGCGCGTGTGGCGCAGAAATACTTCGATTTTGCGGATGAGCATGGTGCGGACCCCTCTTCCTTTTCCCTTGTCTAACGAGCACTTGTGCGACTCGATTTCGCTCATCTTGCGATCCAAATCCTACTTGTCTAGGAAAAATACTTCGTGTAGGAAGATTTTTCCGATAACGTAGGATTGTACGATGGAACCGCGTGAGAAACTGGCAGAACTGGCAAGAGAGCGCGGCGTCAGCCTGGCTTCGCTTTCCCGAATGCTCGCGCGTAACCCTACATATCTTCAGCAATATATTAGCAAGGGTAGCCCAAGAAAGCTGGAGGAGGAGGACCGTCGGGTTCTCGCGCAATTCCTCGGTGTAGAGGAAACCGTGCTGGGTGGGCCCAAGGAAAATTCCTATGATTCGTATGCTGGCGGCGAGTGGGTTGAAGTCCCCCGCCTGGAAGTCGACGCCTCCGCCGGTCCGGGTGCCGCTGGCGCGCAGGAACAGGTTTTCGATGCCTTCCGGTTCTCGAAACGCTGGCTAAGCGAACAGGGTCTCGATGGCACAAGCCTTTCCGCCATCCGCGTAGTGGGCGATTCGATGGAACCGTTGCTGCGCGAGGGGGACGAGGTGCTGGTGGATTGCCGCGAGCAGCCTTTCCGCGACGGCGTACACGTCGTGCGGCTGGATGAGTTTCTGCTGGTAAAGCGCGTCGCTTCGAAAGGGGGTGGGCGGTTTTCGCTGCTCAGCCAGAACCTTGCCTATCCGCCGCTCGATGTAAGCGCAGACGAGTTTGCAATCGTTGGCCGCGTGGTTTGGAAAAGCGGGCGGGTTTGATTTCGTCGATCTAGTTGGCGCAGGGTTCGGGATAGAGATAGAGCTTCACCCCCACCTGTTCAGCTCTGATGGCGTCGCCAACCCTGCAACCCTCAATATCGGACGGGAAAACTGTTCGGCTTCCCCACGCACCTCCCTCGGACTTGGCTACCACGACGAGGCCGGCGCTGCGCCCCTGGTAACGATTCTGCTGGATCCTCATGCTGGTTATCTGCGCTGCCACAGCTTCGCCCGGCTCTCTCTCCAAGCGCAGTGGGTCGCGCCAGAAAATTGCGAGAAGCGCAACCATCGCCGGAACAAATATCACAAGCGGCAGCAGGTAGTGGACCTGCCATTGATATCGCAACTTGAACCATACTTCGCGCCAACCGTTCATCCCCACGCGATAGTCGAACCTCACCGGCTTTGCGAACAATCACCGCTTGCAACCCGCGCACGCGTTCGCCACCTAATCGCCATGACCAGTGAAGCCCCAATCCGCGCCGCCATTATTCCTGTTACCCCGTTCCAGCAGAACTGCTCGCTTGTCTGGTGTTCAAAGACCATGCGCGGGGCGCTGGTCGATCCGGGTGGGGAACTGGACAAGCTGAAGGAAGCCGTCTCGAAGGCCGGGGTAACGCTGGAAAAAATCCTGCTTACCCACGGGCATGCCGATCACTGCGGGCAGGCAGGCATGCTGGCGAAGGAACTGGATTTGCCGATCGAAGGCCCGCACGAGGATGATCGCTTCTGGATCAGCCGGCTCGAGGACGATGGGCCGCGCTTTCAGATGACCTGCAAGGTTTTCGAACCCACGCGCTGGCTGAATGATGGCGATACCGTCAGTTTTGGCGAGGTGACGATGGAGGTTCTCCATTGTCCGGGCCATACGCCCGGACACGTGGTGTTCTTCCATCGCGCCAGCAACTTTGCTTTTGTCGGGGATGTATTGTTCCAGGGCAGCATCGGGCGGACCGATTTTCCCATGGGCAATCATCAGGACCTGCTCGATGCGATTACCCAGAAGCTGTGGCCGCTAGGTAATAGCGTGACATTCGTGCCAGGCCACGGTCCCACCAGCACATTCGGCCAGGAACGGCAGAGCAACGCATTCGTGAGCGATGCGGCGCTGGCTCGCTAGACTCCGCGAAAGGCCACCAGCGTTGCCCAGATGCTACCGCCGATAGGCAGAACGAAGGTTACGACAATGCCGATCTGGCGGGTCTGCAACGCGCGGACAGCAGGACGTTCGACAGCGCCGCAACGGCCGCGCTGAGCAGACTGGTATGAAGATTCGCCATCCAAGTTCCTCACCACTAGGTTCTTTCTCTCGCTAGAACTGGGCGGGCGTGCTTGCAACTGTTCCAGAAGTCGCTATAGCGCGCGCCTTCGCCGCATCCTCAGAACAGGGCTGCTCCGGCGCGCTTGCGCAGCGGACAGCCTTGGCCTAGGGCGGCTCCGATATCAATTTTGAACGAATTCAAGGAACAGGTGCCGCATGGCTGTCCCTAAAAGAAAAGTTTCGCCGCATCGCCGGGGCAATCGCCGGTCACATGATTCGCTGAAGGTGGAAGCCTTCCACGAATGCTCCAATTGTGGCGAGCTGAAGCGCCCGCACATGCTTTGTAATGCCTGTGGCCACTACAATGGTCGTCAGGTTATCGAGCCCAAGGGCCTGTAAAGTCCAAACCGGACGAAGGAGGTCGCGCACATGAGCCTGCCCCGTATCGCGGTTGATGCGATGGGCGGGGATCATGGCGTGCGCGTCATGGTTTCCGGAGCGGCGCTTGCGCGCCGCCGCCACGACAAGTTCAAATTCCTGCTGGTGGGGGACGAGGAGCGCATCAAGCGCGCTCTCGACGATCACCCCGGCATGCGCGAAGCATCGGAAATCCTGCATTGCGACGATGTGGTGGCGGGCGACGAGAAGCCCAGCCGCGCGCTGCGCCGTGCAAAGACGACTAGCATGGGCCTTGCTATAAACGCTGTGAAAGATGGCGATTGCGGTGCCGCGGTCAGCGCGGGCAATACCGGTGCGCTCATGGCCATGAGCAAGCTGGCACTGCGCACGATGCCGGGCATCGACCGGCCAGCTCTTGCCGCCCTGCTACCCACGCTGGAAGAGCATGACGTGATCATGCTGGACCTTGGCGCCAATACCGATTGCGACGCGCGCAACCTCGTGCAGTTCGCCATCATGGGCGCTGCCTATTCGCGCATCGTCAACAAGGGGCGCACCCCGCGCGTCCGCTTGCTGAATATCGGTACCGAAAGCATCAAGGGCACTGATGATCTGCAACGCGCGGCGCAGTTGCTGCAGAATGCCACGGACCTCGACATGCAATTCGACGGATACGTGGAAGCCGACAAGATCAATCGCGGTCAGGTCGATGTCGTGGTCAGCGACGGGTTCTCCGGTAACATAGCGCTGAAGGCGATCGAGGGGTCGGCCCGGTTTGTCACCGACCTTCTGAAAACAGCTTTCACCAGTTCCCTGCGATCGAAGATCGGATTTCTCGTGTCCCGTCCGGCTACCGAATTGCTGAGGCATCACCTCGATCCCAACAATCACAATGGCGGCGTATTCCTGGGCCTGAATGGCGTTATCGTGAAGTCGCACGGCAGCGCCAATGCGCAAGGCGTGGCCAACGCCGTCGCCGTAACCGCACGCCTGCTGGAGGATGACATTACCGACCGGATCGCCGCAGACCTTTCCAAAATGGGTGAAGAAGCGTTGAGCGGCAGTGCCACGAACCCGACAGAAACGACGGTGAGCAAGTGATACGCTCTGTCCTCCTGGGAACCGGTTCGGCCTTGCCGAAGGATTGCGTCAGCAATGCAGAGCTGGCCAAGCGCGTAGATACCAGTGACGAATGGATTCGCGAACGCACGGGCATCACCCAACGTTATATCGCCGGGGAGGGGGAGACGACCGCTTCGCTGGGAACGGCAGCCGCTCAGGCGGCAATGGACGATGCAGGCTTGACCATCGCCGATATCGACCTGATCGTGCTTGCCACTGCCACACCGGACAATACCTTTCCCGCAACAGCTACCAAGGTTCAGCACCAGTTAGGCGGCACGGGCTTCCCGGCCTTCGATGTTGCGGCGGTATGCTCCGGCTTTCTTTATGCGCTGGGCACGGCCGATGCCATGCTGCGCGCCGGGATGGCCAAGCGCGCTATCGTTATCGGGGCTGAGACCTTCAGTCGCATTCTCGATTGGGAAGACCGCGCGACCTGCGTCCTGTTTGGCGACGGTGCGGGTGCTTTCGTGATCGAGGCGCAAGGCGATACAGAAGGCGAGGCAGGCATCATCGCCTCGAAGCTGCATGCTGCCGGAGAGCATGGCGAAATGCTTTACGTCGATGGCGGCCCATCCACCACCGGAGAGGTGGGCAAACTGCGTATGAAGGGCCGGGAAGTATTCCGTCACGCCGTCACCAACCTCTCCAACGTGCTGACCGAAGTGCTGGAAAATGCAGGTTTCCAGCCCGCAGACGTCGATTGGGTCGTACCGCACCAGGCAAACTTACGCATTCTGGATGCCACGGCGCGCAAGCTGGGCCTTCCGATGGAAAAAGTGGTGGTAACGGTAGACAGGCACGCCAACACTTCCGCCGCATCGGTGCCGCTGGCTTATGATGTTGCCGTCAAGGACGGGCGCATCAAGAAGGGTGATCTGGTGATGCTGGAGGCCATGGGAGGCGGCTTCACCTGGGGCGCGGCATTGCTGCGCGCTTAGAGTTTACCCAAGAATTTGCGCGCCGCCTTGCGCAACGGTTGGTTTTACTACATAAAAGTTCTGGGTCGTCAGGAAAAAGGAGTGGGAACGCATGAATGTAATGCGATCCGTCGGTACGCTTACGCGCGCGGACCTGGCTGAAACGATTAATCACAAGATGGGGTTCTCTCGGGCGGAGAGCCTTGACCTCGTCGAAGCGATCCTCGCCAAAATGTGCGATTCGATGTCTGATGGCGAAAACGTAAAAATTTCCGGGTTCGGCAGCTTCGTCCTGCGGGACAAGAAAGAGCGTATCGGACGCAATCCCAAGACCGGGGTGGAAGTTCCGATTACTCCGCGCCGGGTCATGACGTTCCGCGCCAGTCAGAAGCTCAAAGAGCGTATCGCCCAGGGCTGATGGCCGGGATACGATCTTGAATGCCCCGGTTCGATGACGGCAAGGCGCCCGATGCGATGCGCACCATCGGTGAGGTTTCCGCAGCTTTTGGCCTAAAGCCGCACGTGCTGCGCTATTGGGAACAGCAATTTCCGATGCTTCAGCCGCTCAAGCGCAGCGGCGGTCGTCGCCTTTACCGGGCCGAAGATATCGCTGCGATTGAATCGATAGATCGGCTTGTGAACCAGCAGGGCTATACCCTGAAAGGTGCCAACAAGGCGCTGCTCGATGGCGCTGACAGAGCGGAAACTTTCAACGTTGGTGATACCGCCAATGCTCAAGAACCCGATACGGATGCGTCGGAAACGCTTGCGCGTCTGCATTCCATCCGCAGCCGCCTTGCCAACGCTATAACCGGTTAAAACACCTCAAATTCAAGGCAACCTCGAAAATCGTCGGTAATCAGTGCGATCAGCCGACGCGGACCGGGCCCAGTTCGGGATCGAGATCGCGCGGGCGCGCAAAGTGGACAAGCTTTCCGCACCCACTGCGCACGTTGGCCCACGTGTCGATATCCAGTTCCAGCACGGCGAAAGCCGCTGTCGGATATTTCGTCATGACCTCGTCGAACAGTTTGTCTTCCTTGTCCTCCGCGACCAGATCGAGGGCAAGTTCCTGCAAACCGGGGTTGTGCCCTACCATCAGCACGGCATCGGCCCGGTCATCGCAGGCGGACACCAGTTGCATCAGCGTCTGGCTATCAGCGAGGTAGGCCGCTTCCTTGTATTGGACAGGCACATCCAACCCGCTCGATCCCAGCGTCAGCTTAACCCGCTCTGCCGGACTGGCGAGCACGAGGTTCCACGCGACGCGCTGTTCTTGGATATGGGCACCCATCAGTTCGGCACCCTTGCGGCCACGCGCATTCAGCCCCCGATCGAAATCGCGCAGGCTCATATCGTCCCAGTCGGACTTTGCATGGCGCAGCAGGCCAAGGCGTTTCACGTGCGCGCATCCTCTTCAAATTTGGCGTCGTCACAGGAAACACGCGTGGCGACGCGTTGTAAAGCCTCGTCCAGCGTCAGCCTAGTGATGGGCACACCGGGCGGGAAGGCGGTCAGCAGGCGAGAAGGGAACGCGGGGGAGAGGACGATGAAGTATCCGCTGTCGTCGCGGCTGCGAATCAGTCGTCCAAAAGCCTGGGCCAGTCTTCCGCGCATGATCTTGTCATCATAGGAACTTCCACCGCCAGCCGCGCGCCGGGCGCGATGCAGGATGCTGGGCTTGGGCCACGGCACCTGCTCCATCACCACGCAGCGCAGGCTGTGGCCAGGCACATCAACCCCATCGCGCAACGCGTCTGTGCCCAGCAGGCTGGCGTGGGGATCGTCGCGAAAGATATCCACCAAGGTGCCGGTATCGATCGGGTCGACATGCTGCGCGAACAGCGGCAAACCCTCCCGCGCCAGCCGGTCTGCAATGCGGCCATGCACGGCGCGCAGCCGTCTGATCGCGGTGAACAGGCCCAGCACGCCGCCCTTGCTCGCCTCGATAAGGCGGGCATAGGCACCGGCCAACCCGGCGATGTCGCCTTTCTTCACATCGGTCACGATCAGCACTTCGGCGCGGCTGGCGTAGTCGAACGGGCTGGTGGCATCGGCAAGACGCGGCTGCACCTCGATGTGCAGGGCGCCTGACCGGGCGATGGCGCTGGGCCAGTCAGGGCCTTCCTCGTTCCGGTCCGTCAAGGTGGCGCTGGTCAGCATCACCCCGTGCGCGGGTTCCAGCACGACGCGGGCAAACGGTTTCATCGGATCGACGAATCGGCGATGCAGGCCGATATCGAACTCGCGCGTGTCGTTGCGCTCCACGCTCAGCCAATCGACGAAATCGGGGTCTGCCGGTCCGCCCAGCCTGGTCAGCAGCGCCTCCCACGCAGCCAGGGTGTCTATCCGCCATGCGAGGGAGAAACGCGCGCCTTCGATTCGTGCGCGACCCTGCGCATCCAGCCAGTCCGGTGCATCTTCCAGCATGGCCTCCAGACGCAGGCCCAGCTTGATGAGGGGCTTGCGAATTTCTGTAAGCGCGTTCTGCGCCGCTTGCGCGCGTTCCACGAAATCGCCGGTCAGCCCGGCAGCCTCTGTCTCGATACCGTAACCTGCATCCACCGCGCCGCTTTCGTCGCGCGCATAGGTTACGGCACGCACGGCGGCGAGCAGGACCTCCAGCTCTCCGGACGGTTCATTCTCGGCAAGACGACCGAGCCAGCCTTCTCCGGGCATAGCCTGTGCCGCTTCGCAGGCAGCCGCGATGGCCTCGCCTCCTGCTTCGTCATAGCTGGCAACATCGGCAAGGCGGGCAGCAAGGCCGCGCCGCCGCCCTTTCGAACCACGTTCCGGACCGAGGATCCAGCGCTTGAGTTCGATCGCTTCCTGCCCCGTCAGCGCGGCGGCAAAGGTGGAATCGGCGGCATCGAAAACGTGGTGACCTTCGTCGAACACGATGCGCGTGGGGCGCTGGGCATGGTCACGCCCGCGCGCGGCATTCACCATCACCAGCGCGTGATTGGCGATCACCAGATCGGCCTGCGCGCTGGCGCGGGCCGCGCGTTCGATGAAGCACTTGCGATAATGCGGACAGCCGGCATAGATGCATTCGCCGCGCTGATCCGTCAGCGACCGGATGGCGCGCTGACGAAACAGCGTGCCCAGCCAGCCGGGCAGATCTCCACCGATCATGTCGCCATCTTGCGAGTAGGCTGCCCAGCGTGCCACCAGTTGGGCCAGGATTGCCGCGCGTCCGCCAAAGCCGCCTTGTAAGGCATCCTCGAGGTTCAGAAGGCAAAGGTAATTTTCCCGCCCCTTACGCACCACCACCGGGCGCGTGCCATCGGCGCGTCGATCGGGCCAGGCGCGGCTGGCTTCGCTGCGGAGCTGGCGCTGGAGGTTCTTGGTATAGGTAGACACCCAGACAGTGCCGCCGGTTGTCTCCGTCCATAGCGAGGCGGGGGCGAGATAGCCCAGCGTCTTGCCAATGCCAGTGCCCGCCTGAGCCAGCAGCACGTGCGGCTTGTCACGCCGTTCGCGCGGAGCAAAAATGTTGCCGACGTCGCGAGAATAGGCGCGCTGCCCGTCGCGTTTTTCAGACCCTTCGCCAGTCAGCCGTTCAAGCTGCCCCTGAATGGCGTTCTCGTCCAGCGCAACCTGCACAGGCTGGGGGCGCTCCGCACTTTCCTCCCATTCCGGAAGGCGGGAGAACAACCACTTCTCGGCACGTTCCGGTTTGGCGACGTGGGGGCCGAGAACTTGTGCCCAGGGCCAGCGCAGGCGGGCCAGCGATTGCAACACGCTCCAGGCGCCATCTCGCGCGGCCCAGTCCTCCCGCTCGCACGTCGCCAGCAGTACGCCAGCCGCCTGCCGCAGCAGTTTGGGAACCTGTGCGCCATCCTCCGGCTCTGGCAGACCCAGGGCATGGGCAAGCCCCTTGGGTGTCGGCACGCAGAAAACCGCCGGGTGGACGAAGGCGAACAGTTCCAGCAAATCGAGGCCTGAAAGGTCGGGATAGCCAAGGCGGGTGGCGATCAACGGCGCGTTGAGGATAAGGTGCGGCGTATCGGCGGCGGCCATCACTGCCTCGCCTTTGGAACTGCCCCGCACTGCGCCTTCGCTACCGCACAGCCAACTGCCCGCATGGCTGGCATGAAGGGCGGGGAGGGGTACATCTTCGGTGGATAGGACGGTTTCGGCCATCATCGCTCACTAATCTGGGTGAGAACGAAATGTAAACGGATTTGCAATCACGAAGCCGTGGATGAACTGCCGAAGGTCTGAAGGGAGCGTGCGATCTGTCGCAATTCCAGTACCGCCCATCGCGTGTACCGGCTTGCTTGATAGGATAGAAGGACTTGCCGCCATTCATTCATTGGCGCGAAAGACGCAAGGTGCCTATGGCGTTGGCGCCATGGCCAGAATACCGAGAATCGTACTAATAGCGGCTATGCCGTTTTCGCTGAGCCCGGCCGTCTCGCTGGCGCAGGATGAAAACGCGCGCTCTGACGCGGTGCAAGCCCCTCAACCGCAGACAATCGATCCCGCTCAGGGAATTCCCGACGACTTCACCCTGCCGCCCGGTCCGACTGCAACACCACGAAACCGGCTCGAACCGATGGTGCAGCCGCTCCCGCAGCCGAGCGCCAGCCCGACCAGCGCACCGACGCCCACACGTGAAGCTCCGCAGCCGACAAGCACTCCTGTCCCACGGCAGACCACTCCCAGCCGGACCACGCCCAGCCGGACCACGCCCAGCCGGACCACGCCCAGCCAGACCACTCCCCGCCGGACCACACCCGGTCGAACCGTTCCCGAGCGAACGACAGAGCCTGTCACCAGCGCCGCCGCGCCGCGCGCAGAGCCGATACCCCAAGCAGAGGCAATCGTGCCTGGGGGGCAACCCGCATCTCCGATTACAGAGCAAAGCGTAGCGCCAGCCACCCCCGCCACTCGCCTTCAGCCAGAGACGGTGCGTCCCACGACGACCAATCTGGCCGACACACGAGAGGGCGAAACCTCACAATCCGGTTGGGATTTTCTTGCATGGCTTTTTGGTGGAATTGCCGTGTTGGCGCTTGGGGGATTGGCTTTCTGGTGGTTGCGGCATCGCAAGGAAGAAAGCTTTTCGGTCGAGAAGATCGAGCCTTATCGTCCCTCTCCAAAGCCGGACGGCGTGGAGGATAGCCCGCGCGTGCAAGAGATACCGCAAGCACATCCAAGCGAAAAAACGCTGGCAGGCCTTGTCAACGTCGAACGTCCCGTACCCGCACCCAATCCGGGCGGTTTCGTGACAAGCTCGATCGCTACTCGTCGCATGAGTCGGCCCGGCACAAGCCAGCAGAATGCAAACCCACAATCATGGCAAACCCAGTCGCGAAACAATATGTCATCCGATGGTCGGATAGTGACCACGCTGCCTTCGTTGAGAACCCGCCGCGACTAGCTTCGTTGCACCCCACACCCGGTTCCTGTCGGGGGATGCGAGGGGCAGAAAGCCAGGACAAACGCGCCACGCCGATCTGTTCCGTTTGGTTGGCCTAGTCTGCCGTCTTTTCTGAAGAGACCTGTTCGATACGCAGGGGTTCGGCGAAATAATTGGTCTGAATTGGGAAGGGGATGTCGATCCCCGCTGCATCAAGGCTCTTCTTGATAGCCTTGATGGCCTCGCTCTTGGTCTGGCGTAGATCGCGCGCCGCGGATTGGGCGTACCACTGCACAAGAAAGTCGATCGAGCTTCCGCCGAATTCCTGCGCATAGACGATAACGGGACGGTCCTTCACCACGGCATCCACGGTTGTCATCGCATCTTCAATGGCCTTCTGTGCGACTTCAAGATCGGTCTCGTAGGATACGCCAACGACCACTTCATTGCGCCGTACCGTATCATCGGTGAGAATCTTGACCGCGTTCTTGAACAGCATCGAATTGGGCATGATCGTAAGTTCATTGGAGAGCTGGCGGATATAGGTTTCCCGCAAGGTTATCTTCTCCACCTTGCCCAGCACGCCCTCGATCTCGATCAGGTCGCCGATCCGCATCTTTTCGCGAAGCATAATGAGAATGCCAGCCAGGAAATTCTCGAAAATGTCCTGAAAGGCAAAGCCGATTGCAAGCGCACCGATACCAAGTCCGGCGATCATTCCCGTGGGGGTGAAGCCCGGTATCGCGATGATCAGAGCCAACATTATGCCCAAAATCCAGATGAACAGGCGAACGACGGTTTCCAGCAATTGCCGCAGACTTTCGCGCATGTGGGATCTGCCGGTCAGCTTGTCGGCAATCCGCACCGCGAATTTGGCGACGATCCATGTCAGTATGAGGACAACGATAGCGACGGCGAGGTTTGGCAGGATGGCGATGAAGCCAGTCCACATGGAATTCACCTGCTCTTGCAGGATAGCGATATAGTCCAAAATATCCCCCGGGGGCACAATTTAACGAATGACAAGCCAACGCGGCGTGGTGGCCTGCGGTTCCAGCATGCTTTACGCGCTTGCACAATAGCGCGCGATCCGCAAAAGCCCGGCGCACTATGTTCAGCACCGATCTTATCGAAGCCGCCCGCACTTCCAAGGCCTGGCCTTTTCAGGAGGCGCAGCGCCTGGCCAAACGCTATCGCGATGGCAAGCCGGGTGGTGATCCCGTGTTGTTCGAAACGGGTTACGGCCCAAGCGGTCTGCCGCATATTGGCACCTTCCAGGAAGTGCTGCGCACGACATTGGTGCGCAAGGCATACGAGATCGTGGCCGCCAGCGACGACGGTACGCCTGCGCCCACGCGCCTCGTCGCGTTCAGCGATGATATGGATGGTTTGCGCAAGGTGCCCGACAACGTGCCGAACAAGGCGATGCTGGAGGAGAATCTTCACAAACCGCTGAGCCGTATTCCCGACCCGTTCGAGAAGCACGAAAGCTTCGCCGCGCACAACAACGCGATGCTGCGTGAATTTCTCGACCGCTTCGGCTTCGAATATGAATTTATCGCCGCATCCGATCGCTACAATGCCGGCGCGTTCGATAATGCCTTGCGCGGGGTGCTGCGCAACAACCAGGCTATTCTCGACATCATGGTGCCCACCTTGCGTGCCGAGCGCGCAGCGACCTATTCGCCCATCATGCCCATCTCGCCCACGACAGGCCATGTTCTGCAGGTGCCGGTCGAAGTGGTCGATGCAGACGAGGGTGTTGTCCGCTTTACCGATGCCGACGGTACGACGATCGAGCAGAGCGCGTTTGGCGGGAAGGCCAAGCTGCAATGGAAGGTTGATTTCGCCATGCGCTGGGTGGCGCTGGGCGTCGATTACGAGATGTATGGCAAGGACCTGACCGATACCGGCGTGCAATCGGGCAAGATTGCAAAGGTGCTGGGCGGTCGCAAGCCGGAAGGGCTTATCTACGAACTTTTCCTCGATGCAAACGGCGAGAAGATATCCAAGTCCAAGGGCAACGGCCTGACGATCGAGGAGTGGCTGACCTACGGTAGTGAAGAGAGCCTGGGCTTTTACATCTTCCCCAATCCAAAGAGTGCGAAGCAATTGCATGTCGATGTAATACCGCGCGCCGTGGACGATTACTGGCAATTCCGCGAACGGATTACCGAACAGTCCATCGACAAGCAGCTGGGCAACCCGGCCTGGAACCTGCTGCGCGTGAAAGACTCCAGTACTTCGCAACCGCCAATAGGTTCGGGCGACAGTCTGCCTGTGACCTATGGACTGCTGCTGAACCTTGTCAGCGTGCTGGGCGCCACGGCAACGCACCAGCAGGTGTGGTCCTACCTCGGCAACTATATGGACGACACCGATCCGGACGATCATCCGGACCTGTTTCGCCTCGTCGAGAAGGCGCTGGCCTACAATCGCGATTTCGTGGCTCCGACATTGCAAAAGCGCGCGCCAGCCGAAAACGAAGCCGCCGCTTTACGTGAACTGGACGCCCGGCTGGCAGATCAACCGGAAAATGCGGCGGCCGAGGACTTGCAGACCATCATCTACGAGATCGGCAAGAATGAGGCGCACGGCTTTGATAACCTGCGCGACTGGTTCAGGGCGCAGTACGAGACGCTACTCGGTTCCTCGCAAGGGCCGCGCATGGGCAGCTTCATCGCGCTGTACGGCGTTGCGAACACGCGCAAGCTGATTGCAGAGGCGCTGGCGCGCTGAACCGCCCTGGCCCTAGCGCCACTCGCGCGTGCGGTACCACTTGGTGATGATGTACTTCGAGCCGGCCTGAACCGGTCTGCCTGCGTGCATCGTTTTCGGGTTCGTGATCCCGGAAGGATCGGCATTGTTCCAGATCAGCAGCACGCCACGATTGGGTTCGAGCGAGATACCCAGTTCTGTGAAATCGGTTGAACCACCCGCTTCCACAGCGTTCAGGAAAACCATGGTGGTGAAGCTGCGCTGCCCACCGCGGCCCATCTCGAAGTCCCAGTAGCTGGTGTCCGGATGAAACCAGTCGTGATGCGGCTGGAATTCCTGTCCGGGCATATAGCGCTGGCCCTGGATGGTTTCACCGAACAGCGGGTCCATTCCCAGCAGATCGTCGATACGGCGGCCGATCTTCTTCACGAAAGGATCGTGCGGGTCCACGTCGCCCGAATAGCTGGTGCGGTAGCCGGATTCGTATTCCAGATCGAACACCTGGCTGGGCTTTGCCGTCGCATCGATCAGTTCCATCATCTTCGCGCATTCTGCAGGCGACATGAAATCGCCCACCGCGAACAGTTCTGCATCCTCGCTGGGTATCGTGTAGACCGCCGGGTTCGCCGCCAGCCGTTCGCGCACCTGTTTGCCCAGCGTTTTAAGCCGCGCCCGGTCGGCGTTTACGGGAATGGGAGATTTCGTCTTACTGGCCATGGTGGCCAGGCTTTTTCCATTGCTGGCGTTCGTAAGCAAGAGGTCTTGGAGCCACGAACGCAAAACCCCCCGCCCGGTTAGGGGCAGGGGGTCCATTGCCGGCCACTCGCTCCGGCAATGAGCGTGTGCTGACTACCAGAAGAAATCGTGGATCACGTCGACCACTTCGCCGGTGTAGATATCCACCAACGCGACATCGTCGTAATAGCGAACCCAGCGGTAGGGGCCGTAGACCTCGGGCAGGCGATACTGCCAGGGGTCATTGATCCTGTAACGGCTGCCGAAAAACAGATCGTTCAGGTGGAAGCCGATGCTCAGGCGGCGATAGCTGTAGTTGCGATAGGGCGAGTAGTAGCGGCCCAGGCGATACAGGCTACGATTGTTCGAGCGGTAGTGGTTCCAGTTGTATCGACGATCGTTGCGCCACTGGTTACGGTTCCACCGGCGATAGTCCCGGCGCGCTTCACGCCTCGTGTCACGACGGTAATCGCGGCGATCGTTGCGGTAATTACGCTGATTACGGTCGCGGTAGGTCCGGTTGCGGTCGCGATCGCGATAGCTGCGATTACGCGTGGTGACCTGGCGATCACCCCGGCGGATGTTGTCTGCCCGGCGTTCGGAACGGCGGTCAATCTGACGTGCCTGACGACGGTCTCCATTGCGGCGCGCCTGGTTTGCCTGGCGATCACCGCGGCGCTCTACTCGGTCAGCTCGGCGTTCGCTGCGATTTTCCACGCGCCGAGCCTGTTGCCGTGCGGCATCACGGCGAGCGCGAGCCTGGTCACGATCAGAAGTGCGCGCAGGTCGTTCGGCGCGCTCTCGCGGAGCGCGGCGAGTTTCGCGATTGTTACCGCGTGTCTGCCGCGCTTCACGATTGTTACCGCGTGTCTGCCGCGCTTCACGATTGCCGCGACGGTCTTGTCGAGCATCGCGGTCGCGGCGCTGTTGATTTTCCGCCGCTTCGGTAGTGGCACTTGCAGCAGCTTCGGCGGTTTCCGGTATCATCAGAATGGCCAGCGTAGCTGCCAGCGCGGCGAGGCCGCATGATTTCATGAGTTCTGCGAGTTGCATTGCAACATCTCCCTTGTGTTGACCAATGCCGCTCGAGTGATGCGGCGATAGGAAGTCATTCGATGTCACAAGTTGTAACAAGGTGCGATGAGCGGTAACTGAACCGGGGAGCTGGGCTTCTGTTCATGTTCAGGCGCAATAACCTTAACGTCGGTTTCAGAGGGAATAGAACCGTCTAAACCCTTGATAACATTAGAAATGGTATCGCAAACTGCCTGAACGAAGACGCAACAAGCCGGCCATCTGCGCTGCATACGCCTGTTGTCGCAACCACCGATACCGATGCGCTGGTGATGGTGTTGCGGGCCTTCGAACGCGATAACTGGCGGCTGCGTTTTCATCCCGATGTGCGTTCTTCCAAGTTCCATGTGTTCGGCGGCAAGTATGATGGCGGCGCGCGGGTTGGTGTGTTGTTCTACGACCGCGATGCGAAGCTGCAATTGCGCTGCCGGGGTCGTGGCTGGATCGAAAGCAACACGTCGCTGGTCTATGCCGCATGGAATCGACGTGTGTCGCGCCGCAACGATGATTTAACCTCGGATGCCTACTACGCGGGCATGCGCTTTTTCGCCGGACTAACCAAAGCTTTGCGTCGTAACCCCCCTTCCTTACGCAAGGAAAGGACGAAAGCGATCGATACTGGCCCATACGCCAACGTGCCCATTTACGAGCTGGTTCGCGAAGTGGAAAGCATGGCGAAGGTTGGTTTCTGGCGCCTAGATGCGACGACAGGGACGGTTTTCTGGTCGCCCGAGGTCTTCGCCATTCACGAAATGCCGGTCTGCGACGAGGTTGACGTGGAAGAAGCTATGAGTTTCTATCCAGGCGAGAATCTTGAAAAGATGAAGCGCGCCATCAAGCGCGCGCTGTCACACGCTGAACCCTACGAGCTGGAACTGGATTTCCTCTCGGCACAAGGGACCAGAAAGCGGGTAAGAGCACATGGGAAGCCGCAAGGCGAAGCGGGCAAGGTTCGTGCGTTGTTGGGTGTCTTCCAGGATATTACGGAGGCATACCAACTGGAATGCAGGATGCGCGATCAGGCCTGTTCCGACCCGCTGACCAGCCTTGCAAACCGACGTTATCTAGTAGACTATTTCGAGAGGGGCGGCTTTGCCGACGCGGCGCGAACGAAACCCTTCGCCTGTGCGATCATCGATCTCGATCATTTCAAGCGGATCAACGACACCCATGGTCATCACGCTGGCGATCAGGTGTTGTGCGCCATGGCAAAGCGTCTGCAGGCTGATTGGCTTGGCGAAAGCTTCGCCGCAAGGTTGGGGGGTGATGAATTGCTGCTGCTGCTGGAAGACCGCGAGTTGCTTACGCACCTGACCCGTACGATCCAGCGCCTGCTAAAGGAGTTCTCGATCCCCGTGCAGACGCAGCGCGGGGAGTTGCCCGTTTCTGCTACACTCGGGATCGCGTGGTTCGACAAGGGCGGGCTCGATCTGGACGTGGTATTACCTGTCTCTTATACACATCTCCGAGCCCACGAGACTAGGCATGATCT
>CAJXTZ010000007.1 GCA_913061345.1 uncultured Erythrobacter sp.
GAACCGGCGTGCAAGGATTTGCAGTCCTCTGCGTAACCACTCCGCCATCGGGCCGGAAGGGCGGCCAACTAGCGGCTTGTTCGCATGTGTGCAATGTTTTCTTCGCCAAACTGCCGGGAGCTTATCGGGACCCTTGCGCATTGGGCAGCGAAGAGAGCGCCTTGCGCTTCTTACGCAGCGGAAGGCAGATGGCTGCCAAGGCGTTAATTCCAAGGTTCGGATAGCTCGGGACCTCTGGTGACAGAGGCTTGCTGGAGGAGGGGACTGCCGAGCTCACACTGTTCGACCTGCTGGTGCTGCAAGCGATAGCCTAAGCCCAGCATGCGGATTGCCCCTGCAAACGGGCCTGTTCGGCGCGATCACACCGCCGCTGCTCTACGCGGTATTTACCATCAGCCAATACTCTTCAGTCGGGGCTGTCGCACTGGTATCGTTGATAGTGGCCGAAAGCGGTGGCGGGGCAGGCGGTGACGCGATTTCGATGGTCGCCATCAAGGGGATCTGGATCGATCGCTCCATCCATTTTTTTAAGGCCGAATACGTCGAGGAGCGACTCTTCGATCTGATCGGGCGGCATGAAAGCGAGGAAGTCGAATGCATCGTCCTCGATATGCGTTCGGTAAACGGGGGTGGATGCCAGCGGTGTTGCAATGCTTCGCCGCCCTGCAGAAAGGCTGGAGCGCGCGGGCATGGTCGTCCACTTCGCCGAGACGCACGCGCCGGTGCTGGAAAAACTCAGGGCATTGGACACAACCGTGTGCAAATATCACCGCACGGTGGCCGAAGCGGTCAACTCCTGCGGAGTAACTCTGGACCGGGGCAACGATCATAAAATGGGAACCTGGCCTCGCTAGCGACCTGAAAGCTGCATCGATGGTGCGGGACATGGATCATGGCGTTCTGCATGAATTGGGACGATGTTTTGGCTACGATCTACCGCCGTACCCGCCGCCGCGGTAAGGTTTCGGTAAACAGCTTTCCTCTATGCCCATGATATCAGGCAGAAGGGTATCCCGGCATGGCGACAGGGCTGATTGATCGTGACGACGCAAATGTCGTTCGCGGGAAAGTGCGGGCGAAAACCGGTGGTTCGATTGATCTACAGGTGCTGGATATCTCGGCCGGGGGAGCCATGGTGGATTTCCACGGTTCGGCGGCCCGACCAGGCGAGCGCGTGCTGATCACCCTTCCAGGGCTTTCGGCCCTGCCGGCCGAGCTTGTATGGGTCGAAGATGGCCGTGCAGGTATTGCTTTCGAAGCACCCTTGCACGAAACCGTGCTTGCCCGTCTGCAAGGAATGATGGGTCGCTAGCCTTGCCTTTTGGCGGGCACGGTAAACCTGCCCGCACTGCCACGTTTGCCCATGAGCGAACCCTACCTGGCAATCATTTGCCAGGCGTTTCCAGACCCATATCCTGAAAGTAGCGCTTGATGTTGCGCCCGGCTTGCCGCAGCCGCTGCTCGTTCTCCACCATGGCAATACGGACATAGCCTTCGCCATCTTCGCCATAGCCAACGCCCGGCGCCACGGCGACTTCCGCCTTGGTCAGCAGTTGCTTCGAAAATTCGAGGCTGCCCATTTCCTTCAGCGGTTCTGGCAGTGGCGCCCATGCGAACATGCTGGCCGGGGGTGGGGGGATATCCCACCCGGCGCGACCGAAGGATTCCACCATCACGTCGCGGCGCTTGTGATAGAGCTTGCGGTTCTTCTCCACGATATCCTGCGGCCCGTTCAGCGCGGCGCAGGCTGCGGCCTGGATCGGGGTGAAGGCACCGTAGTCGATATAGCTTTTCACCCGCGAAAGCGCGGAAATCAGCGTGGGGTTGCCGACGGCGAAGCCCATGCGCCAGCCCGCCATGGAATAGGTCTTGGAAAGGCTGGTGAATTCCACCGCCACATCCTTTGCACCCTTGGCTTGCAGGATCGAGGGCGTCGGCTTGCCATCGTAATAGAGTTCCGAATAGGCAAGGTCGGACAGCAGCCAAACCTTGTGAAACTTCGCCCAGTCCACAAGCTGTTCGTAAAAGGCGAGGTCCACCACCTCGGCAGTGGGATTGCTGGGGTAATTGACCACCAGGATCGTGGGGCGCGGAACGGTAAAATTCATCGCCGCTTCCAGTTCCTCCCAATAGCGCGCGTCGGGCGTTGTCGGCACGCTACGGATCGAGGCTCCTGCAAGGATGAAACCGAATGTATGGATCGGGTAGGATGGATTGGGCGCAAGGATGGTATCGCCGGGTGCGGTGATGGCCGTGGCAAGACTGGCAAGCCCTTCCTTTGAGCCAAGGGTTACGACGACCTCGGTTTCGGGATTGATCTCTACGCCGAACCGGTTCTGGTAATAATTGGCCTGGGCCTTGCGCAGGCCCGGAATGCCCTTGGATTGGGAATAGCCGTGGGCATCGCCTTTTTGTGCGACCTCGCAAAGCTTGTCGATCACATGCTGCGGAGGAGGCAGGTCGGGGTTCCCCATGCCGAGATCGATGATGTCGCGCCCCTCCGCACGCGCAGCCGCTCGCATCGCGTTAACTTCGGCGATGACGTAGGGCGGGAGGCGCTTGATGCGGTAAAATTGCTGGTCCATCGGGTCCTTCTCTCGTGCTTGGCCTTTATCGAGGCCCCGTCTATCTGGCTGAAAGCAACGCGCAGCGCAACGCAACTGCGGTTTCCCGGTGCAAATGATCAATTGGGGTAACGTTGGCCAACATTAGCTGCCAATCGCACCATTCTTGCCTATAAGGGTTCCTGCCATGGCAAATGATTCCGAAAGCGGCCAGGACGCCGCCGACATCTTCACCGAAATGCTCCGCATTCAGGGGGAGGCTGCGCGCCAGATGATGCAGGCTGTTTCGCCGCAGGCGTCCGATGCCCTGCCAGACGAAAGCGCGGTCGAGGCGATGGGTCAGGCCATGATGGAGTTCCAGAAGACATGGCTGCAGTTCTGCCTTCCGAAAGAAGATCAGGCGGCACCGTTGCTGATCGATCCAGAAAGCTGGATGGACGCGATGCGCAAATGGTCGGATGTCAACCCGCTGCTGGATACAGAGGCGCAGCAGAAGTTATGGGCCGACGGAATGCAACTGTGGCACAACGTGCTGGCCCAATATTCTCACGAGGATGCGGTCGCCAAAGCGCAACTTCCTTTCCAGGATCGCCGTTTTGCCGATCCGGCCTGGCGTCAGCAGCCGGTGTTTGCCCTGATCCACCAGACCTATCTGCTGTTTGCAGAGCGCATTCAGCAAAGGGTGGACAGCGCGGAGGGCCTTTCGGAAAAGGATCGCGAAAACCTGCGTTTTGCTTCGAAGGGCGTCCTCGATGCGATGAGCCCGGCGAACTATCCGCTGATGAACCCCGTCGTGCTGGAGCGCACGATGGAGACAGGGGGCGAAAACCTGGTGCGCGGACTGGAGCGTCTAACGCATGACCTGGAAAAAGGGCAGCTGACCCATACCGACACCAGCAAGTTCAAGCTGGGCGAGAATATTGCCAACACTCCGGGCAAGGTGATCTACGAGAGCGATCTGTTCCAGATCATTCACTATACCCCCACCACCAGCCAGGTGATGGAAACCCCGTTGCTGATCTTCCCCCCATGGATCAACCGCTTCTACATCCTCGATCTCAGCGCGAAGAAGAGCTTTGTGCGTTGGGCAGTGGAGCAGGGAATATCCGTGCTGCTGGTCAGCTGGCGATCGGCTGACGAGAGCATGGCCGATGTGGGATGGGACGATTACATTCGCGCCCAGATCGAAGCGATCGACGTGGTGCGCGAACGGCTGCAGGTGCCGAGTGTGCATACCATTGGCTATTGCGTTGCCGGCACAACGCTGGCCGCCACACTGGCCGTGTTGGCGCGCCGGGGCGAGGCGGACAAAACTCGCAGTGCCACGTTCTTCACCGCGCAGGTGGATTTCGAACACGCGGGCGATCTCAAGCTGTTTATCGACGAGGGGAAGCTGGAGTTCATCCGCCAGGCCAGCAAGGGCGGCTATCTGGACGGGCGTTACCTTGCCGCTGCGTTCAACATGCTGCGCGGCAGCGACCTGATCTGGAACTACGTGGTGAACCACTATCTTCTGGGCGAGGATTATCCCGCGTTCGATCTTTTGTTCTGGAACGGCGATGTCACCAACCTTCCGGCCAAATGGCATTCAGCCTATCTGCAGGATCTCTATCGCGATAACCTGCTGGTGCAGCCCGATGTTCTAAGCGCCGACGGGACCGCCATCGACCTTCGCCGGGTAAAGGTGCCAACATACATCCAGGCGGGACGCGAGGACCATATCGCGCCTGCCGAAAGCGTGTTCAAGGCGTTGGATCACTTCAGCGGACCCAATCGCTTCGTGCTGGCGGGCAGCGGCCATATAGCAGGAGTCGTAAATCCGCCCGCCGCAGGCAAATATCAGTATTGGACCAACGAAGACGAATTTAACTCGCTCGAGGAATTCATCGCTGGCGCAACGGAACATCCGGGAAGCTGGTGGCCAGATTGGCTGAAGTGGCTGGAAGCGCAGGAGGAGAACCGCGTTGCCGCGACCGGTCGGCGCAAACCGGGCAGTAAGGCAAACCCGGCGCTGGAGGATGCACCCGGTCGCTATGTCATGATGCGCTAGGGCGGGTTTGCGCCGGCAATTCGATCTCCAGCCCGGTGAACTTTTGTGCAGTGCACCATTTTCCCTTGACTTCGCACTTGCGGCACCTTAATTTGTGCAGTGCAACAAGAGGTCGCAAATGCTTTGTGGCTTCATATAGGCGAAGGATCGAAGCGAGGGATCATGGCAGAAACTACTTCCACATCGAACAGCAACGCTGAAAATGTAGAAGCTGCGTCGGCGCAAGCCAAGACTTTCGAAGCAAGTCCCGCAAAGACCGAGCCCACTCCGGCTGCCGAAAAGGCGCCAGTCAAAGACGCTAATTCGGGCAAGAAAACGCCAGCAGTCGCGAAAAAGCCGGTTGCCAAGAAGGCCAAGGCGAAAAAGACGGCCGCGCCGAAGGGGTCGGCCCGCAAGTCGGTGACCAGGAAATCTCCTTCCAAGTCCCCGGCCAAGGCGCCCATCGCCGCCAGCGTAAAAGCAGATAATAACCAACCAAGCGTTTCTCAGTTGAAGGAAAAAATCATGGCTACCCAGAACACCGATTACAGCGCCCCCATCGCCAACATGATGTCCGGCGCTGTCAGCGAAATGCAGTCGCGCACGCAGGCTGCTTACGAAAAGAGCACCGAAGCGATGTCGGAAATGACCGATTTCGCCAAGGGCAATGTTGAAGCCGTCGTCAAAAGCGGCAAGGTTTTCGCCGAAGGCGTACAGGGCATGGGCCAGACCATCGCTGACGAAGCGAAAACTGCTTACGAAACCACAACCGCGGACATCCAGGAAATGGCCAGCGTGAAGAGCCCCACAGAGCTGTTTCAGTTGCAGGGTAAGATCATGCGTCGCAATTTCGATGCGATGATCGCCGCCGCGACCAAGAACTCGGACGCCACGATGAAGCTGGCGAACGACGTTGTCGCGCCGATGTCGGCACGCGTCAGCGTAGCCAGCGAAAAGATTTCGAAGGTCGCCTGATCGGCATTCGAAAGCTATCGGTCGCCGCACCTCTCCTCTTCCAAGGCGACCAGTTGACGGGCCGGACAGTCTGACTGTCCGGCCCGAATGCTGTTTGCCGTTGCCATTTTGCGCTTAACCGGGCCCGCGAACAGGAATTATGCGCAACCGGTCTTGCAGCCAGCGCATTCGATACGATATTCGCGGACTGAATGACCAACATCGATTTCTTCCCGACCGCCGCTGGCTGGTCCATTGTTGCCGCCGATGAGGATAGCGACGATCCTGCGGGAGGCGAAGGCGAGGGGCAGACCGGCGTCGCCACCAAGACGCGTGCCAAGCCGAAGAAGCCCAGTCAGTACAAGGTGCTGATGCTGAACGACGATTACACGCCGATGGAATTCGTTGTGATGGTGTTGAAGCGCTTCTTCCGCATGGACCTGGAACAGGCCACGCGAGTTATGCTGCAAGTTCACCAGCGGGGCGTAGGCGTGTGCGGAATCTTCCCCTACGAAGTCGCCGAAACGAAAGTGAATCAGGTGATGGACTTCGCGCGTGAACACCAGCATCCGTTGCAGTGTACGCTCGAAAAGGCCTGAACTGCCCCCAAAACATCCCCAACCAGACGAATCAGGGCATGACCCGCGCGCTTTTTGCCGCTAAGGCGCAGGACAACTGATTTCCCCCGCAGCGTCAAGACGGCTATTCGAAACACCCGTGTCCCGCTTCATTACCGCCACAGACCGATACATCTTCCGGCTCGTCCTCGTGCCGATGATTGGCGTTTTCGTGCTGGCGGCCAGCCTGCTGTTGCTGGAAAAGATGCTGCGCCTGTTCGATTTCGTCAGCGTGGAAGGCGGGCCGATCGGCATCGTTTTCGAGATGCTGGTGAACCTCGTACCCGAATATGCCGGACTGGCGATCCCTCTGGGATTGATGCTTGGCATCTTGTTCGCCTTTCGCAAGTTGGCGATTTCCAGCGAGCTTGACGTCATGCGGGCCGTGGGCTGGTCCTACACCCGCTTGCTGCGGGTGCCGTTGCTCATCACCTTGGCGCTGGTCGCGCTGAACTTCGCCATCGTCGGCTTCATCCAGCCCCAGTCGCGCTTTGCCTACGAGGAGATGGAGTTCGAACTGCGTTCGGGCGCGCTGGGTGCGTCCATCAAGGTGGGCGAGTTCAACACCATCGAAGACAGTATGGCGCTGCGTATCGAAGGTAGCGAGGACGATGGTCGGCACCTGTTGGGGGTCTTTGCCCGCATAGCCGACAACGACGGACAGGTTCTTTCCATCTCGGCGCGCGAAGGACGGTTCCTGGCCAATCGCGAAGATCGCAATACCATAATCCTGCGGCTGGTTGACGGCGTGATCGTGCATGACGTTGCCAGCGGCAGCCCGCGCGTACTCAGCTTTAGCCAGCATGACCTGCCGATTGATCTGCCCGCCATCGAACAGTTTCGCGATCGGGGGGAGGATGAGCGGGAGTACAAACTGCCCGAATTGCTGGAAGTCGGATGGAGTTCGGACAGCACTGCAGATGAGCGAGTCGGCAGCCAAGCCAATTTCAACTATCGCATGGTCGAGGTCGTCATGATGCTGATGCTGCCATTCCTGTCTGTCGCTCTGGGGGTGCCTCCGAAGCGCAGCACCTCGGCACTGGGCGTGTTCCTTTCCATCGTGATCGTCGTCGCCTATCACAAGATCAACCAGTACGGCGCTGAAGTCGCCGAGATCGGGCGTATCGATCCCTTCCTTGCTTTATGGGGGCCGTTCGCGGTTCTCTTCGTGTTGATTGCCTACATGTATTACCAGGTCGCCTTTGTACCTGGCGGCCAGGCAATCGGATTCCTGGAGAGCTTCTATTCGAAGATCGCGCGTCGCCTGAAGAAACTGGTTGGGCGCGACAAGTTACGCGGACTGGTTCCCGAGCAGGACCTTGCGCTGCAGGACGAGGAACAGGGGGCCGCGCCGCATGCTGCTTGATTTCTTTCCATCGCGCACACTCACCATTTACCTGGGAAAGATGTTCGTCGTGCGCATCATTGCCGTTCTTGCAATGCTGGTGCTGGTGCTGCTGATGCTGGATCTTCTGGGCAAAACGGGCGATATCCTGGCGGTAGAGGGCAACACGAACGCCGAGGTTTGGCTCTACGCTTCGCTGCGTGCGCCGCAGCTGGTTGCACGCTTCCTGCCTTATTCCGTGCTACTCGCGACAATCATCACACTTGCGGGAATGAACCAGAACTCCGAGGTGATCTCGATGAAGGCAGCGGGCATGTCCGCGCATCAGATCCTGGCGCCGCTGCTGATGATAGGGTTGGTGGTGGCCGCTGTATCGTTCGTGTTCAACGAACGCATCGTCACCCGCGCCACCGCTACTCTGAAAGCATGGGAGAACGTGGAATACGCCGCCATTCCCGAAGATCGCGAAGCGCGCGCCAACGTCTACTTCAACGATGGAAACGATGTGCTGCTGGGCGGCACGCTGACGGGACGAGGCGACCAGTCGGTGCTGACCGATGTGACTTTTTACGAGCGTGACGCAGGAGGCATGATTACTCGTCAGATTACCGCCGACCGCGCTACCTTTGCCGCGCCCGGCTGGCGCATGGAAAACGCCACCAGCTTCAACGTGGCGACCGCTAATGCCCAGCAATTGAACAGCATCGTCGTAGCAGAAGGCGTGGAGCTTGCGCAGGTCGAATTGCGCCGGGTCGACCCCGATGGACAACCCCTGGGCGAGCTAACGCAAAGTATCGAGGCGCTGCAGGGTGCGGACCGTCGCACCGGAGAGCTGGAGGCCAAATGGTGGCACAAGATTTCCGGCCCGCTGTCTGCCGTACTGATGCCGCTGCTGGGCGCTGTCGCGGGTTTCGGGCTCGCACGGTCGGGCAAGCTGTTCCAGCGCGCGGTGATCGGCATGGCACTGGGATTTGCCTACTTCGTGGTCGATAATGCTGCGCTGGCCATGGGCAGTTTCGGCGGTTACCCGCCTTTGCTGGCGGCATGGGCACCGTTCTTCCTGTTCCTGCTGGTGGGTGAAACGGTGCTGGTGCGGACGGAGGAATGAACCCGTCCGACTGGTCTGTCAGGCTGGCTCATCCCGGTGATGCAGAAGCGTTCGCGGAAGTCGAGGAAGATGCCGCGCGTATCCTACATGATGAACCATCGTTGGCGCAGGTCACGATCCCTCCCGCCCGTTCGCCCGCCGAATATCGCGCGATTATCGCACAGCGGCAGAGCCTTGCCAGCATGTCCGACGGACGGATAATCGGCTTTGCCGCCGCCCGCCCTGTCGGCCGCGAACTTCACCTGCACGAATTGAGCGTGGCGCGCGCCTACCAGCGCAACGGAATTGGCGGCACATTGCTGCGGGCATTGCAGATCGATGCGCGCAATGCCGGTTTCGCCTCGATCACGCTGCACACTTTTCGTGACATTGCTTGGAATGCACCGTTCTACGCCGCATATGGCTTTGCAGAAGTCACCAACTTGGCAGACCATCCGCGTCCATCAGCGGGGCAGAATGCCGCGGTGGATGAGGGCCTGCCCAGAGCCATGCGATGTGCAATGGTCTGCTTTCTCGATTAGCCGGTATCAGCCGCCGTGCCGCCCCATGGTGCTGCGCGCGATACGACCCACCAGCGGTAGCATTCCCGGATGGCTGGCTTCCGCGAAGGTCGATGTTTCGCCCAGGTGCGCGTGAATACGGCGGTGCGCCTCGTGCAGGGAATGATAGGGCATGGAGGGGATCAGGTGATGCAATGCGTGATACCGCAGGCCCACCGGCGCCCAGATGCCGGCCGCAAAACGCGGCACGTTCACGCTGTCGAGATATTGTGCGGTCACAGTCATCGCATCGCCATCGTTCTCCCACAGGTGCGCCACCAGCGTGCGCAGTTGGTTGAACACCGCGACGGCGGCCGTAATGGCAAACGCGATCAACAGCGGCCGCCAGCCCAGCCAGAATGGCGTGGTCATCAGGAAGATCGCCCAGATGCTGGCGCCAATCTGCTGGAACAGGAACCACTTGCGCTCCCTGTCTTCCGGCGGGCGGCGGCGGAACGATGGATTGATGGAGAGGGCGGAGAACCGTTCCCACGTAAAGCGCCGCACCGCCGGCACGATCAGGCCGATGGGCGCAAGAATTCCCCAACGCACCAATAGCGCGATAGGCGCGAGCGCGGCGACTGCCACGAAAACCGGCAAGCTCCACGGCTTCATCAGGGCCAGTGGCATGTATTCCGGATCTTCTGCCGTGCCGTATTTCGTGCGGGCGTGGTGTAGCGTGTGCACGCTCTCGTACATCAGGCTGGGTGTCAGCATGGGAATACCCACCAACAGGTTCCATGCCGTGCGGAAACCGGGCAGAGCGGTGCGGTGCAGGTGCGAAATCTCGTGAATGAAAAGCAACGCGCGATAAAGCGCGAGGACCGAGATCACCGCCAGTGCAATCGCCAGCCAGGTGCTTTCGACCAGGATTGCTCCTGCCATTGCAGCGTAGCCCGCCAGCGCCGATCCGATCATGTCCGGCCAATAGATACCGGCGCGCGCAGTGTTGATATCGCGCGTCAGGTCTGCGGCCGCGCGCAGCATCGCCTTGTCATCGGGGATTTGCGCATGGATACGCCGCTGCGCGGGCTTTGTGGCAGTTGCTTTCTGCTCGGAAGTGTTCGTCGTCGCGTCCATAAGGCGGGCTTTATAGTCCAGTTTGTTCCAAAGTGCGATGCGTCACGGCAAATGCCCGTGCGCCTGACCCCGCACGCTTGACCCCGCACGCTTGACAGGGCCTTCAAGCATATCAAGAGCGAACCGGGCATGAATGAAAGGTCGATCCACGTGAGCGAGAAGATAGATATTGCACCGGTGTCCGGCAAGGGTGACCTCGATGCATTCATCGATATCGCGTACAGGCTGAATGAAGGCGATCCCAATTGGGTGCCGCCGTTGCGCATGGAAGTGCGTGAACTGCTGACGCCGGGCAAGAACCCGTTTTTCGAACATGCCAAGGTGCAACTGTTTCTCGCTCACCGAAGCGGTGAATTGGTTGGACGGATTTCGGCCCATTACGACGAACTGGCGCTGGCGCAGCCGCCCGAACAGGGCATGGGGCCAGGGACGGGCAACTGGGGCATGATGGAAGCGGCGGACGAGGCCGTGGCGGCGGCATTGATTGCGCGCGCGGAACAGTGGCTGCGCGAACATGGCATGACCCGTGTCCTCGCGCCGCTAAGCCTGTCTGTATGGGATGAGCCGGGCCTGCAGGTGCAGGGTCACGATCACCCGCCAATGATCATGATGGCACATCATAATGCGGATTACGAAGGGTGGGTGGAAGCGCAGGGCTACGACGTGGCGAAGCGGCTATTCACCTACGATCTTAAAATTCACAGCGGGTTTCCTCCACTGATCGACCGCATCGTCGCATCTGGAGAGAAGTCCAGCCGCATTCACGTGCGCATGGTAGACATCACGAATTTCGATGCCGACGCCGCCATTTGCATGGATATTCTCAACGCTGCATGGTCTGGCAACTGGGGTTATGTGCCGTTCACGGAGGCGGAAAAAGTCTATGCGTCCAAGAAGTTGCGGCCACTGACGAAACAGGGCGCCAACATGATCGCCTATGTCGATGGTGAGCCGGCCGCCTTCATGCTGGCATGGCCCGATATCAATCTGAAGCTGAAGGATTACGGTGGCAAGCTGTTCCCGTTCAATTGGCTGAAGTTGCTCTGGTGGCTGCGCAATCCGGATTCGCTCGACTGGCGCGTGCCCCTGATGGGGGTAATTCCGAAATACCAGAACAGTCGCATGGCCAGCCAGCTGGCCTTCATGATGATCGAGTATATTCGCCGCTATTCGGTGGGCCGATTCGATGCCGAACGGGCCGAAGTCGGATGGATCTTAGAAGATAATCAGGGGATGGTGGCGATTGCCGATGCCATCGGAGCCAAGGTCAATCGCGAATACCGCCTTTACCAAAAGCAACTCTAGGCTCAATCGAACCGGGCGGGGAACTCTGGGCATTCATTTCACGTTAGGTTCGCACGTGCAGGAATAGCACCTTTCCGGAGGCCGATGATCGATATTCGCGATAGCAGTACCCGCAGTGATAAGAAGACCAGGGGCAGGAACCTTGGTCGCGTGTTGCTGGTGGAGGATGACGCCGTTCTCGCGCTATCGCTGGAAGACGCTCTGCTTGCCGGGGGAGCGGATGAAGTGATCATCTGCCACACGATGAAGGCAACGGTCGCTGAACTCGAGAAGGATGAGAAGTTGGACGCTCTGATCCTGGATGTGCATCTTGGCGACCGGGATGATGGCTGGGCGGTGGCGGAACTGGTTGCCATGCTGGGCCCCAAACGGCCCTGGATTGCATTTGCCACCGGCGCGCCCAATGAAATACCGGCCCAGATCGCCGAGATGGGTCCGGTGTTCGAGAAGCCCTACGATCCGGAACAGCTCGTAAAGGTGCTTGTAGCCGGACGTAAGAGGGGTCTGTTCTCGCGTTTTCTCGGCTAGTGCCGCCCCGAACTCCCGAAATTATCTACTGTCAGTTCAAGCATGTTGAACGCTTCACGAAAAAAGGCCTCCGATCATTGGATCGGAGGCCTTTCGGGATCGTATCACCAGCCGCTTGGACGGGAGGGGGGGTCTCGGCGGTGACATAGACTAAATGACCGTCCTCAAATGCAGTTCCCAGCGTCCCCAAATTTTGTCCCAAATTTTTGGCCATTTTTTTAGGGATTATTCTCGAGAGGGTTTGCAAAGCCCGTAAACAGCGCCCATTCGAGGCGGGAAAATTCCTGAAAGCAGCGAGCGGAACCCATCCTCCTCGTGTGCGTTCACCTGAAACGAAATACCGGGAAGGGTCTATATGAGTATTGGTGCAGAAGTCGCCGCACATCTACCGTTTCTTCGTCGCTATGGCCGCGCCCTCACAGGGTCGCAGTCCACCGGCGATGCGTTTGTTCAAGCCACACTGGAAGCCGCATTGGCTGACGATGACCTCGCAGATAGCCTTCGCGGTGGCCGCGTGCCGCTGTACAAGGCATTCAACAAGGTCTGGTCCAGCGCCTATATGGAAGTCGAGGACCCGCAGTCCGAAGGCAGTTCACACGAAGTGGCTGCACAGGATCAGCTGAAGCGTATAACCCCGGTCAACCGGCAGGCCTTGCTGCTTACCACGGTGGAAGATTTTACGACCACCGAAGCGGCAGAAATCATGGACATGGATGAAGGCGATGTGGAATCGCTGGTTCGTGAAGCCGTCGCCGAGATCGAGCGTGAGAGTAGCACAAACGTCCTGATTATCGAGGACGAACCGCTGATTTCCATGCAGCTTGAGGACCTGGTGAAATCGCTGGGTCATGAAATTTGCGGAACTGCGGCAACGCGTACGCAGGCACAGGAAGTCGTGGCCGAGAAAACGCCGGGTCTGGTGCTGGCGGATATCCAGCTTGCCGATGGCTCTTCCGGCCTCGATGCGGTGGACGATATTCTCGCCATCGAATCCGTGCCGGTAATCTTCATCACCGCCTATCCGGAACGCCTGCTGACGGGCGACCGGCCGGAGCCGACCTATCTCATCACCAAGCCGTTTCAGGAAGATACTGTGCGTGCGGCAATCAGCCAGGCGCTGTTCTTCGGAACCAGCCGTCCGCTGGACTGATAAAAGTCTGCTGTCAGCGGCTCTGAGCGTCCCCGGCGGATTTTTCGCCGGGGCGCTTCCACAATACCCACCATGCAATTGCTGCAGCGGCAAGACCGCCCAGCAGGTTTGCGGCCAGTTCGCCAAGATAGATTGCCTCGGTTCCCAAGGTACCGCGCAGAAGCCAGGCGAAGGGCACCATCACCAGCATTACGCGGGTGATCGAAAGGGCCAGCGCATTGCTGGCGCGATCAATGGCATTCAGTGCGCCGTTCACCACGATCAGTACGCCATACCCTGCATATCCCCAGACGGATATCGCAAGGTAGGCTGATGTCGCCTCCAGCGTGCGGGGCTCATCGCTGAACAGGTTTGCGAACCAGCCTCGCAGTGTAAACAGCAAGAGAGCGGCAGCCAGACCGTAGCCGAGGCAGAACAGCCCCGCCTGCACAAGCGCGCGCCGCGCCCGGTCGTATTGCAACGCGCCCCAGTTCTGGCCGACGATGGCCCCTATCGAACCCGACAGCGCCAGTAGCGGCACGACTGCAAAACTCTGCAAACGACCACCTGCGCCAAAGCCCGCAACCGCCGCCGAACCCTCTGCCGCCAGCAAAGAGGTAAGAACGGCAAGGCCAGCGGGATTTATCGAATTGGTGAAGGCCGCCGGACCGGCAACCCGCGTCAGCGCCTTGAGCTGCAAACCTATGCGGCAATTGTGCACGGCAGAGGGTCGAAAAGGCAAGTCATGTCTCTTCAGAAGCCAGAAGGCCACGATGACACCCACCAGCCATCCACCGATAGTGGCATAGGCCGCGCCCGCGACGCCGAAACCTTCGAAACCGAAGGCTCCGGTTATCAGCAGCGGATCGAGAACCCAGTTCACCATTGAATAGATAACGAGCACCGCAGTGTTGCTCTTGGCTGCGCCCTGTCCGCGCAGCACACCGTTGGCGCCCATCATCGTCATCATCAGCACGAAACCGAAGGCGTAGGGCTGCATGTATTCGTCGATCAGCGGCAAGACTGCGGCATCGGCCTGCATGAGCTGGAATAGCGGCTGGCGTAGCGCATACAGCAGCAGACCCAGTGTTATGCCCGCAGCCAGCCCCAGCATCAGGCCAAGGTTCGCGCGGGCAAGCGCACGCTCGTCATCCCCCTCTCCCAAAGCGCGGCTGACGACCGAATTGATACCCACCATCACGCCCACGCCCAGGCTCTGCAGCGCGGTGATGACGGGGAAGATGAAGCTGATTGCCGCCAGTTCGTTTGCGCCAAGCTGGCCGATGAAATAGGCGTCGATCACGCCGACGGACATGATCGCGGCTACCCCCACGATGGCGGGCGTCGTCTGCCTGACAAGGTGCCCGGCAATCGAACCGCGAACGAGCTTGGCCCGAGGGTTTTCCGGCTGTTCTGATACTGTTGTGGCCATGCGCCCCCAGATGGTGTGTGGCCGCGCAGCGGCAACATGGCCCTAAGCGCGTGTCATGAAGCGATCAACATCGCTTTGCTACACCTTCGAAGTTTGCCGAAACGGCAGGTAAGCCCGATTACTTCGGTTGGAAAAGCGCGAGGCGTTTACGCGATGTTCCTGCTGTCGTAGATATGCAGGTGCAACTGCCAAGCGCGCGCCTATTGAACCCCAGCCGCCGAGATTTGAGAGGCGTTCTACGAATATGACAGCAATGACGGTGAACGAACGACCTGTCGATTTCGACATGGATCCAGCAACGCCCTTGCTGCACGCTCTACGCGATGCGGCGAACCTGACGGGCACCAAATATGGTTGCGGCGTTGGCGACTGTGGTGCCTGCATGGTGCTGGTGGATGGAGAAGCCTTACGATCCTGCCTTGTCACCATCGGTGAGGCGGAGGGGCGCTTCATCACCACGATCGAGGGCTTGAGCCGCGATCGTTCGCATCCGGTACAGCAGGCCCTGGTGGCCGAGCAGGCGATCCAGTGCGGTTTTTGTACACCGGGCATCGCCATCGCAGCCGCCAGTCTGCTGCGGAGCAATCCCGATCCGACCGAGGCGCAGATCAGGGAAGCCATTCCAAACCTGTGCCGTTGCGGCGTCTATCCCCGGCTTGTTCGCGCGGTGCAGCGCGCTGGCCGCGTGGCGCGTCGGCGCGAAACGATCAGCGCCGCGCCTGCACCGGGGATAGACCCGGCAGACGCGGCGCGCGTCGTTCCGGGCATGCGTCTGGAAGATGCCGGCCCGGGCGATACGTCTTCGGATTAAGCGATCAGAAACGCAACCTTGCGCCGATGCTGGCATTCAGCGGCGCACCCGGCTGGATGTTATTGTCACCATGGGCGCTGGGATAGTAATCCTCGTCGAACAGGTTCTCCACGTTGGCCTGCAACGTCAGCGTCTCGGTCGCCTCGAAGAAGACCGCAGCATCCACACGCGTGTAAGCGGGCAGCACCACGTTGTTGCTGAGCGAGGCAAATTGCTCGGAGAGATGCGTCAGGCCCGCACCAAAGCCGATCCGGTCCGTCACATCGTAGCGCGCCCAGGCGGTGATCTGGTGCTCCGGCACCTGCTGCAGGGTGGTACCTGCGTCAGCCGAGGTGGTGGTCGATGTAATTTCGCCATCAAGATAAGCATAGCCGAGGCTTACCGAGAGCCCGTCGACCGGTTCGCCCACGAGGCCGAGTTCGAAACCTTCGACCTCGCTTTCACCTGCCAGGATTACCAGTCCGGTATTAGCAGGGTCGGGCGCGGTGGTGTTGGAGCGGGTAAGGCGGAAAACCGCCGCCGTCAGCAGCAATTCGGGATGCGGCGCCCACTTAACGCCCGCCTCGATATTTTCGAAGGTTTCCGGTTCCAGCGAGGAAGATTGCTGGCTCAATACCACGAACTGGTCGCCCGATTGCGGCAGGAAGCTTTCTGCATAGCTGGCATAGACGGATAGATTGTCCTGCGGCTTCAGGATCGCGCCGAAACGCGGGCTCCAGCGACTGTCCACGCGGTCGCCATCGAAACCGGAGATGAAATCCGTGCTTTCCAGGTCGAAGCGATCGTAGCGCACGCCTGCGACCAGTTGCAGGATGCCGATATCAAGCTGCTCCTGTGCATAGAAGGACAAGGTGGAAAGTTCGCTGGCGCTGGCGCGCTGTGGCACGAGGGTGAAGCTGGGGACGGTTATCGTATCGTCCAGCGCTACGGTGACGCCGGTATCGGCACCATTGTTGAACAGCGCACGGTCACGCACCGAATCCGTATCCTGAGCGCCCGCTTCTGCGCCGATTAGCAACGTATGGCCAAGCGACCCTGTGTCGAACTGGCCCACAAGATTGACCTGACCGATCAGGTTCTGGCGATCGGTGCCGCTTTCATAGCCCGCAAGGTTCACCGTCGTGTCGGTCGTACCGCTGCCCGGAACGATGTTGGAATAGAACTTGTCGTAATCGGCGAACATCATACTGGCGTTCAAGCTCCAGGCACCGCTGAAATCATGTTCCAGCCTCGTGCGTCCGATATGCACTTCCACATCGCTGAAATTGTATTCGGGATCGCCAAAGAACGTCTCTTCGAAGCCGCGCAGGGGGCCGCCATTGAAGGATGGCACGCCGCGATCGACAACGCGTTCGTCATCGTCGTAGGTGTAATAGGCGTAAAGACGCGTATCGGGGCCGAGGTTGGCGGTGATGGTGGGGGAGAAGCCGAAGAAGCGGCCTTCATACACATCGCGGTGGTTGTCGAATTCCTCGTACGTGCCGGTGAGGCGAACGGCCAGGTTTTCGCCTGCCGGAAGATTGGCATCGCCGGTGATGTTAAAGGCACCAAAGGTATCCACTTGCGCGCCCAGCGAATATTCGGTGACGCCGAACTCGCCAACCTTGGCCACGCGGTTGATCGCGCCGCCACCGGCGCCGCGCCCGAAGATAAGCGCGTTGGCTCCCTTCAACACCTCCACACGCTCCACGTTATACAGCGGGCGATAGTATTGTGCGTCGTCGCGCAGACCATCGATGTAGAAATCGGCGGTGGTTTCCTGCCCGCGAATGAACACCTCGTCCCGATGACCTTCGCCGGTTTCCAGGCTCACGCCGGGGACGAAACGCAATGCGTCGTTCAGGCTGGTTACGGCCTGGTCTTCCAGCTGGTCTGCCGTGATGACGGTAACGGCCTGCGGCACGTCGATGATGGGCGTTGGCGTCTTTGTGCCGGTGCTGCCATCATCGTTTACGTAGCTATCCCGTTCACCGGAGACGACGATGTTGCCGGGCAGGTAATCACGCTGCGCGTCGGTATCGGCGGCGGTAGTGGCTGATGCGGCGGTGGGTGCAACGGTTGCGGCACTTGCCAACAGAGCGAGGCGGATGACGGCGGTACGAATGATGATTCCCTCCAAGAGTCGCTATTGCGATTGATTTGCAGAAGCGCCTCTATTGCGAATGATTATTATTGGCAACGGTTAATGTGGCATTGGCTCCCGGAAATTCGCACGCTAGGTGGCGAAGGGCGTTTCAATCGAGGAGGATCACGTGAAGGCAACCATCTGGCACAACCCGAAATGCAGCAAGTCACGAGGGGTGCTGGCGCTCCTGCAGGAACGTGAGGGCGTGGATGTTGAAGTGGTGGAATATCTTGAAAACCCGCCGGAACGCGACAAGCTGGCGCAACTCTATGCCGACGCAGGAATCTCTCCCGCCCAGGGCTTGCGGCTGGGCGGTACGGACGCGAAGGAGCGTGGCTTGCCCGATGCCGACGCCGATACCGTGCTGGATGCCATTGCGGCGGAGCCAAAGCTCATCGAGCGACCGCTGGTGGAGACCGAAAAGGGCGTGCGGCTTTGCCGTCCGGTAGAAAAGGTCGAGGAAATCCTCTGACGTCTGGCGCCCTTGCGTCTGCCTATTCGAAGGTTCTTCGCGCAGCCTCGGCACTGCCACCGCCAAGCTGGCGGTGCGCGGCGGCGAGAACGGCCAGCATGATCGTGGTGAAGGCCATGCTGATCAGACCGCCACCGATAGCGGTGGCCAATAGACCAACCGTTTCACCCAGCACGCCGAATAGCGCAAACACCAATCCGGCTACCAGCGAAAGCACTAGCAGGGCGACGATCAGCAAAACATAGAGTGCGAAAAGGCGTAGCGAATTGCCTTTCGTCAGACGCCACGATCGCGCCAGCGCCTTGATCGGGTTCATCACGCGCTCGATCGCGATGACAGGTGAAAGGAGCGAGAACTTTACCCAGATATAGATCATCAGCACGACGCCGACGATGCCCAGCAACGCTGCGATGCCGGGGTTGATGGCCGCACCCAGCGCGATCAACAGGATAGGCGTCAGGATCACGGCCAGACCCAGCAGGATCTGTGCCACGATGTAGGGTATCAGCGCCTTGCCGCCGAATGCCAGCGCCTCTCCCACCGTGGGGCGGGAACGGTCCGTCAGCAGTGCAAGCAGGCCCAGGACGCCTGCGGCCTGAACCAGACCGAATACCAGGTATATCCACCAGCTACCGGCGAAATAGTCGCCGAACAGCGCGAAGATTTCCTCCGGATCGGGTTGGTCGCCCATGGCTTCCATCTGCATGATCAGCGCGTCCTGCGATGGCAGGATCAGCGTGGAGATGACATTTGGCAGGAAGAAAAAGACTGCCGCCACGATCAATACGACATCCCTGTTGGCAGAAAGCAACGCTGTCGCCTCGTTCCACGCCCGCTCCAGATCAAGTTTCTCGCTCATTCCACCCTCGTTTCAACAATTGCGCACTTGATAAGCGCGTTCACACCCGCCACGCAATCGCGAAACCATGACTGACACCAGCTATCTCCCCGATCCTGCAATCGAATGGCGTCGCTCCACAGGACATATCCCCTACAGGGACGCCCTGGCAGAGCAGCAAGCGCGCAGCGATGCGCTGATGGCGGGCGAAGGGCAGGAACTGGTGTGGATGCTGGAACATCCGCCGGTCTACACGGCAGGCACCAGCGCGGACGGGGCCGAGCTGGTGGACCCGCGCTTCGACGTTGTGGAGACCGGGCGCGGCGGACGCTACACCTATCATGGACCCGGTCAGCGAGTGACTTACGTCTTGCTGAACCTGAAGAACCGTCTGCGCGACGTGCGCCAGTTCGTTCACGCTCTGGAGGGCTGGGTCATCGCCACGCTGGCCGATTTCGAGGTGGAGGCTTTCGCCGTGCCCGAGCGGGTGGGCATCTGGACGCATGACCTCGACGGGGCGGAAGCCAAGATCGGCGCGATCGGTGTGCGCGTGCGGCGCTGGGTTACGATGCACGGATTTGCGGTGAACCTGTCACCCGACCTTTCCCATTTCACTGGCATCGTGCCCTGTGGCATCGCCGAATATGGCGTTACCAGCATGGCGATGCTTGGAAAGACGGTTGCGCCCGACGAATGGGATGAGGCATTGCTGGCCCATGCCGGGGATTTCCTCAAGGCCATTTCGAATCCGGAGAATTCCTAGACCATGTCCAGTCCCTCGAAAATCGCGCTCGCCCTTCCGGTGCTGCTGGCGCTATCCGCCTGCGAGGACGAACCTGAGGTATCCGTGGAGGACGACGGACGCGAAGCCTCCGGCCAGGTTCTGGAAGGTTCGATAAGCGATGAAATGATCCCGCTCGATCAGGTTCGCTCGCAAGCCCCTCTGGCCGAAGCGGACGGATCCGAGGACGGCGAAACCGACGAGCCCGAGGCCGAGTAGGCGCTGCGGCGCAAGCGGATGGATAATGGCGCGGAGCCAATTCGCACAAGGCTGATCGGCCTTGCTGCACTGCTGGTGGGCAATGTGACGTTAGCTTGCGGACCATGGCTGGTGCGTCTTGCCGATACCGGCCCTGTCAGTGCCGGTTTCTGGCGCGTGGCGCTGGCACTGCCGTTCCTGTTCCTTATCGCAAAGCTTCGCGGGGAACGCATTGTCGGCATACCCCGAAAGGCCACGTTGCTGGTGCTGGCAGGCGGCGTGTTCTTCGGGTTGGATATCGCCACCTGGCATATCGGTATCGGCGATACGCGCCTCGCCAATGCGGTGTTGTTCGGCAACGCGGGCAGTGTGATCCTGATGGTGTGGGGCTTTGTCATGTTGCGCCGCCTTCCCAGGGGGCGTGAATGGCCCGCGATCCTGGCGGCTCTTGCCGGGGCAACCATATTGCTGGGCCGTTCGATGGAGCTATCGGCGACCAATTTCGTGGGCGATCTCTTCTGCCTGCTGGCTGGACTGCTCTACGCCGGATACCTGCTGCTGTTGCAGGATGCGCGCCGCAGTTTCGGCAGTTGGAGCGTGCTGGCGGTTTCGAGCAGTGCCAGCGTGGCAGTGTTGCTGGTGGTGGCGCTGGCCTTGCGCGAACCTTTCTGGCCTACCGACTGGACGCCGGTGCTCGTGCTCGCGCTATCAAGCCAGCTCGTCGGACAGGGGCTGCTCGTCTATTCGCTGAAGCTGTTTCCTCCGTTGGTGATCGGGATTGCCCTGCTGACCCAGCCCGCCGTGGCGGCGCTGGTTGGCTGGATGGTGTTCGGAGAATGGCTGGTGCCGCTGGATGTGCTGGGCATCGTGCTGGTAGGCAGCGCGCTGGTGCTGGCGCGGGTAACGATGCCCAAGGAGCCGCCGCGTCCGCGCGTCAATCCTGTTTGAAGCTGACCTGCTTGAAGTCGGTCATCAGACGGTCGAACTGCTCTTCAATCTCGTCCAGATCCGGTCCTTCCAGCGAAAGACGCGCCTGTTTGCGCAGCAGTTCGGCTTCGCCCAGCAGCAACTCACGTCGCTTGGTCGATTCCAGCGTTACCGCTACGTCTCGCAATGAAGCGAGCATGATCTTTGCCGCGATCGGGCTTGTCGCGACCGCACTGCGCATGGCGCCGAAGCCGCGCTGGACATAGTGACGGAAATCGTCGGGTAGCGGATGGATGGCGCAGTCTTCGTCGCCGTTACCGCAGATGTCTTTCACCAGTCGCCGCTTGCCCAGATGCGCTGTGGCTGCACCCAGCCAGTGCAACGCGGTGACAGCGGTGAAAGGATCGTTTATGCCGGGGGACAAGGCTCGCAAACCGATTTCCACCAGCTCGTCGATCAGGAATTGCGGATCCTGTTCCGGCGTGCGGGCAAAGCCGAGGGTAAAGGAGGCGCGCAGGCCATCGCGGCAACCATCGGTGCAGTCACCGCCGGAAACCTCCATCAAGGGAAGGCCTTCATGCACGAAATCGCCGGTGCGCACGGCCAGCGTTACCTCGCATTCGTGCTTGCGCGCCAGTTCGATGAGCTCGGAAAAGTCGATCAGCTGAACATAACCAGGCTTGTGGGCCAGCAGCGGCTCTCCCCTCCGCCGCTTGTCCGGCCCATCATCGTTGCCCGCTTCGGGATAGGTTTTCTCTATCGCATTTATCAGGCGGCTTCCGATCCCCTCGATCACGCGCGCTATGCGGATGCCGGAAGGAACGTGGTTGAGAAAATAGACCAGCACCGCAACCGAGATCACCATCAGCGCGAAGGCCACCAGTAGCGAGAGTTGCGGCACGAAGCCGGGCAGGGCGGTGGCAGCAGCCTCTGCGGCATCGGCAGGCTGCTCGTCCTCTGCCCGCACCGTGCGCAGCACCGTCAGCGAGAATACGAAGGTGCCGATGAATGTGGCGAGGCTGAACTGGTTGCCCTTGTCTTCCATGAAATTGGTAAGCAGCCGGGGACCATAGGTGCCACTGGCATAGCTGACCGCGACGATAGTGATGGAAAAAACGGTAGAGGCGACTGCGATCATGCTGCCGGCGATCACCTGCAGCATGGTCGATGCGCCGCCGGGCCGCGCGGGCGCCAGCCATGCGACATCATTCAGCCATTCGGCCCAGCCGGCACGGTCGGCATAGATACACACGAAGGCCAGTACCAGCGCCAGCACCGCGAACAATGCCGGATAGAACCAGTAATTGGCGTTAAGTCGGCGCCACGCCCACAGGATTTCGGCTTTCATGCGCTATGCAACGCGTGATCGGTGCGGGGGTGGCAGGCCATCGCTTCAGGCGTCCGGATCGCCCAGGTCACCCTTGCCGATGGTGCCGCTTGCCATTTCCAGCATCTTGTCGAGGCTTGCCTTGGCTTTCAGGCGCAGGCTCTCCTCGATTTCGATACGCGGTTCCAGGTCACGCAGACACAGGTAGAGTTTCTCCATCGTGTTCAGCGCCATGTAGGGACAGATATTGCAGTTGCAGTTGCCGTCTGCACCCGGCGCGCCAAGGAAAGTCTTCTCCGGCAGCGCCTTTTCCATCTGGTGGATGATATGCGGCTCTGTCGCCACGATCAGCGTGTCACCCGGGAAGGTCTTGGCAAATTGCAGGATCGAACTGGTGGAGCCGACGTGATCGGCATGATCGATGATGGTCGGCGGGCATTCGGGATGCGCGGCGATGGGCGCTTCGGGATGCTCGGCCTTTAGCTTGAGCAGTTCCCTTTCGCTGAATGCCTCGTGCACGATGCACACCCCCGGCCACAGGAGCATGTCACGATTGAACTTGCGGTTCAGGTAGCCACCAAGGTGACGGTCCGGCCCGAAGATGATCGGCTGGTCCTCCGGGATCTGCTCGAGAATTGTTTCCGCGCTGGAACTGGTGACGATCACGTCCGACAGGGCTTTTACCTCTGTCGAGCAGTTGATGTAGGTGAGCGCTATGTGATCGGGGTGTTTTTCACGGAAGGCGCGGAATTTGTCGGGTGGGCAGCTATCCTCCAGCGAACATCCGGCTTCCATGTCTGGCAGCACGACGATCTTTTCCGGCGATAGGATCTTGGCCGTATCGGCCATGAACTTTACCCCGCAAAAGGCGATCACGTCTGCATCGGTTTCCGCCGCCTTCTTGGACAGTTCAAGCGAATCCCCGACAAAATCGGCCAGGTCCTGCAATTCGGGCTTTTGGTAGTAGTGGGCGAGGATCACTGCGTTGCGCTCCTTGCGCAGGCGGTCGATCTCTTCACGCAGGTCAACGCCTGCCGGAATTGCTGTCTGGTCGGTCATGCTTATGGTCCCGTCATCAAGTGCGTGGGATAGGTTTGCCCGCGCTTATATAAACAATGCGCGATTTTGCGAGAGAGTTCCGCTTTGATGCTGCACCAAGTGCCGCGTTTGCAATGAGAGCCCAAGTCCCTATGGTCGGGCCGTTCCCCCAATCGATAATGGCGAAGGCGCGTTCGAAACGTGCCGACCGGATTGTTACGGGCATTGCAGGAGAAGATTTCAAGTGACCGAGCAGGTACCAATACCCACCCCCAGCGGAAATCGTATCGATCCGCCTCTGGTAAACCTGTCGATCAATACGCACGACCGTGGCTTTTACGACGGGTTCTCCCGTTCTGTTACCATTCCTTCCAAGATCATCGTCTCGCTGATCATCATGTGGGCGATCTTCTTCCCGGTCAGCGCCAACGAGACGCTGTCCGCAGCAAACAACACCATTATCGCCACTTTCTCCGGCTGGTACGTCTATCTTGTTGCCGCACTGATGCTGACGATGCTGGTACTGGCGATTTTACCGCAGTCGGGGTCTCTGCGTATCGGCAATCCGGGCGAAAAGCCTGAGTTCGGCCGTTTCAGCTGGTTTGCCATGCTTTTTGGCGCAGGCATCGGTATCGGCATGCTCACCTATTCAACAGGGGAGCCGCTGTCGCATTGGCAGAACAATCCGGATGTCATCCGCGGCACGCTGGAGCCGCTGAGCCGGGAAGCCATCCGTCCTGCGTATATCTACACCTTCCTGCATTGGGGGCTGGCAGCCTGGGGTTCCTACGGTCTGGTAGGCCTTGCGATCGGCTATGTCGCCTATCGCCGTAACCTGCCGCTTACCATCCGATCCGCCCTGGCGCCGCTGTTCGGCAGGATGATGTCTGGCGGTTTCGGCCATGTCGTCGATATCGTGGCCGTGGTGGCCACCATTCTTGGCGTCGCCGTGACGATGGGCCTAGGCGTGGAGCAATTCGTTGCCGGGCTTTACCGGCTGGGGCTGGGCGACTGGCTGCTGGACGCAGAGGGAAGCTCCACACCCGCAGCCATCGTCATATCGCTGGTGCTGCTTGTGGGCGCTTCCACCATCAGCGCATTGTCCGGCGTGGGTAAGGGCATAAAATGGCTCTCCAATCTCAACATGGGCCTGTCTTTCACGCTGCTACTGCTGTTCGCCGTAGTGGGGGCGGGGTTCTACGGCCTCGAACTGCTGGGCGTGGCGCTATACGATTATCTCCGCAACCTTCCCCAGCTGGCCTTCACGCTGTTCAGCAGCGACGGCAGCGTAGTGGGAGATGCACTGGTGCGTTGGCAGCTCGACTGGTCGGTTTTCTACTGGGCTTGGTGGATTGCCTTTGCCCCATTCGTCGGCATGTTCATCGCGCGCATTTCACGCGGGCGTACGGTGCGCGAATTCGTGCTGGGCGTGCTGCTGGTGCCATCCCTGATGTGCTTTGTGTGGATGGCGCTGGTGGGCGGCACCGCGATCGACCTGGAACTGAGCGGCGTTGCCGATGGTGCCATAGTCGGGGCCGCCATGCCCGATCAGCTCTATGCCACTCTGGCGGTGCTGCTTGATCCGGGTCTTGCTGCGGTCTTTTCGGGCCTCGTGGTCATCCTGCTGATGACCTACCTTATCACCAGCGCCGATAGTGCGATCCTTATCGTCAACACCATCAATGGCGCGGGCGAAACAGAGGGACAACGTCGCCGGCACATCCTGTTCTGGGGAACGGCCCTTGCCTTTGTGGTGGGCTCCATGCTGATCATCGGCGGGATCGACGCGATCCGGATCACGATGATTATCGGCGCCCTGCCTTTCTCTGTCGTGGTAGCCCTGATGGCCGTTGCGATCGTGAAAGCCGTGGTGTTCGATCTCATTCGCAAGCGCCAGGGGGTGCCCTGTACTGCAGAGGCCTGTGAGGAGTGGGATCAAGAACAATAAAAATGATCCAATAGATTATGAACCGAATCTCCTATTAAGGTGATCTCGTTGTCATTGGATTACTATTCATTGCGTTATATGCGTATATTGATACCGTATGCAAAGCATAGATGTTTCATGTCTTCATAAATGAAATACAATGCAGTTAATATTTGACTGTTTCATTGGCGTCGTTGCATCTGTGGTTATTCTGCAACATCATTTGGTAGTCGAGAGAATTTCGCCAGACACTGTGGAACGTTCGCAGCTTCCCCGTTATTCGGGCGCAGCACGCGCGCTGTATTGAACCGCGCGGCACCCAACTCCTGATCGTGTTGCAACCAAGCATCGCAGCGTGATCGCAAACAATGATCTCCAAAGGGTATCAAACATGTCGAAGTATATCAGCGGCGCGTCCGTCGGCGCGCTGGCTATCGCTCTTGCTACGCCTGCCATGGCGCAGGACGAGGCGGCTCCCGCAACGCACGCCCGCCAGGGCGGCGTGGGAACGATCATCGTCACCGCGACGAAGCGCCAGGAAGATCTGCAGGACGTTGCAGTTTCGGTTCAGGCGCTGGGCGAAGAAGGTCTCGAGCAACTCAACATCGACACGTTCGAGGATTACCTCGAGCAACTGCCGACGGTTACCGCGGGCGGCAGTGGCCCAGGCCAGTCCACCATCTACATTCGCGGTCTGGCTTCCACCACACCGAACCTGACGACCGCCGGCGTTGCCGGTCTGGCACCGAACGTGGCCTTGTATCTGGACGAGCAGCCGCTGGCGCAGCCGGGCCGTAATCTTGACGTTTACGCCGCCGACCTTGCGCGTATCGAGGTGCTGTCCGGGCCACAAGGAACGCTGTTCGGTGCCAGCTCGCAGGCCGGTGTGGTCCGCCTGATCACCAACAAGCCAAGCCTCGCCGGTTTCGATGCCGGTGCAAGTGCAGGTGTAAGCTTCACCCAGGGTGGGGAAACATCATACAAGACGGAACTGATGCTGAACGTTCCCGTGACGAACAGCGTTGCCGTTCGCGGCGTCGCCTATCTCGACCAGCAGGGCGGCTATATCGACAACATCGCCGGAACCCGCGATGCCAGCGAAAGCGCGCGTTTCCGTCCCGAAGGCACAGTGCGTTCCAACGGTATGCCGGTGAGCGCGCTGCGCGCCGGTTTCCAGGCCGGTGCCGACTTTTCCAACGTGAATTTTCTCGATGCCACCAACAACAATCTGGTTGAGGACAAGTTCAACGGCACGACCTATGCCGGCTTTCGTGCCACCGCGCTGTGGGAAGTGAACCCGGACTGGACGATCACGCTGGCCCATTCTCGTCAGAGCCTGGAAAGCGACGGCGTGTTCTTCGCCGATCCCGAACTGGGCGGCCTGGATGACCTGGAGGTCCAGCGTTACGAAGATGACCGCCTGGAAGACGATTTCAGCAATACCAGCTGGACCGTCGAAGGCCGCATCGCCATGCTCGATGTGGTTTACACCGGTGCCTACACCGACCGCGAAACGCAGCAGCAGGTCGATTATTCCGACTATCTCTTCGTTGGCCAGTACCTGCCCTATTATATCTGCGACGGTTCGGTCAGCTATCCGGGCAGCAACGATCCGTCTGGCACCTGTCAGGCCCCGAACCTGTATGTTACGTCCGACAGCGAGACCACCGTGTTCACGCAGGAATTGCGCTTCAGCACGCCTGCAGACTGGCGCATTCGCGCTACGGCGGGCGGTTTCTATTCCGATCTGGAGTTGAAGGAGCGCAACGACTTCAACTATCCAGGCAACGTGGCCGCAGCGCCGTTTGGAGGGTTCGCACCCAACTTCCCGCAGGTTGGTTTCACCACCGATTCAGGCCCGTTCCCCGAAGACACCATCTTCCGCAATGACATTCGCCGTACGGACGAACAGATCGGCATCTTCGGTGAAGCCAGCTTCGACATCGTGCCTGACCTGCTCACCATCACGCTGGGTGCGCGCTATTACGATATCGAGGTGGATTTCGAAGGCAGTGCCAACGGTTCGTTCTGTAACGCGGGCGCGGCACAGGATGCCAACGCATTTGGCACCGATCTGAACGATCTGTACGATGGCGACGGTGAATACACCTTCATCGACAGCTGCAACGCAAACCTTCGCCAGACCTTCGATCTGGACGACAGCTTGCAGGATATCCAGAACGCAGGACTTTCCCCCACCCAGGCACAGCAGGTGTTCAACGCGGTGCGTGCTCCCGATGTCGCGCAGACCGATGGTTTCATCTACAAGGCATCACTGGAAGTCACGCCGACGCCGGATACGCTGGTCTATGCCACCTATTCGGAAGGTTTCCGTCCCGGCCTGCTGAACCGTCCGGGCGGCGCCACCAACGGACAGGGCTTCACCGTTCCGTTCGAACTGGAAACCGACGAGGTGCAGAACTATGAACTCGGCTGGAAGCTCGACCTGATCGACGGCCAGCTCCGGTTCAACGGCAGCGCCTTCTATGTCGAGATCACCAACCTGCAGACGACCATCTTCGATCCCAGCATCACCAACCTGTTCTTCTCGGACAATGCGGCGAATGTGGAGATCAAGGGCGTCGAGGCCGACTTCACCGTCGCGCCGTATGCGTTGCCCGGCTTCACCTTTGCTGGTGCCCTCTCGATCCTCGACACCGAGATCACCGAGGTACTGACGCCGACCGACGACGTGGTGGCAGGTGAACCCCTGGCTTTCGCTCCGGAATTCCAGGGCAATGCGCGCATTCGTTACGAGTTCGACCTGTCCAGCACGCTGGAAGCCTATGTCCAGCCGCAGGTCACCTATTCGGCGAAGAAGTTCACCGACATCATCGAGATCAACAAGCTTGAACTCGACAGTTACACCGTGGTGGACCTTGCCGCTGGTATTGTAGCCGATCAGTGGCGCTTTGAAGTCTATGGTGAAAACCTGACCGACAAACGCGCGCAAATTTCCGGTAACTTCGTGAATGATCGTGAACGTATCACTGTGAACCGTCCGCGCACGGTCGGTATCAGGGTTTCTTACGACTATTGATAGACCCACCGGCTTGAACACAGATGCGGGGGCGGACTTCGGTTCGCCCCCGTTTCTTTTTTGAAGCCTCGCCTCTGCTTTGTTACAGGCCCGCGCATGAGTGAACATGGCGAACAACTGATGCTGGCCCAGAAAGCCCTGCAGGCGGGCAATTTTGCCCAGGGCCTTGCCTTGGTTGAGCCGGTATTGGCAGCAGAGCCGGGCGAAGGTGAAGCGCTGTACATGGCCGCCGTGGCGCTGCGTTATCTGAACCGTCCGCAAGAGGCGCAGGCCATGCTGGCGCGGTTACATGCAGCCATGCCCGAATATGGCCGCGCCTGGCAGGAGGCGGGGCACCTGGCTCGCGCGCAAGGTCATCAGGCGCAGGCGATTGCGGCTTACCTGCGTGCCACCCGCTTCAATCCGGCGCTGGATGCAAGCTGGCGTGCTCTGGCCGAACTGCAGGATGGCGCTGCGGCGCGCGGCGCGCAGTCGCAGGCGGAGCGGATCGCGGGCCTGCCACGCGAACTGGTGGCCGTGACCCACCATCTGCACGAGGGCCGCATCCTGCGCGCCGAAGAAATCTGTCGCCATTTCCTCCGCACCCATCCGCAGAACGTGGAAGGCATGCGTTTGCTGGCGCAGATCGGCATCAAGCTGGGTATCCTGGACGATGCCGAATTCCTGCTGGAAAGCGCCCGCGTGTTTGAGCCGGATAACGTGCAGGTGCATCTGGATTACATCGACGCCCTGCGGCGCCGCCAGAAGTTCGACCACGCGCGGGCGGAGGCCGAAAGCCTTTATCAAAGCGATCCAGACAATCCGCTGTTCCAGTCGCACCTTGCCATCGAATCCATGCAAACAGGCGATTACGACCGCGCTTTCGCCCTGTTTGACAAGGTGCTGGAAAAGGTGCCGGGCGATCCCGCTACTCTCACCAGCCGAGGCCATGCGCTGAAGACCACCGGCATGGGCGAAGAGGCAGTCCAAAGCTATCGCTCGGCCGTTTCGGCAAAACCCGATCACGGCGACGCCTGGTATGCGCTGGCCAACCTGAAAACGTACAGGTTCACGGACGACGAGATGACCCGAATGGAGGAGCAGGTGGCGCGGCCCGACCTTGCATTCATGGACCGTGTCCACCTCTCTTTCGCGCTGGGGAAGGGACATGAGGACCGGAAGGATTACGAGGCGAGCTTCGGCCACTACGAGCGCGGTAATGCGCTGAAACGCGCACAGACCCGGTACGATGCCGATACGATGAGCGCCGAACTGGCGAAACAGCGTGAGTTCTGCACACGCGGACTGTTTGCCAGGCATGCAGGCGCCGGGCACAAAGCGCCTGACCCGATCTTCATCCTCGGCCTGCCTCGCGCCGGCTCTACCTTGCTTGAGCAAATCCTCGCCAGTCATAGCCAGGTCGATGGTACGCTGGAACTGCCCGATATCCTTGCGCTGGCGCACCGGTTGCGCGGGCGCAAGGCGGGCCAGTCACGCTATCCGCAAGTGCTGCATGACCTTTCGGCCGAGCAACTGGAGACTTTCGGCAAGCAGTATATCGAAAACACCGCCATCCACCGGCAGGGCGCGCCGTTCTTCATCGACAAGATGCCGAACAACTTCCGTCACATCGGCCTGATTCATCTGATTCTGCCCAATGCGAAAATCATCGATGCCCGCCGCGCACCAATGGATTGCTGCTTCTCCGGCTTCAAGCAATTGTTCGCAGAAGGGCAGGAATTTACCTACGGCCTCACCGAAATCGGTCGCTATTTTGCCGATTACGTAGACCTGATGCAGCATTGGGACGAGGTTCTGCCGGGCCGCGTGCTGCGTGTGCAGCATGAGGATGTGCTGGACGATCCCGAGGGGCAGATCAGGCGGATGCTGGATTATTGCGGGCTGGAATTCGAGGAAGCCTGCCTCAATTTCCACAAGACCGACCGCGCCGTGCGCACGGCCAGCAGCGAGCAGGTGCGCAAACCCATCAACCGCGCAGGGCAGGGTGCATGGGTGCCGTTCGATCCTTGGCTGGGCGATCTGCGCGCCGTGCTGGGAATGGAAACCTGATCCGCATCAGGCGAGACGCGATCCGTCTGGCGGTGCAACCTCACGGTCCGGCCCGGCGAGGACGATAGCGCCATCGGCATCGGGAAAGCCGAGCACCAGAACTTCGGACATGAAAGGGCCTATCTGGCGCGGCGGGAAGTTGACCACCGCCATGACCTTCCTGCCCTTCAGACTGTCCGGCGTGTAATGATTGGTGATCTGGGCAGAGGACTTTCTTACGCCGATGTCAGGCCCGAAATCCACCCACATTTTGATCGCGGGCTTGCGCGCTTCTGGAAAGGGTTGCGCGTCGATTACCGTGCCGCAGCGGATGTCCACCGCCATGAAGTCTTCGAATGTAATTTCGCTCATATGGCGCAGGCCTATGTCGGCTTGGCGCTTGAGTCCAGTTAACCTGCAAGGCTGCTCTGGCGCGGCGCAGTCAACGCGCCTAGTGGCCCGAATCATGGTGTCCTCGCTCAACCTTGTCCGCCCGCTTCTGGTGGCGATATTCATGCTGATGGCGGGCAGCGGCTTTCTAAGCACGCTGATTGCCATCCGGCTGGAATCCGCTGGACAAAGCGCACTGCTGATCGGCCTGGTGGCCACCAGCTATTTCGGCGGTCTGACGCTGGGCGCTTTGAAAGTGGCGTCACTGATTGCGCGGGTCGGCCATATCCGCGCTTTCGCCGCTTTCGTATCCTTCTATTCCGCCAGTTCGCTGACCTATGCGATCATCGACCTTCCGCTGCTTTGGATCGTGCTGCGCTTTGCCGATGGTTTCATGATGAGCGGGGTCTTCGTCTGCCTGGAAAGCTGGCTGAACCGCGTGGCACGGCCTGACAATCGCAGTTCTATCCTGGCGACCTACATGATCGCTCTCTATGCCGGGCAGGCCGTGGGACAATTTCTGCTGAACCTTGGCGACAATACGCCCGCGTTGCCGTTCATGGCATCTGCCGTACTGCTGTCGCTTTCCGTCTTGCCGGTGGTGTTGACCAGGATCGAGCAGCCTATCCTCGAAGAAGTTGCGCCTTTTTCGCTGAAACGCCTCTACGAAGCGTCACCGCTGGGAATCGCCGGATCGGTTGCGACAGGCATGATGCTGGGAGCGTTCTATGCTCTTGGAGCGGTCTTCGTGCAGCGACAGGGGCTGCCGTTGTCGCAGGTGGCGCTGTTCACGTCCTGCGTGATCGCAGGCGGGGTGGCCTTGCAATATCCGCTTGGTCGACTGTCCGACCGGTTTGACCGGCGGCGCGTAATCGTCGCCTGCATGCTGGTGACGGCGGTACTATGCGCTGGCCTCGCCATGGTTCGGCAGCCGGACGCCATTTTCCTCGTCGGCGCGCTGTTTGGCGGGTTCTCGTTCGCGCTTTACCCATTGTGCGTTGCACATACGAACGATCATCTGGAAGACAGCGAACGCGTAGGGGCGAGCAGCGGGCTGGTGCTGGCCTATTCGGTGGGCGCAGCGGCGGGTCCGATGGCCGGATCGGTGGCGATGGCCCTGCTGGGACCAAAGGGTTTGTTTGCCGCGATTGGCATTATGGCGGTTGCAGGAGCTGTCTTCGGGCTGTGGCGCATGGCTGTCAGCCAGCCTGTACCGGAAGCGCAGCAGCAGGATTTCCAGGCTTTACCCCGTACCACGCCCATGGCCTCCGTGCTGGAAGACGATATCGAAAACTGGGATGAGCGAAAGCCTAGTCGCTAGCGAAGCGCACATCCACCACGACATCGCCAAAGCCCGCAACCTGCAGGGGAATGGCAAGATTCTGGCTTACAGCCGTCCGGGCCGCGTCGCGTGCGAGGTTCATAACCTCAGCGTTACGGGCAAAATCCCGTGCGCGCCGGGCCGCCTGCTGCGAATTGTTGCGGCTTAGCGATACCGAAGCATCGCGACTGACATACAGCCCATCGGTAAAATAGCGCGCTTCCGCCTCGTTCAGATTGGGCGTGGAGACTTCCAGGTCGGGCAGCGTGACCTGCAGGGTTTCGCTGGTTTCGTTCCAGCTAAAGTTTGCGCGATCCATGTCCGACAGGTCCAGCCGGTATTCCACGGTTGCAGGCACGATCATCGCCTGGCGCGATTGCAGGGCATCCACCTCGAAGGGGCCGACGTTGGGCGTGCTGACGCTTTCGGCCACCACGTCAAAGCGGCTGGAAAACACCGTCAACGCATTCTGCTTTTCGAAGGCCAGCATCGACGTGGCGACGATATCGCCCTGCGGCTGCGGACCCCACTTCTCCCAGGCTAACCACGCCAACGCGACAACCAACAGCAGCACCACCACCCACGGCGCGCCTCTTGGCACCGTTCGTGTACCCGTGCGCGCAGGCGGCGTGTCTACATGCGGATCGGCCCGAAGACTGGCGGGGCGCACGCCGGTGCTTTCGTCATCTCTCAGATTGTTGACCATACGTTCCCTGAACGGCTCACCATGCCACGCTGTTCCAGATCAAGCAGGTGCGCGTGCACGCTTTGCGCAGCCGCAGGCCACAACTTCTCGCTGATCCCCTTGTACATTACGGGCACCAGCGCCTCGATACTGCGCGCCTTTTCGCCCAGCAGGCGGGTGATCTGCCGTTCGCGCTGGCGGCGGTGGCCGATCATGCCGCGCACCAGCTGGCGCGGCTTTTCCACGGCAGGGCCATGGGCGGGATAATAGATACGATCCTGTTCGCGTTCGTACAGCCGTGCGAGGCTGGCCATATAGTCCGCCATGTCGCCATCTGGCGGCACCACCACGCTGGTGGACCAGCCCATCACATGATCGCCGGTGAACAGCGCGCCCGTTTCCTCCAGCGCAAAGCACAGGTGGTTGGACGTGTGGCCGGGGGTGGCGAGCGCGCGCAATGTCCAGCCGGGGCCGGTCATCGCTTCGCCATCCTCCATTACCCTGTCGGGCGCATAGGTCTGATCGAAAGGCGCGTCTACGCGCGGCGCATCGCTATGAATATGCAGCGGCGCGCAGCCGACGATGGGCGCGCGCGTCATTTCGGCAAGTGGCGCGGCGGCGGGCGAATGGTCGCGGTGGGTGTGGGTGCACATTATGGCCAGCACCCGCCTATCGCCGATGGCGGATTGCAACGCGGTGAGGTGATCCTCGTCCGCCGGCCCAGGGTCGATCACTGCAATCCCCTCCTGCGTTCCGACCAGATAGGTCTGCGTGCCGGTGTAGGTGAAAGCCGAGGGATTGGGCGCGAGGACACGTTCGACCAGCGGTTCGATCTGCTCGGCCATGCCGGTTGGCCAGCTTGCGGGATCATGGGGTTGCGGGGGAGGGGCCATGCTGCGCATATGGCGAAGCGAGAGAGGTTTGCCAATGATAGACCAGTCCATTCTTGTTCTGGATGAAGGTACCACCAGCACGCGGGCCATGCTGTTTGCGCAGGACGGTGCATTGCGCGGAGCAGAGCAGGCGGAACTGACCCAGCACTATCCGCGCTCTGGCTGGGTCGAGCATGATGCGGGCGAGATCTGGGAAAAAACGCTCGCCTGTGCCCGCGCCATGGTGGACAAGGCCGGCGGCGCGGGGCGGATTGCCGCCATCGGTATCACCAATCAGCGCGAAACCGTGGTGGCATGGGACAAGGAGACGGGTGAACCGCTTTCGCGCGCCATCGTGTGGCAGGACAGGCGCACGGCGGACATTTGCAGGCAGTTGAAGGACGCCGGACACGAGGCGGAAGTGCGCGCCCGAACCGGCCTGCTGCTCGATCCCTATTTCTCAGGCACCAAGATGCGCTGGCTGCTGAACAATGATGCGGCGGTAAAGGCCGCAGCCAGTGCAGGTACGCTTGCCTTCGGCACCGTGGAAAGCTGGCTGGTGTGGAAACTGACGGGCGGGGCGCAGCATATCAGCGATGCCAGCAACGCAAGCCGCACGCTATTGCTGCCGCTGGATGCGTCCGGCTGGGATCAGGAATTGTGCGGGTTGCTGGGCGTGCCTGTGGAAACGCTGCCGCGAGTCACCGATTGCGCAGGCGAACTCGCCGTTACCGAGCCTGGCCTGCTGGGCGGTGCCATTCCTATCTGCGGCATGGCAGGCGATCAGCAGGCCGCCACCATCGGACAGGGCTGCCTTTCGCCCGGCGAAACCAAGGCGACCTATGGCACCGGCGCCTTCGTGCTTTCCAACACCGGAACACAGGTGCCGTGGTCCGATAACCGACTGCTGGGCACTATCCTTTATCAACTTGCAGGAGAACGGCACTACGCCATCGAAGGCGCGGTGTTCGTGGCGGGCAGCCTGATCAAGTATTTGCGCGACACGCTGGGCCTGATTGCCACCGCTGCCGAGACCGAAGAACTGGCCCGTTCGATACCCGATAATGGCGGCGTGGTGGTGGTGCCGGCCCTGTCCGGTCTCGGCGCGCCGCATTGGCGGCCGGAGGCGCGTGGCATTATCTCGGGCCTGGGGTTCGACACGGGCCGCGCCCACATCGCCCGCGCCAGCCTGGAGGCGATGGCACATCAGACCCGCGACCTTGCCAGCGGATTTGCCGCCGACGGGTGCCAGTGGACCGGGCTGCGGATCGACGGCGGCATGGCGGTGAACGACTGGATGGCGCAGGATATTGCTGACATTCTCGGCCAGAGCGTGACGCGTCCGGATTTTGTGGAAACCACCGCCCTTGGCGCAGCCATGCTGGCAGCAGTGGGTTGCGGCATGAAGGCTGATCTGCGCGAGGCGGCCGACAGCATGATCGGCGCGACGCAGGTTTTCAGGCCCGGTATGAACGAAGAAGCGCGCCAGCAGCGCCTGTCACGTTGGGAAGCGGCGCTGAAAAAGGTCTAGTTGGCGAAAGCGTAACCCAGCCGTTGCCGCAAGCGGTGGACGGCGGCAGGCTGCAACTCGAACCGGTGTCGCCACGCCTTGTCCAGCCGTTCGACGCGAGCGTATAACGACACCGAACGATCGACGATATCGGCAATGTTTGGTGGCAACAGCGCAAGTTCGCTGCGATCCGGCTCCGGCTGGGCCGGTGGCAGGCGCCCATGGTGACGCAGCTGGAATTCACTGATCTCGCCCGCAAGATAAGCGCGCTGGTTCAGTAGCCATGCGATGAGGTGCATCATGCGCGTTGTGGTGCGCAGGGCCTCGCAGCTTAGTGCCACGCGCGCGGCGGATTGTCGTGAGCTGACACTACCAAACCAGTCACCCAGGTCAAAACTTGCGCGGGCTTCGTCTGCGAGCAGCAGAGCGTCCTCGTACAACGTCTCTATGATGGACGGGGAGATCGTTGCCGTTTGTGTCATCGCACATGGCATGTAACGCTTCGCCTTGCGCTGCGCTACTGACAGGGTAGTTAATTCCGACAGGGAATGCGGCCTGTCCCGATAGGAAACGGGTTTTGCGCGATCCCTAGGATTTCTTAGGTATGACTATCTAGGCGATGATGTCGGGCGTCAGGTAATCCTCGATCTGGCTGATCTGGTCGCGCAGGCGCAGCTTGCGTTTCTTCAGCCGCGCGACCTGCAGCTGGTCTGGTCCGCCGGTCTGCAGCAGCGCCTCTATGGCGATATCAAGGTCACGGTGTTCTACCTGCAGGGCAGCCAGCCGTTTGCGCATTTCGTCTTCGGTCATGCCTGCCTTGTTTCCTGTTCTGCGGGGCAGCGCCCACGCAGGGCGGTTCATCGCCAACGCGTTTGGAGATTTAGAAGTATTATGGTTTGATGACAATCACGCGGCAGCTGCCGTCTGCGAGTCGAATGGCAGTTGCCGTGGGTCACCACGCGGGCCGGGGTTTATCCGGCCCCTTCTGTCAAGGAGACTGCCTCATGGAAACTTCGCACACTCAAGCCCTCCAGCAAAAGCATGAAGGGCTGGACCGCCGGCTGCGTGAAGAAATGAACCGCCCCGCGCCCGACAGTGCGAAAATCCAGGCAATCAAGAAGGAAAAGCTGCGCGTGAAACAAGCGATCGCGCTGCATTGAACGCCTGATTACCGCCCTGCGACCAGACCTGATCGAGGCGCGTGGGGCGGCACCGGGAATTTGCAAATTCTCCAATCTGCTATAGGCGGTTACCGATGACAGCCGCCGCTTCCGCACGTCAGATACTTACCAGCCTTCATGAAGTGATGGCCTCGCGCACCCATGCGCAGGGCAAGCTGAACCAGGTGGTGGAGATTATCGCAGCGGAACTGTCGAGCGAGGTGTGCTCGATATATCTGCTGCGCGAAGGTATGTTGGAACTGTTCGCCACGCGCGGACTGAACCAGGCGGCAGTCCACGTTACCCGGTTGGGGGTGGGCGAAGGCCTGACCGGCACCATAGCGCAGAATATAGAGACGTTGAACCTCGACCAGGCGGCATCGCATCCGGAATTCCAGTATCGCGGCGAGACGGGCGAGGAGAAGTTTCATTCCTTCGCCGGTGTGCCCATCGTGCGGCGCGAAAGAGCGATCGGCGTGCTGACCGTTCAGCATGTGGAACCGCGCAAATACGAGGAGGTCGAGATCGAGGCCTTGCAGACTACCGCGATGGTGCTGGCCGAACTGATCCACAATGCCAAGCTCGTCGACGGGGAAGCGCTGGACGACATGTCCAAGGCGCAAACCGGCCAGGTGGTCATTACGGGCCTCAAGCTGGTGAAAGGCCTCGGCATCGGACAGGCGGTGTTCCACCAGCCACGCGTCACCATCGAACAAACGGTGGCCGAAGATATCGAAGCCGAGCGTCAGCGCGTGTACCTGGCGTTCGATCGTATGCGCGAGCAGATCGACAATATGGCTTCGCAGGCCGATTTCGGCGTTGGCGGAGAGCAGGAGCAGGTTCTCGAGACCTACAAGATGTTCGCTTACGACGAAGGCTGGTCCCGGCGTATCAACGAGGCGATCGATTCCGGCCTAACCGCAGAAGCCGCAATCGAGCGCGTGCAACAGCGTACCCGCATGCGCATGCGCGAAATTCAGGATCCGTTGTTGCAGGACCGGATGCACGACCTGGAAGATCTGGCCAATCGCCTGATCCGCATCGTTTCCGGCCAGTTGGGCACGGCGGCGCAAAAGGGTCTGGGGCAGGATTCCATCCTCGTGGCCAAGAACCTGGGGCCAGCAGAACTGCTGGAATACGACAAGCGCCGTCTGAAGGGCGTGGTGCTGGAACAGGGCTCTCTCACTGCCCACGTGGTGATCGTCGCCCGTGCGATGGGCATTCCTGTCATCGGCCGCGTCGCCAACGTGCGCGGGCTGGTGCGCGATGGGGATGAGATGCTGGTGGATGGCGATGCCGGCAAGGTGACGTTGCGGCCTTCTACGGGTGTGCTTGACGCGTTCGAGACGCGCTTTGCCCGCAGCGCGGAGAAGAAGGCATCCTATGCCAGGCTGCGCGATGTAGAGCCGTTTACCCGCGATGGTGAGCGTATCGAGGTCATGATGAACGCGGGCCTGCGCGATGACGTGGGAATGCTATCCATGACCGGTGCCGACGGGATCGGCCTTTATCGCACCGAGTTCCAGTTCCTCGTTTCTGCGGCCTTGCCTCAGCGCGAGCGGCAGGCGCGGCTTTACCGCGAAGTGCTGGATGCAGCGAAGGGCAAGAAGGTCATCTTTCGCACGGTGGATATCGGCGGCGACAAGTCGCTGCCTTATATTTCCAGCGAAATTGCCAAGGAAGACGAGAATCCGGCCATGGGCTGGCGCGCGCTGCGCCTTGCGCTGGAGCGCGAAGGCCTGATGAAATCACAGGCACGTGCCTTGCTTGAAGGCGCTGCGGGGCGGGAATTGAACGTCATGTTCCCGATGGTTTCGGAGCCCTGGGAATTCGACGCGGCCAAGGCGGTGTTCGATCATCAGCTCGCCTATCTGAAGGAACGGAAGCGCAAGTTGCCCACTTCCATCCGCTATGGCGTCATGCTGGAGGTGCCTTCGCTGGCGGAAGTGCTGGACCTTCTGCTGCCACGCCTGTCCTTCGTATCCATCGGCACCAACGACCTGACCCAGTTCCTGTTCGCCGCCGATCGCGCCAACCCAATGCTGGCGGAACGCTACGACTGGTTGAGCCCGGCGATCCTGCGGTTCCTGCGCCGGGTGGTGTTGTCCTGCTCGGGGTACAAGGTCGATCTTGGCGTATGCGGCGAGATGGGCGGACGTAGGCTGGAGGCACTGGCCTTGCTGGGCCTTGGTATTCGCCGCCTTTCGATCACGCCGGCGGGCGTGGGGCCGATCAAGGAGCTGATTCGGTGTGTGGATACGCGCGAAATTACCGAGGCGATGAACGGCTGGCTGTTGAACCCCCCTCAAAACATGCGGGCCGAACTCCAGGCATGGGCACAAGCCCGCGAAATCGAAGTGGAATAGCACTTCGCAGTGCACAATCGCTTGACTTGAGGGCCGCGGGTCGATTGGTGTAGCGATAACGGGTTCGCAAATAACCCAGCACCTTTATGCTGGAGCGGTCATGACCGATTCTGAAGACGAAATACCATCTGACGATACTGCCGAGGCGGATGCCGGACAGGCGACCGTCGGCGCGCGGCTGCGCGCTGCACGTGAGCGCAAGGGGCTGACGATCGACCAGGTCGCCTCCGAAACGCGGATTGCTCGGCGACACCTTGAGAATATCGAAGCCGGCAATTTCGATGATCTGCCGGGTCGCACCTACGCCGTGGGTTTCACTCGCACTTATGCCAAGACCCTGGGCGTGGATGAGGAAGAAGCTGTCTCCTCCGTGCGCGAGGAAATGGATCTCGCCACTGTCGAGGAACGCTACATGGCGAGCTCGCGCGGCACGTTCGAGCCGGGCGATCCGGCGCGCGCTCCGGGTGGCAGGCTGCTGTATTTCTCGATTTTCGCGGTCATCATCCTGCTGGTCGGCATTTTCTTTGCCGCCCGCGCCCTGTTTGCCCCTGCAGCGGAAATGCCATCACTGGTAGAACAGGAACGGCAGGAGCAGCGCGAACTGGCGCAACAGCAGGCAGCGCAAGGGCAGGCGCAGCCACACAGCGCCGCCGCTGCTGCCGATCCGACCGGCGACGTTGTCTTCACTGCCGAAGGCGAGACATGGGTCCGATTTTACGATGGCGAGGGCAGAGTGCTGCGCGAAGGCACCTTGACCGAAGGTGACAGCTTTACCTTGCCTGCCGATGCGCAGAACCCGCAGCTTATCACCGGGCGGCCCGACAGGCTGGCTATCACCATCGGCGGTCGGCCCGTGCGCAAGCTCTCGACAGAGGTCGAAACGCTGCAGGACGTGCCGATTTCCGCTGAAGCATTGCTGGCGCGGACGGGCGGCGTGCAGACCATCGGCTTTGGCCTGGGTACAGCAGCGTCCGAAACCGCGACGCAATCGCAAACGGCGCAGGCGACGCCTCCTACGGCACCCACGCGAGCGCCGGAGCAACCTGCTCCGGCACCAACGCGAACACCTGCGCCGCCACCCGTGCAGGTGCCTGCCACGGCAGAGCCAACCGAAACACCTGATGCGGCCGCTACCGCACCGCCGCGCGCGGTTCCGGCTGAACCGACGGACGATGGCGCATCGGCCGAAATCGAGTGATTGCACGCAGTCACCTGTTCGGGAGTGCATTATTGACGGGGAAATGCGCGCTCCCTTGGCTTTCGCCTACGCGTTAATCGTTTATCTTGCCTGGGACGCGCATGGTCACCATGCCTGAACCCGTTATCGAATTAAGGAGATCGCCGGCAATGCTTGCAAGGTCGAAGACATCATTTGCTTTTCCGCGCGCCGCTATCTGCGCAAGTCTGATCGCCATCGCTGTACCCACGTCGGCCGCGGCCCAGTCCAGCGACCGGTTGCAGCGCATCGAACAGCAGATCAGCGCCTTGCAGCGCGCGGTATTTCCGGGCGGAGATGGTCGCTTCTTCGAGCCGGAAATAACGCCGCAGCAGACAAGTCCGCAAGACTCGACCCCGCAGGTCACCACCTCCGCGCTTACCGACGTGCTGGCGCGGCTGGATGCGATCGAAGGGCAACTTGCCCGACTGACTGCGGCGACCGAAGTGAACGAGAACGCCCTTTCGGCAGTGGAAACGCGGCTGACGGCGTTGGAATCCGCCGCAACCGCACCTGTATCGGCAGCGCAATCGAGCGGCACCAGTTCGGGGCCTACGGGTGTGATCCCGGTGCCTGAAGAACGCACGACTTCGCAGGCTGTATCCGCGCAGAGCAGCAGTGCGGCGGCCAGTTCCGGATCGACTTCGGCTCAAACCTCCACCAGTCCTTCGCCCGCGCGACTGGCGGCGGTGCAGGCCATTGCGAAACCAGCCACGGGCGACGAAGGTGACGACGAATACGTCTACGGCTTTCGCCTGTGGGACGCGGGCTTCTATCCCGAGGCGCAGCAGCAGCTCTCGATGTTCGTAGAGCAGTATCCCGATCACTGGCGCACGACCTATGGCCGTAACCTGCTGGGTCGCGCTTTCCTGGATGCAGGTGAGCCGCGAGCGGCTGCCACGCATTTCTTCGATAATTACCAGTCGGACGGTGACGGTGCCCGGGCTCCCGATAGCCTGCTGTACCTTGTCGAAAGCATGATCGCACTGGGCGACACCCGCCGCGCCTGTATCGCACTGTCCGAATTCGGTGAAAGCTATGCGGCGCTGGCCGCTGGTCGCCTCGCCGATATGTATGGCAATCTGAGTGGCCGGGTCGACTGCAATTGATTTGGCGCTGGTCGCGCGCTTCAGGCAGGCGCTCGACCGGCTGAATCCCGACGGCGAAAAAATTGGCCTTGCCGTGAGTGGCGGGCCGGACTCGATGGCCATGCTGCTGCTGGCGCACGAGGCCATTCCCGGCGGGTTCGAGGTTGCCACCGTCGATCACGGCCTGCGCCCCGAAGCGAAGGACGAATGCGCGTTGGTAGTAGCGGCTTGTGAAGAGCGCGGCGTGCCTTGCGAGGTGCTGAGCGTGACGGTGGGCGAGGGGAATTTGCAGGCGATGGCGCGCGAGGCGCGTTATCGTGTGCTGGATGCTTGGGCCGCGAGGAAGAAAATCAAGTCTGTCTCTACAGCGCACCATGCTGATGATCAGATGGAGACGATGTTGATGCGCCTCAACCGAGGCAGCGGCATTTCGGGCCTATCCGGTATTCGGGAATGGACCACATTTGGCGAGCGGTCGCGGGTGATCAGGCCGGTGCTCTCCTTCAGCCGCGCAGAGCTCACGCAGATCATTGCAGTTGCGGACTTGGAAATCGCCAGCGATCCGAGCAACGCAGATGCCTCTTATGAGCGCGTCCGATTACGGCAGGCTCTTCAGAGGGTGGATTGCCTAGATCCCAAGGGCTTCGCCACAAGCGCCCGCCATATCGAAGAGGCTGACCTGCTCTGCGAAGTTGCAGTGGAACGATGGCTATTCGAGAACGAGAAGCCAATGCAAGGGGGGTTACGAAATCCGGCACCGCCCGATCGAGCAATGCAATTTCCATTGCTGGAGGTGCAATTTCGCTTGATGGGAAAGCAACCGCGCGGCAGCGATCTTGCCCGCTTACTAAAACAGTTGAGGCAGGGGCACGGCGGCAACGTCGCAGGTGTGCTTGTCACAGTCGAAAACGGCGACTGGGTTTTTCGTCCCGAACCACCCCGCCGGACAGGCTAGCCCTCCGTTGCGAGGCTCCCGCCAACACCCGTCATCACGCCGTCGGTGATTATCACCACGTCGCCCACTCCGGCGATATCGAACAGGCGGCTGGCAAATTCATCCGGCACGCCGATGCAGCCGTGGCTGGCGTAGCCGCGTTCCACGGTGGAGCCGCCATGCACAGCCACGCCGTCCCATGTCAGGCGCAGGGTCCAGGGCATGGGCGCATTGCCGTATTTTTCGGAGACGTTGTGACGTTCCTTGGCGAGGATCGGGAAGGTGCCGACAGGGGTGGGGTGTTCCGGCGTGCCCAGTAGCGCGGCGGCGGCGCCGATTTCATAGCCATTGCGGAACACGCTGATGACGCGCGCCTGCAAGTCCACCGTCACCACCAGCGGACCGTTGGGAATGCCCTCATCGTCCCAGTGCCATTCGCCATAGCGGATCGGGCCGTCGATCGGCAGCACGCGCTTGATGACGAAGGGATCGTCGGGATCGTTGGGTGGGGCTGGCTGCACCACCTCGTTCGCCACGAAAGTGATCGCTTCGTCGACCGTTTCATGCGCCGCCGTGGTGCTTTCGGCCAGAATATCCTTGGCAGAAAGCCATTGCGCCATGGACGCCTGCGCTTCGCCGCCACGTCCCAGCAGGGCAATACCGCCTACCAACACCAGGACGGTCAGAGACAAGCCGGACATCCATTTTAGTGCACCAGTCATGCCACCCTTAATGGGCGCACTCTTGGTTGAAATCCAGCGCGCTATGCCTTTGCGTCCCTGTTTGAAACGCTGCGAGCGCACATTTCAGCAGGCCTTAGCCATGCGCACCGAAAATATTGGCAATGGCGGTCGATATGCGCAGGCAAAGACCATGCGCGCGCTCTATCGGGTCGATGAAGTCGCGGTGGATCGCCTCGTAACCTTCATCCCCGCCATCCGGCCAATCGGTCGGTTCGGTAAGATCGAATCGCCCGATACGAGGGAAGTGCGTGGGGTAGGCCCGGCGCAACTGTGCCAGCGCCTCCTCCACGCGCAGGGTGAAGATCATTTCCAGCACATCGTCGCGGCTAACATCGTTGGCTCGGCTGAATACCGGTACGCTGACTGCGCGAATGAACATGGCCTGTAGCAGGGCGATGCGCAGTGACTGCAGTACGCCGATCATGCGCCGCTTTTCCTCGCGGTTTTCGGTCGGCGCATCGTCGGGCACGTGGTCCAGAAGGCGATGGAATTTCATCGCATCCACGCGCAATCGGCTGGCAAGGCGGCGGAACACGCCAACGCGGTCGTCCTTCACCAGATACTCGCTCAAGCCCTCGCAAGCGGCGGTCAAATGGCTTTCGGTACCGCGGTAGGGACGGCTGGCCCAGTAGGCGGAGTTGAACAGTTCGCCATAGGCCGCCACCGTCTTTACGCTGGCAAGCGCATTGGCGGCGCGCACCAGGCGCACCAGTTCCAGCCCGCGCGCGGAATTGGCAAGCAGGGCACCGATTTCCTCGTAATTGCCCTCCGCCGCTTCACCCAGGCCCGCGATCACGTTCACCGGATAGCCGAGCTGTTGCAGGATGGAATTGTGCGGAATGGCGCGGATCTGTCGCAGGCTCATCTCGCGGTCGGCATTCAGGTCGCTCTGGCGGCGCGAGACCCGGCTGCCAGTGGAATTCAACAGACCGAGGCCAAAGGCAGTAATGGCGCGCGAATAGGTGCGACTTTCCAGGTGGTCGCGCTGATGCTCCTTTACCGCGCGGTAGAAATCGAGGCTCAGGTCGGTGCGCTGGTAGAATATATCCTTGGGTACATCGACTTCAGTATGCGCCGGTTGCAGAACGGCGATGCGGGTAAACGTGGCCTGTGCCAGTTCGGGTGTGGAGAACCACAGATATCCGTCGCCGCCCTGGAAACTGACTTCGGGTTCCAGAGGAATGCCGGCACGGGCAAAACGGCGCTTCGCCCAGGGGGACAAGGCCCAGTCCAACCTGTCTGACATCTTGGCCGGGTGTGCACCGCGGCCCATGCTTTCACCGTGGGTGTTGAAGATCAGCGCGGCAACGTCGGTAAGGCCGTTTACCTCCATCGCATCTGCAAGCCGCCCCTGGAGGCGTTCGATCGCAAGGCTGGCAGGAATCTGGCCGACGAAGCGGCCCGCATCGGAAAATCCTGCCTGTATTGCCACCCGGCCTCGCGTCTTGGCGTATTCCTGATAGACAGGCTCTGCCAACAGCTCGTCAAGGAAGCGGCCCCCGTGCTCCAGCGCGCTTTCGGTTTCGAACAGCGGGGAAACGTCCACCTTCCCATCGATCCCGAACAGCTTAGCGAAATAGAGCGCAGCCAGCACGGTGGCGGGCTCTTCGCACTCGGCAATCAGCATGCGGATGGGCGCGTCTTCGTCGATATGGGCAAGGATTTGCGCCATCGCCAGGAATTGGCGAATGGCGGTGCTGGCCTCTATCGCCAATGCGCCGAAGTTGCTGCGGCGCGGCTCGATCTTCTCGATTGCGCGGTTGAGGTGAACCACGGCGCCCTTGCTGGCGAGGTCCAGGTTGCCGGCCGGGTCGATGCGGCGACGAATGGCATTGTGCAACTGCTTGGCGTTCACGCGAAAATGGATCCAGCCCATGCCCAGCCCGTCGGCGCGCATGGCGGCGGCCAGCGTTGCCAGCGCAACGGCCCTGCTGGCATCGTCGCAATCCTTCGCCTCGTCCTGAAGTGCATTTATGAAGTGCTTCAGGCTAAGCAGCTTTCTCGGGTCGCTGGCGGTCAGCCGATTTGCAGCAACGGACAATGCGGCGGGATCGGAGAGGTCGGAGGTAAAATCCTGCGCGCGCTCCTGCGCGTAGGCGGCTGCCGGGCGCAATTCGTTGAGCAAATGGTGATCGGGGTCGAAGCTCTCGAGAGAGGCGACATAGCGGCTTAACCGCTCGGCCTTCTCCGACAGGCGAAAGCCGATGGAATTGGACCAGGTGATATCGGTGCGCCCGTCCATGTCATAGCCCACCCAACTGGCGAAGCGGAAGGGCAGGGGAGCCAGTTCGTGCCACTGGTCGGGCCACACTTTTTGCGCATGGCCCAGCAATTGCGATACGATGGCGTCGCGCGCGTCTTGCGCATTGGCGATGGCCCGCATGGCGCGCTCGTGTTCGTAGGCCAGGGTTACTTGCGGACGTTCGCCGCCGATGCAGGCGTCGGTAATTTCCGCGTCGCTGCAAGCGGCATTGGCTACCGCGTCGGATTGCGCGGGTGTCAGCAGGAAGGTGGGATGCGCGGTGAACACGGCGTGCAGCTGTGGACGCTCCCACTGGGCGCGAAATGTCGTGAAATCGCCTGCTTCCAGCGTATCGGCCAGTGCCGTCTCGTTGGCCTCTGCCCCGATGGGTGAAACCATGCGCTTCAGCCGTAAAGCGCGATCACCTAGCGAAGCGACTTCCAGCTCGGCGATCAGCGCCTCGAAATCGTCGAGCGACATCTCACCCGCTTCCAACTGCCGCGAAAGGTCATGCCCCAACTGGAATACAGGATTGAACTGCGGTGTTTCCACTGTTCGCTGGTGCAGTTCCTGCAAGCGCTGGCTGAGATCGGAAACGCCGGTCATTGCTTGCCCATCTCGGCAGCTTCGCGCGCCAATGCCTCAATATTCTCGCGCGAGGCACCCTTGGGCGCGACCCAGCTGCCGCCCACGCACAGCACCTGTTCCATCGCCAGCCAGTCGGGTGCGGTCTCAGCGGAAATGCCGCCGGTGGGGCAGAACTTGCATGTGCGGAAGACGGAGGTGAGCGCTTTCAGTGCGGGAATGCCGCCATTGGCCATCGCCGGGAAGAACTTGAAATGGGATAGCCCCATGTCGAGGCCCGCCATCAATTCCCCTGCAGTGGCTATGCCGGGCAGGAAGGGAATGCCGGACTTGATCGCGGCGCGGCCCAAGGGCTCTGTCAGGCCGGGAGAGACGATGAATTCCGCCCCGGCAGCAAGCGCCGCGTCGAGGTCTTTCTGGTTGGTCACAGTGCCAGCACCCACGATGGCGCCGGGCACCAGGTTCATGCGCTTTATCACCTCGATCGCCGCATCGGTGCGCAGGGTAACTTCAAGGACTTTCAGCCCGCCTGCCACCAGCGCCTCTGCCATCGGGCGGGCTTCGGCGGGATCGTCTACCACCAGCACCGGGATGACCGGCGCGCTAAGCATGATTTCCTCGATATTATCGGATGCGCTCATGGTGTCAGTCTCCGTATGCTTGGATAAAGGCCGCCGCCGCGCCGAAAAGGCCGGGTTGCGGATGGGTTATGAGTTTGACGGGAATGCCCGCCATCAGGTTTTCGAAGCGACCCTTGGCGCGGAAACGTTCGGCAAAGCCCGAGTTGGGCAGGTGATCGCGCAGCCGGTAGCCCAGGCCACCTGCGACAACCACGCCAGAAAAGCCGCCTTGTGCCAACGCGATATCGCCCGCGACCGAACCTAACGATAGGCAAAAACGGTCTATCGCGGCAGCGGCAAGCGAATCTGAGCCCTCCATGCCCGCGGTCCAGATGGCGACGTCGTCCTGCTCCTTCACGGCGCGGCCTTCCAGCGCGGCGAGGGTGGAGTATATATCGACTATTGCCGGGCCGGAAACCACGCGCTCCACCGACACGCGATTGTGCCGCTTGCGCAAACGCGCGAGTATCGCATCCTCTATGGGATCGAGAGGGGCAAAGTCCACATGGCCGCCTTCGGTGGCAGACACCCGGTAGGTGCCGTCAGGCTCACGATAGAGATGGGCCACCCCCAGGCCGGTGCCGGGGCCAAGTACGGAAAGCCGCCCCGTCGCCCCTAGCGGTCCTTGCGGGCCGGTAAGATGCAGCAGCTCGTCCTCGCCCGCGCGCGCCACGGCATGGGCGACAGCTTCGAAATCGTTGACAATGATAAAACGAGAAACGCCGAGCTTGCTTTCGACCAGCGCGGGGCGAATGATCCAGGGGTTGTTGGTGAACTTGATCACATCGCCGCCCACCGGACCTGCAATTGCCATGGCCACAGCATCCGGCAGGCTGCCGCCTTTCTGGGCGCGGTAATCCTCCCACGCTGTCTGGAAGCTGGCGTGATCTTCGGTATGCAGGGTTACAGGCTCATCCATGGTGATGGTGCCATTTTCGCCTTTGGTGGCGATGGCGAAGCGGGCGTGGGTCCCGCCGATATCCACGGCTACGAGTTCGGTCATAGTCCTGCCGCCGCCAGCATTGCGCTGCCGCCTTTCTCTGCTTCGTCAGCTCCGCTGCGCATCATCGCGAACAGTTCGCGGCCCGTACCCATGTCCGGCGGCGGATCAGAAGCCGGGGTACGGTCTGAAAGAACGGCCGTGGTGGAAAGCGTGCCCGTTTTTGCGCAAACCCTCACCACATCGCCATCTTGCAACAGGCTGAGTGGGCCCCCGCCCAGCGCTTCGGGCGAACAGTGGATCGCGGCAGGCACTTTGCCACTGGCGCCGCTCATGCGGCCATCTGTCACCAGTGCGACCCGATATCCGCGATCCTGCAGCACGCCCAGTGGCGGGGGCAGCTTGTGCAGTTCGGGCATGCCATTTGCGCGTGGCCCCTGGAACCGCACGACGACCACGACATCCTTGTCCAGTTCGCCAGCGGAAAAGGCCTCGGCCACCTGCTTCTGGGTGGAGAAGACGCGGCAAGGCGCCTCGATGGTCCAGCGCTCCTTCTCCACAGCGGAAGACTTGAAGCAGGCGCGCCCCAGGTTGCCTTCGACGAGACGCATCCCGCCATCAGGCTGGAAGGGGTTGTCGGCGGTGCGCAGCATCGTGTCATCGCCGCTCGTCCCGACATCGCGCCAGGCGAGGTTTTCTCCATTCAGCCACGGTTCTTGCGCATATTGCGCCATGCCGCGTTCTTCGCCAACGCCGATGACATCGGGATGGGCCAAACCAGCGCCCAGCAGTTCCTTGATTACGTAGCCCATGCCGCCCGCATCGTGGAAGTGGTTCACATCGCCGGAGCCGTTGGGATAGACCCGTGCCAGCAAAGGCACCGCAGCGGAAAGTTCGGACAGGTCCGTCCAGTCGATCTGCACCCCGGCTGCGCGCGCAAAGGCGGGAATGTGGATGGCATGGTTGGTAGAACCGCCCGTTGCCAGCAGGCCGACCGCCGCGTTCACGATGGCTTTTTCATCTACGCAATGGCCCAGCGGGCGGTAATCGTTACCGTCGCGGCCCATCGCTGCCACCCGGTGCATCGCCGCGCGGTCCAGCGATTGCCTGATCTTGGTGCCCGGCTGGAAGAAAGCCGCGCCCGGAACGTGGAGGCCCATCAGTTCCATCATCATCTGGTTGGAATTGGCCGTGCCGAAGAACGTGCAGGTGCCGGCGGAATGGTAGGAGCCAAGTTCGCTATCCAGCAGTTCCTGCCGCGTCGCCTTACCTTCCGCATAAAGCTGGCGAACGCGCTGCTTTTCCTTGTTGGAGATACCCGAGGGCATGGGACCACCGGGCACGAAAACTGCGGGCAAATGGCCAAAGCGCAAGGCACCCATAAGCAGGCCGGGCACGATCTTGTCGCAAATGCCCAGCAACAGCATGCCGTCGAACATCGCGTGCGACAGCGCGATGCCGGTGCTCAACGCGATCACATCCCGGCTGAAGAGGCTGAGTTCCATACCCGTTTCGCCCTGCGTCACACCGTCGCACATGGCTGGCGTTCCGCCTGCGACCTGCGTGGTCGCGCCGATTTCGCGGGCGTAGATCTTCAGCCGTTCGGGATAGCGGTAATAGGGTGCGTGGGCCGAAAGCATGTCGTTATAGGCTGTGACGATGCCGATATTCGGACCGCGTGCAATTTTCAGTGCATCCTGATCCTCTCCCGCACCGGCATAGGCGTGGGCGAGGTTGGAGCAGGATACCTGGCTGCGTTCGGGCTGGTTGTCCGCCTCGCGCTCTATCAGGTCGAGATAGGCTTTGCGGCTATCCTTCGATTTGTCGATAATACGCTGGGTGACGCGTTCGATGGTCGGATGAAGGTTACTCATGCCAGCTTACTCCGTCGCGTTCGGCCAAAGCGATGGCGGCGCTAGGGCCCCAGCTTCCGGCGTTATAGGTCTTGGGCGTCTTGCCATCGGCTTCCCAGCCCGCGCGGATGGCGTCGATCCATTTCCACTGCGCTTCCACCTCGTCCCGCCGCACGAACAGCGTCTGGTCGCCGCTGATCAGGTCCAGCAGCAGGCGTTCGTAGGCGATCCGCTTGTGCTTGCCGGTAAAGGCATCGGGCATGCGGATATCCAGCGGCACTTCGCGCAGGGTCATACCCTCGTGCTCGATTCCGGGCACCTTGGCCATCATGGACAAAGAGACGTTCTCTTCAGGCTGAATGCCGATCACCAATTGGTTGGCCTTCAGCTTCGCACCGGGGAAAATGGAATGCGGCACATCGCGGAAATTCACGATGATCTCCGTCACGCGCTCGGGCAGGCGCTTGCC
>CAJXTZ010000008.1 GCA_913061345.1 uncultured Erythrobacter sp.
CATCGGCCTCGTCGCCGACCTGTTCAACGCCGTGCCCGAATTGACCGAAAAGCTGTAAGCTTTTTCCGACATTTGACACGAAGGGCCTCCCCCGTATGTTTTGCGGGAGGAGGCCTTTTTTGCGTAAACACACAGTCCTGTCGGCAATTGTCGCCATTACCGCGGTTCTTGCCTGTCCCGCCTCGGCGCAGGAGGATCTGCATCCCATCAATCCGGACGCTCAAGAGCTGATAGATAGCGGAGCGATCCATATGCCAGATGGCCGGTGGTCGCTGAAGGAAGCTTTCGATGGTTGCTCCTTGCAGCGGGACTTCCTGCTTGAAGAAAATCGCGTCACACTGGCCATGAAACGTCTGCAAGGCGGCTTTCCGATAGAGTTCGCATTAGTCGGCAGCGAGTTCGAACCTGATGAACCCCTGCAGGCAGGATTCCAGCCCGGTCGCAACGGTCTGGGAGAGCACCGGTTTATTGGTGCGGCGTCGGCAGGGGATCGCGAAGGCATATTCTTTTCCGCCCAGCCATTCCCACGCGGCGGCTTCGACGCACCAACGGAAAGCGTCCTCGCGCCCGACACGCAGTACTTTATAGCCCAGAATGACGATGACGATGCCGTAGTTCTGCGCACCGGCCGAATCGACCTCGCGCTCGACGCGCTGGAGGAATGTGGCGAGCGGCAGCTGGCCAGCCTCGGTGTCGACCTGACTCGTCCTAATGGGGTTTCCCGCAATGCCGTCCTACTCAACGCGCAAGAGCTCGGTGCCGATTTCTCACACGCCTATGACCGAGTGATCCGGCAACAGCGCAGGAATGTGGAGAGCAACCTCCACATCCGGCTGGTGATCGATGGCGACGGCACGCTTTCCCATTGTCACGCAGGTGATGGTTTGACGCCCCGCGCACTTCGCGAAGCCGTTTGCGATCTGGTGCGCGAGAATGGCCAGTTCCGGACTGCGCTTGATAATAATGGCCAACCCATCGCGGACACTTGGTATACCAGGGTAGTCTTTCGGGTCATGCTTGACCAACCCGGCGCCGATGGCACCATCCACCGAGTGCGGGACTAAAGAACCGTCGTCAGCAGGTGGATCGTCACGCCCACCAATCCGCCCACCAGCGTACCGTTGATGCGGATGAACTGCAGGTCGCGGCCCACGGCGCTTTCGATGCGGCCGGTGACCGTGCTGGCATTCCAGCTTTTGACGGTGTGGGACACCAATCCCACGATCTGTTCGCCATAGCGGTTCACCACGCCCACCAGTGTGCGGCGGGCGAAGCGGTTTACCTGCAATTGCAGAGTTGGATCCTGCTGCAGCGTTGCACCGAGTTCGGCAAGAGAGTGACCGATTTCGCCACCCATCGCCTTGTCCGGGTTACGAATGTTGTCGATCAGCGAGCGACGCAGCCGTTCCCATACACCCATCCACCAGTCGGATACGGCAGGATTGGCCAGCAGGTCATTCTTCATCCGCTCCACTTTGGCGCGTGTCGCGGGGTCGTGTTGCAGGTCGTGCGCGAGCTTCTCCAGCCCCTGTTGCACCTTGCTGCGCAGCGGGTGATCGGGATCGACCAAGATTTCCGCCAGCAGGCGGTAAAGCCCGTCGAGTACGGAATTGGCCAGTCGCCCGTCCAGCCCGGCCCAGCGGATGATCGAATTCGCCCGCTCCTGCACCATGGTGCGGACCATCTCTTCGTTGTCTTCCAGCGTGAGCCCGGCCCAGCGGATTATGGAATCCATTAGCGGGCGATGGCGATTGTCGGCGATGGCCGCTTCCAGCATCCGCCCCAGCAGCGGTGAGACATCCAGCTTCTCCGCCTGCCGCGCGAGGCCCGACTTCACCTGCAGACCAAGTCTGTCAGGATCGAGGGATTCGAGCAATTCGACGAACAGTTGCACCGCGCCTGCGCGCAGGCGTCCTTCCGTCGTATCACCGCGCTTCACAAGGAAATCACCCGCCGCACGGGCAACGTTCATATCGCGCATCCGCCGCGCCACCACGACAGGAGTAAGGAAATTGGAACGAAGAAATTCGGCCATCGTATCCGCGATCCGATCCTTGTTCTGCGGAATGATTGCCGTGTGCGGAATGGGAATACCCAGCGGGTGGCGGAACAGGGCGGTGACAGCGAACCAGTCTGCCAGACCGCCGACCATCGCAGCTTCGGCAAAAGCATGCACGTAGCCCCATGCAGGATGTAGGCCGAGCATGTTGTGGGCGAGCAGGAACACGCCCGCCATGCCCACCAGCAGCATCGTGGCCGCGATACGCATACGGCGCGCACGATCCGATGGCAGTGGTGCGCCGCCCTGCATCGTCAGGCTTCCTCTACTCGGCAGGCTGGGCCTCCGGGTTGGAAAAGTTCTCATCACCGGGCTTGTAGGTCAGCAGCTTCTCGCGAAGCCACGGTCCAAGTTTCTTTTCCAGTCCGTCTGCAAGGCTGAACCCTGCAGGAACGATCAGCAGGGTCAATGCGGTCGAAAGAATGAGACCGCCAATCACGACAGTGCCCATCGGGGCACGGAACGCGCCGTCGCCATTGAGCGAAAGCGCGGTGGGCACCATGCCCGCCGTCATCGCAACCGTGGTCATGACGATGGGCTGCGCACGCTTGTGCCCTGCTTCTAGGATGGCCGCGAGCCTACCCTTGCCAGCCTCCATTTCCTCGATCGTGAAGTCGATCAGCAGGATGGAGTTCTTCGCCACGATGCCAAGCAGCATCAGCATGCCGATAAACACCGGCAGTGAAATTGGATCGGGCATACCGTTCCTGAGGTATCCCGAGATATACAGCGCGATCAGGCCGCCGAGCGGAGCCAGAAGCAGCGAGGTCATGTTAACCAGCGGCGAAACCACGCGACGATAAAGCAGAACCAGCACAGCGAACACCAGCAGAAGCCCGGTGATCACGGCGGTGATGAAATCGTTTATCAGGTCCGCCTGCCATTCGTCGGCCCCCACGGGTTTGTTGGCCACACCGGCCGGCAGGTTGGAAAGGATGGGAAGATTGTTGATCCCGCTCAGCACGTCGCCGCGCGCAACGCCTGCCGCCACGTCCACGCCTACGAATACGCGGCGTTCCTGGTTGTAGCGCTGGATGGAGGTTGGCCCCATGCCCAGCGAGATATCGGCGACCCGGCTCAGGGGAACAGATCCCCCGGTTGCGGTGGGAACGGGCAGGTTCTCGATGGTCGAAAGGCTTCGGCGGTCGCTTTCCGCAAGACGCACACGGATCGGAATTTGCCTGTCGGAAAGCGAAAACTTGGCAGCGTTCTGATCTATATCACCCAGCGTGGCGATGCGGATCGCCTGGCTCAATGCACTGGTGCTGACACCCAGACTGGCGGCCAGATCCTCTCGCGGCTCGATAAGCAGTTCAGGGCGTTGCAGATCGTAATCGATACGCGGTGCCACGGCACCTTCCACCGTTTCCATCTGCTCCACCAGCGTGCCTGCCGTTTCGTACAGCAAATCCGGATCGGAACCGGCCAGCATGATGGAGATGGCACGACCTGTGCCGCCGCCACCCTGATTGTTCATGAAGTTCACGCGGGCATCGGGAATGTTCTGCAATACGGGTGTCAGTTCCCGCTCGAAATCGATGCTGGTACGCTCGCGATCATCGCGTAGCACGAGGCTGATGCGGCCCGAGCCTTCGTTCGCGGTTCCCAGCGCCAGCGCCACTTCCTGCTCTTCACTCAGCCGGGCAGCCACATCGTCGACGATGGCCTCGGTCTGGGCCAGCGTGGTGCCGGGCACCATGGAAATGCTCACGCGACTGAAATCGCTGTCCCCATCGGGGAAGAACTGCGTCGGCAGGCTGGCACCGATCAGGATTGTCATGACAAGGGCGCCAATTCCTATCATCATCATCCACGCCCGGTGATCGAGGAAGCGAGCGGCCGTGAAACGGGCACGCCTGGAAAAATGCGTCGCCCAGCCTGTGAAGAAACCGAACACGAGGCCCAGGATCATGTTGAGAAGTCCGCCCAGGATATAGGCCGGGATTGCCAACAGCAGGACCGTGCCGATACCGGGGACTTCGAAGCCGCTCGCCTCATCCGCTCCAGCCTGTGCTCCCGCTTCGCCGCCGCCCAGCAGTTGCGAAAGCACCAGGAGCAGCGCGAAACCCACCAGCAAGGACGCGAGATGAAAATACCAGCGCGTGGATACATGTCCGGTTCGCTTGCGCATGGCTTCGAACGCAGAAGTGTCAAGCGACCAGCGCAAGACTTTCATGTAGCGATCCATCACCGGACCTTCGCCGTGCGACGCTTCACCCTTCGCCTTGAGGAAATAGGCCGCGACCATCGGGGTAATAAGTCGCGCTACGGCAAGGCTCATCAGGACAGAAGCGACCACCGTGCCGCCGAAATTCTTGAAAAACTCGCCAGAAATGCCGGGCATCATCGCCACCGGCAGGAACACCGCGACGATACAGAAGGTGGTGGCCACCACGGGGAGACCTATCTCGTCCGCAGCGTCTATACTTGCCTGGTAGGCGCTTTTGCCCATGCGCATGTGGCGCACGATGTTTTCGATCTCGACGATAGCATCATCGACAAGCACACCCGCAACAAGTCCCAGCGCCAGCAGGGACATGGTGTTCAAGGTAAAGCCGAGCATGTCCATGAAGTAGAAAGTCGGGACGGCTGACAGCGGAATTGCCAGCGCGGCAATGATCGTTGCGCGCCAGTCACGCAGGAACAGGAAGACAACGACCACGGCCAGCAAGGCGCCCTCGATCAGCAGCGCCATCGAGCTTTCATACTGGTCCTTGGTGTAATCCACCTCGGTAAACAGGCGGGTGAAGCTGATGCCGGGGTTCGCTTCCTCGATCCCTCGCAACACCTCGACCGAATCATCGTAGACGCTGACGTCCGATTCGCCGCGTGCGCGGGTGATGGAGAAAGTGATGATCTGCTTGCCGTCCACCTTGGCGATACTGCGAACCTCGCCGTAAGAATCCTGCACGCGGGCGATATCGGAAAGCTTGATGGAGCGACCGCCCCCCAGCGCAATCTGCGTCTGCGACAAGGCGTAGGCATTTTCGGCGTTGCCCAGCACACGCACCGACTGGCGCGAGCCGGCGATTTCGGCCTGGCCGCCTGCCGCGTTTATATTGAGCTGCCGTAGCGCGCTATTGACCTGGCTGGCCGTGACACCGAGTGACTGCATCCGGCCCGGATCCAGAATAACCAGGATCTCGCGATCCACCCCGCCGCTGCGACTGACGTCGGCCAGCCCGTTTACGGTCAGCAATTGCTTGGTCACGGTGTCGTCGACGAACCAGCTCAATTGCTCCAGCGTCATATCCTCGGCAGAGACGCCGAAGGAGACGATGGGTTGTGAACTCGTTGCCTGCTTGAAAATGCGCGGTTCGAGGATGCCATCGGGCAATTCGCCGCGAATATTGTCAATCTCGCTTTTCACCTCGTTGGTGGCTTCGGCAATATCGGTGCCGATGGCGAATTCGATGACCGTTTGCGAATTGCCTTCAGATGCAGTCGAGCGAATGGTTTCAACGCCGTCGAGCGTCTGGACCGCAGCCTCCACCCGCTGGGTAATCTGGTTCTCGACCTCCGGCGGCGCAGCGCCCGGCTGCGAGATGGAGATGATCACCACCGGAAATTCGATATCCGGTGTTTCCTGCACTTCCATATCCTGAAACGCCATGATGCCCGCGAGCATCAGGCCAACGAAGGCAAGAATAGGTACGATCGGATTGCGGATCGACCATGCAGAGATTTGGTTAAGGTTCATGTTGTAGGGCCAATTGCGCCTATTCGGTTACAGGGCGGACGGGCTCGCCCTCATTCAGGAAGCCGCCGGCGCGCAGCACGACCCGCTCATTTCCTGTCAGTCCCGAAGCCACCACGATGCCTTCGTCGCTGATCATACCCACTTCGATCGGTCGGCGAACCACGGTGTCGTTCTCGTCCACGATATAGACGTAACTTCCTTCATCATCCGACAAGATGGCGCTTTCGGGAAGGCGCGGGGCGACCACGGTTTCGCTCGCCAGTTCGATGCTGGCAAAGCCACCGGGACGCAGCGCGGGATCGTAGCTGAGCGCACAACGGGCGGTGCCCTGCCGGGTCTGCTCGTCCACTACGGGCGATTTCTGCCAGACGGTGCAGGTGAACTGCTCGCTACCGCCAACGGGTGTGACTGTTCCGACTGCGCCGACATCGACCGAATTAAGCTCGGCTTCGCCGATGCGGGCAAGCAACTCCATCTCGCCGCCGCGGGCGATGGTGAACAGCGCGCCGGAGCCGGGGCTGACCACCTGACCAGGCTCTACATTGCGCGTCAGGACAAGGCCTGCTGCAGGAGCAACGATATTGAGCTGCGCATTACGGGCGCGGCGTTCGCCCAATTGCGCGCGGGCAACGGAAACCCGCGCGACGGCAGCGTCGCGGGTGGCGGTGAGCCGGTCGATATCCGCCTGGCTTATAAATCCGCGCTCAACCAATTGCCGGGCGCGATCGAGGTTGGCTTGCGCAAGGTCAGCATCGGCCTGCGCCACGTCGATCTGCGCGGCCTGGGCGGATTCCTGCTGGCTTTGGACAGAGCGATCGATCACGGCCAATACCTGGCCCTGGCGAACCCAGTCGCCTGCATCGACCGGCACCGAAACCACGCGCCCGCCTTCGCCCACCGCCCCCACAGGAATTTCACGCCGTGCAGCCAGCGTGCCGGTCGCATTGATGGCGCCCTGCAGCGTACCGGCACCCGGTGCAAGCACGGTGACCGCTGGCACAGTTGCATTGTCACCCGGCGCGAAGGCCACTTCTTCCTCACCGCCGGCCAGCATCAGCGCCGCAATCAGCGCGCCCGCCACCAATATGGCCAGCACGATCCACATCCGCTTGCGTCGCTGGCTCTTACCTTCTGTCGCGGGCTCATCATCCAGAACGATGCGATCTTCGGTGTCTGCCAAATTGACTTGGGTTTCGTAATTCATCGGCAACATGCCTTATTTATGCGCGCGCGAACGTAGTACCACGAGTGGCAGCGTCGCGCGACCAGCCCTTTTGGCCATTATCCCGTGCGCCATAGCGCCATGTTGGTGCGATGCGCAACGCGCCCCTCTGCCAAAGCGCGATAGTCTCCGATGAAACGTCATGTGCGAGATGGCAAAAAGGGACGGAGAGCCATAGCCTTCCGCCCCTTCGTTTAAATTGTATCAGTTCGTCGTCTCAACTGTCCGATATCAGTCGGACCGGACGATTAGCGCACACGACCGCGTTGAATCAGGTTGACGATGCCGAGAAGGACAACTGCGCCCACCAGGCTCATCAAAAGGCCGGGAATGCTGAATTCCGTAAGCGTGGCGCCTACGCCGATCAGCGAGCCGATGAAACGGCCAATAAACGACCCGATCACGCCAACGACTATGTTCCAGAAGATGCCCATCGAGGCATCACGGCCCATGATCATGCTGGCGATCCAGCCGATAATGCCGCCTACGATAATCGCGATAATCCAACCCATATTATTCCTCCTGCGAAATGCCCCCATTGGTGGAGGTTGCAGGAAAGGAAACGCCGGTTGCAGCCCAATGTTCCGGCCTTGCTGCTCCGCGCTCGTAGAATGTCCGCAGCTTATTGGGAACGTTCAGTATTTCAGTTGCCGCTCGTAGAGGTCGCGATAATGCTGGATGCGCGTGACACGCAGACCCTGCATGCCCGAACGATCGACGGCGCGCTGCCAGCTGGCGAACTCCTCCAGCGTCAGGTTATAGCGTTCCAGAACTTCATCGATGGTCAGCAGACCGCCGTTCACCGCGGCGACGACCTCGGCCTTGCGGCGCACGACCCAGCGCTTCGTCTTGGGCGACGGCAGGTCATTGATGGTCAGCGGCTCCCCCAGGGGGCCGATCACTTGCGCCGGTCGGATTTTCTGGTTCTCTATCATGTATTTCCTCGGGTGGCCGGTGTGTCGCGATCAGTGTGTGATCCGTGTTCTGCCGCGTGGCCTTTGCCATTGCCTAAATTATCAGGGTTAACATCCGGTTCGTTTTCATCGAGCAGATGACATTCGTGTTGCGAAGCCAGATGCCGCGCAGAGTCGGCATCGAAGCTGGCGAGAATGGACGAATCGCTTGCCGCAAGCTCGGCGCGCAGTTCCCTGGCTGCGGTCAGCCTCGCAACAAGGTCCGACCACTGCAGGTCGCGCAGGGCTTCATCGGGCAAATCGCCGGTAGCGGAATCGCGCGATTCGGGCTGATGGGACAATTTTCCTTCGAACATGACAACTGCATCTAGGCGCCAAGCGTCAATATCAGGTAAAGCGCTCTTTAGTTGAGATATAAACGGCACATTCGGCATTTTGCGTGGGAGCCTGCGTCGTGTATGCGAGCGGCCACCATGTCCAGCATCGCCGACTTTCCCCTCTCGGTTAACGCCGAGCAGCTTTTCGACCTGCCGCGCCCGGCTTCCGAATGCCGCATCGTGGTGGCCATGTCGGGCGGCGTCGATTCCTCCGTCGTGGCAGCCCTTGCCGCCCGCAGCGGCGCAGAAGTGATGGGAATCACGCTGCAGCTTTACGATTACGGCGCTGCCACCGGACGCAAGGGCGCATGTTGCGCAGGCGACGATATCAACGATGCGCGCTTGGTGGCAGACAGGCTGGGTATCGCCCATTACGTGTTCGACCACGAAAGCAGCTTTCGCGAGGACGTTGTCGAGACTTTCGCCGATGAATATCTGGCCGGACGTACGCCCATCCCCTGTATCCGCTGCAACATGGGGCCGAAATTTACGGATCTTTTGCGCATGGCGAAGGAACTGGGCGCCGATTGTCTCGCCACAGGACACTACGTGCGCCGCGTGGAAAGCGATGCGGGGCCGGAACTGCATCGTGCGCTGGACCCGGCGCGTGACCAGTCGTATTTTCTCTACGCCACCACGGAAAAGCAGCTTGATTACCTGCGCTTTCCGCTGGGGGGTCTTCCAAAAACCGAAGTGCGGGCCATCGCCGAGGAATTCGGCCTGCGCGTGGCCAACAAGCCGGACAGCCAGGACATCTGCTTCGTGCCTGATGGCGATTACGCCAAGATCGTGAAGTCCATGCGCCCCGAAGGAGGCCGCGCGGGCGACATCGTGCATGCTGAAACCGGTGACGTTCTGGGTCAGCACCCCGGCATCATTCATTACACGGTCGGCCAGCGGCGCGGGCTGGATATCGGTGGCCAGCCGGAACCGCTCTACGTCGTGGGCCTGAATGCCGAAAAGGCCGAAGTGCTGGTCGGCCCCAAGCGCATGCTGGCGGTTAGAGCGGCAGAAGTGATCGAGACCAATCGTATCGGCCCGCTGCCTGCTGGTCAGCTAACGGCCAAGGTGCGGTCTTTGGCGCAGCCGGTGCCGATCACACTGGAGGGCACGCTGGGTGATGGCGAAACGGTCGTGATCCGGTTCGCATCGCCCGAATTCGGCGTGGCGCCGGGACAGGCCGCGGTGATCTATGCTGGAGAGCGCGTGGTTGGCGGGGGCTGGATCGACGCGACGCAAAAGGCCGAAGCCCCCTCAAGCTAGCCATCCCAGGCTTCCAGCACGCAGCCTTCGTCATCGCGAAATATTGCGGTGGTGCTTTCAATCAGGGGCACGCTGGCGGTAACGCTTTTCTCGTCGGCGTCCTCACTGATCCACAACGCGCCCATCCCGGCCAGCAGATCTTCCTGGCAATGGCCGATGTCGCGCCCGCCGATATGGCGGCAGGAGCATGTGTACTTGGCCGCATATCCCGTGCTCGCCTGCGAATATCCGGCAATCTGCTCGCCATAAAACCACGCCACACCGCCGCCGATCGCAGCCAGTACGACGAGAAGTTTCAGCCATGGGAGGCCACGAACATCGCGCGCCTGTTTTGCGGTTGCCATTTGCCGGGTCCTGCAGGAAAGGGTGAGCGCCAATGACGCGTCGCTTCCTCCCTAGCCGCCCACCTGCCCGCTCGCCAAGTGTGTTTGCGGCCCTTTGTCCTGTGCGCGCTCGATATGCATTGCGCAGAGTCGTGACCTGCCTCGGCGCGTTGGCGCTGCTCGGCGCTTGCTCGCAGGATGGCCCGCCGCCAGAACCGCCCCTGCCTGCAGGCGCGCTGGAGGCGGTTATAGACGATCCGGGTGTTCCACGCGAAAGGCTGGCGCGCGCGGTGGACGAACTGTTTGTGGCGGAGAACGTGGGCAAAACCCACGCAGTGGTGGTCATGCACGCAGGCGAAGTGGTCGCAGAGCGTTATGGCGAAGGATTCGAGCCTGACATGCGGTTTACCGGCTGGTCGCTTTCCAAAAGCGTGACCGCCGTGCTGGCAGGAATGATGGTGGCCGACGGGCGCATGGCGCTTAATGGTGCGGCCCCCGTGCCGCAATGGCAGCGTTCGGGCGATCCGCGCAGCACGATCACCCTGCGCCATCTGCTACAGATGCGATCGGGGCTGCGGCATCACGAAGGCAGCGAGCCAGCGTACGAATCGGACGATGTGCGGATGCTGTTTCTCGACGGGCGCGGAGACACTGCCGGCTGGGCAGAAGCGCAATCGCTGGAATACGAGCCCGGCACCACCTTCGCCTATTCCAGCGCCACCACCGCCATCATCAGCGACATTCTGGCGGACACGATCGCACCCGATGCCAGCGACGAGACAAGGCAACAGGTCATGCGCGAATTCGTACAGGCGCGGCTGGCTGTCCCGCTGGGTATGGAAACACTGGTGGGAGAATACGACGCCAGCGGCACGCTGCTGGGTGCGAGCAGTTTCTGGGCGAGCGCACGCGATTGGGCACGCTTCGGCGAATTTCTGCGCAATTACGGCTCCATCGCGGGCGCGCAAATCGTGCCGCGCGGATGGATCGAATTCATGCGCAGTTCCAGCCCCGCAGCGCCCGACTATGGCGCTCACCTGTGGCTCAATCGTCCTTCGGACGCAGAACGCAGCGTCCTGTTCGGCGGCGATCATGGCGAAGATATCTTCGCCGCAGTCGGTCATCTGGGGCAGTATGTCATCGTCGCGCCGGAACGGCGGCTGACCGTCGTGCGCCTTGGTTGGACGCAAGATGAGAATCGCGACCAGTTGAAGCAGGAACTGGCCGATATCGTTGCGCTCTACCCTTCCAGGTAGAAGCGCCCCTCCACCACCGTTACACAGTCGCCCGACAGTATGGCCCGGTCGCCTTCCAGCCGGCAGATCGCTTGACCTCCGCGTTTCGAGGCCTGGAAAGCGGTAAAGCTGTCCCGCCCCAGCCGTTCCGTCCAGAATGGGGTGAGAACGGCATGGGCAGAGCCGGTAAAGCTGTCCTCGTCCACGCCGCCGCCGGGCACGAAATTGCGGCTGATGACATCGGTTTCCCTGCCCGGCGCGGTGCAGATGAACTGCGCATCGCCCAAACTGGCAAGGCCGCGCAGGTCTGGGTCCAGCGCACGGATCGCGGCGGCATCCTTGTACAGGAAGATGTAGTAGCCATCCGCATTACACCACACCTCTTCAGGCTCGGCACCCAGCAGAGCCACGGCCTGGGAATAGTCACCCTTCTCGGTCGGGATGGCTGGCAAGGCCAGTTCGTAACCGTCACCAGCACGGCGAACTTCGAGAATTCCTGCCTTCCGCGTGGAGAAGGTTATTCGTTCGCGGGTCTCGTATTGCGACAGCAGCACGTGACCGGAGGCGAGCGTCGCATGGCCGCACAGTGCCACTTCCAGTGTAGGCGTGAACCAGCGCAGGGCGTAGTCTGCATCGCCATCCGGCGTTTCCACGAGAAAAGCGGTTTCGGCGAACATGTTCTCCTCGGCAATCGCCGCCATCGTCGTATCGTCCGGCCACCTGTCCACGATGACGACGGCCGCCTGATTGCCGGAGAAGGGTTTCGCAGCAAAAGCATCGACGTGCCAGTAAGGGATTGATTTTCTTGTCATGGGACATCCTTGAGCTGGGAAAATTCATCGGTCTCGACCAGCGGGTTGCCGGGCTCGTCCACATGACCGCGCGGGTCGATATGGATCAGCAGCTCGAGGCCGGGGAAACGCCGGCAGAGGTCTTCCTCCACCCGGTCTATAATGGCGTGCGCGTCGTTCACCGTCATATTGCCCGGCAGATCGACATGAAACTGCGCGAAATCATGGTATCCGCTGGTCCGCGTGCGCAGGTCGTGCAGGTTGGAAAGCTCCGGATGGCGCGCGGCCGCTTCCACGAAGGCGCGACGCTTTTCTTCCGGCCATTCGCGATCCATCAGGAGATCGATAGCCTCCGTCGCGGCAGACCATGCATTCCACAACAACCATGCCGCAATGACGAGGCCGAACAGCGGATCGGCTTTCGCAAAGCCGAGATACTGGTCCAGCACCAGCGCCGCGATCACTGCCAGATTGAGGAGCAGGTCGGACTGGTAATGCACCGAATCGGTTTTGATGGCGACCGAACCTGTCCGGCGGACCACGTAACGCTGCCATGCGATCAGGCCGAAGGTGGCAATGATGGCGATTACAGATACGGCGATGCCTTCTTCTGCCGCCTGCGTCTCACCACCCTCCACAAGGCGTAGAACCGCCCGAAAGCCGATGGCGCTGGCCGATAATACAATGAGGATAATCTGGAACATCGCCGCCACGGGTTCCGCCTTGCCATGGCCGAAGCGATGATCCTCGTCAGCAGGCTGCGCAGCCACCCACACGCCCACCAGCGTCGCCACGCTAGCCACGAAGTCCAGCGCCGTATCGGCAAGACTTCCCAGCATGGCGGTGGAGCTCGTTTGCCACACGGCCCACAGCTTCAGCGCGCCAAGGAACAGCGCCGTCAGCATGGAGGCCATGGCCGCACTGCGCGTGAGAGAGGCCCGGCTATCGCTCATGGGTAAAGCAGGTTGCTCGTCCATTGGGCATCCTCGCCGGTGCGCACGAAACGGCGGCGTTCATGCAGACGGTTGGGCCGGTCGAGCCAGAATTCCATGGCTACCGGAGAGATGCGAAAACCCGTCCAGTGCGGTGGTCGCGGCACTTCGCCTTGCACCTCATAAGCCGCACGAAGCTCGGAAACGCGGGCATCGTAAGTCGCCCGGCTGTCCAGCGGGCGCGATTGGTCGCTTGCGGCAGAGCCGACCTGGCTGACGAAGGCGCGCGAGCGGAAATAGGCATCAGCCTCTTTCTCGCTCACTTCTGTCAGCGGGCCTTCGATGCGTATCTGGCGGCGCAGGCTTTTCCAGTGAAACAGCAACGCGGCCTGCGGATTGGCAAGAATCTCCTCGCCCTTGCGGCTTTGCGCATTGGTGTAGAATACGAAGCCGCGCGAATCGCGGCCCTTCAGCAGCACCATGCGCACAGAAGGTGCAGCATCCGGCGTCGCGGTGGCGAGTGCCATGGCGTTGGGATCGTTGGGTTCGCTCTCCTTCGCTTCGGCAAACCACGTGTCGAACAACTGGAAAGGATCACCTTGGGGGATGGCATTTGCGGTATCGGTCATTGGAACCGGACTAATCCCGCTTTGGGTCTTATGAAAGGCCCCGCTTGCCAAATATAATTGCCTTACCTAGCTAACACACCATGGCTGATCCCTATTCCACACTCGGCGTGAGCCGTTCCGCGAACGAGAAGGACATCAAGTCCGCCTATCGCAAACTCGCCAAGGAACTGCATCCGGACCGCAACAAGGACAATCCCAAGGCGACGGAGCGTTTCGGCAAGGTCACGCAGGCGTACGACCTGCTGTCCGACAAGAACAAACGCGCCCAGTTCGATCGCGGCGAGATCGATGGCGATGGCAACCCCACCAGCCCATTCGGGCACGGCGGGTTCGGTGGCCAGCGCCCCGGCGCGGGCGGTGGCCCGGGTGGCGGTTTCAATCCGCGCGATCAACAGGGCTTTGCCGGCGCAGATGAAATGGATCTGGGCGACCTGTTCGAAGGGCTGTTCGGGCGCGGAGGAAATCCGCGCGGGCCGCGGTCCGGAGGCGCGGGGGGAGGCATGAACGGCGGCATGGGTGGCGGTCCGCAGGGATTTCGCCGCCCGCCGCCGCCTCCGCAAAAGGGCGCGGACATTCGCTACAAGTTGGCCGTGCCCTTCGTCGATGCCGCAACCCGTGCCAAGCAACGGATAACCCTGTCCGATGGCAAGACCATCGATCTTTCCCTGCCCGAAGGGGTTGAGGACGGCACGACCATGCGCCTTAAGGGCAAGGGCCAAAAGGGTCCGCGCGGTAATGGCGATGGCATCGTGGTGATCGATATCCAGCCGCACCGCTTCTTCTATCGCGATGGCGACGACGTGCGCGTCGATCTGCCCATTACGCTGGACGAAGCCCTGAACGGTGCGAAGGTGAAGGTGCCTACTGTAGATGGCGCCGTCATGCTCACCATCGGTGCAGGCTCCAGCTCGGGCAAGGTCCTGCGGCTGAAGGGCAAGGGTTTCAGCAAGAAAGGCGGCACGCGCGGCGACCAGCTCGTGACCCTGCAAATCCAGCTTCCCGACGACATTTCCGAGCTTTCCGACAAGCTTGAGGGCTGGCGCGACAATGGAAACCCCCGAAAGCAAATGGAACTTTGATGCTTCCATGCTGACCGTCGGCGCTCGACACCGGCAAAGTAACTGGTAGACATCGCAGGCCATGGCTCTACCCGGCATCACCGAAGAGGAAGCAGCGTCAGGTCCGCCCACGCAGGACCTGTCGCCGGAAGCGCGCCAGAAGGCCGCGGTGGAGAACCCCGGCGCGCTCGCACGGTGGCGGGGCACCCTGGGTATCCATGACAGGGCCTGGGAAATCACCAAGCGCGTGGCGGTCGGCTGTTTCAACGATGGGCTTATCCACGCTGGCAATCTTGCCTACATGTCGGTGCTGGCGATCTTTCCCTTTTTCATCACCGCCGCTGCCATATTCTCCGCTGTCGGCGAAGAAGGCGAGCGCGCTGCCACGATCAACGCCATTCTCACCGCACTGCCGCCGGTGGTGGGCGAGGTGATCGGCCCGGTGGCGCGCAACGTGGTGGAATCGCGCAGCGGCTGGCTCTTGTGGGTCGGCGGGTTATTCGGGCTGTGGACGGTGGGCAGCCTGATCGAGACGATCCGCGATATCCTGCGCCGCGCCTATGGCACGCAGCGAACCCACGCCTTCTGGAAATATCGTTTGTTTTCCACCGGCATTATCATCGCCGCCGTATTGCTGTTGATGACATCGCTGCTGGCCCAGGTGATGATCGGCGCCGCGCAAGAAGTGATTGCGGCCTATTTCCCCGAACTGAACCAGGCGTTGGAAAGCCTTGCATGGTCACGCATCGCACCCGCCATCGGTCTGTTCGGTTCGATCTTCCTGCTGTTTTACGCCCTGACACCGGCCAAATACCGGCATCGCCGCTATCCCAAGTGGCCGGGCGCGCTGTTTGTAACCATCTGGTGGATCACGGTCACCGTGGCCATGCCACCAGTGCTGCGCAGCGTGTTTTCGTACAATCTCACCTATGGATCGCTGGCGGGGATCATGATCGCGCTTTTCTTTTTCTGGCTGGTGGGACTAGGGATGGTGGCAGGCGGCGAACTGAACGCCGCGCTCGCCGAAACGCCCGAGGAAGAGCGGGAACGAAAGAAGCTGGAAAACCCCGATGATATCGGGGATGTGCAGGACACTACGGAGGAAACCGTCGCATGAGTGGATTGATGGCAGGCAAGAAGGGCCTGATCATGGGGCTCGCCAATGACAAGTCGCTGGCGTGGGGCATTGCAAAGAAACTGCACGAGCAGGGTGCGGAGATGGCGTTCTCCTACCAGGGAGAGGCGTTGAAGAAACGCGTTGGCCCGCTGGCGCAGCAGGTTGGTAGCGATTTCCTGATCGAATGCGACGTGTCCGACATGGACGCGATGGACACCGCCTTTGCCGAGATTGAGGCGCGCTGGGGCAAGATGGATTTCCTCGTCCATGCTATCGGCTTCTCGGACAAGAGCGAACTGCGCGGCAAATATGTCGACACCAGCCTCGACAATTTCCTGATGACGATGAACATCTCCGCCTATTCTCTGGTTGCCGCCGCCAAGCGCGCGCGGCCATTGATGAACGCCGATGGGAATGGGGGCGGATCCATCGTCACGCTCACTTATTACGGCGCGGAAAAGGTCGTGCCGCATTACAACGTAATGGGCGTGGCGAAGGCAGCGCTGGAAACCAGCGTGCAATATCTTGCCAACGATCTTGGTCCCGAAGGCATCCGCGTCAACGCGATCAGCGCCGGACCGATCAAGACGCTGGCCGCCAGCGGGATCGGCGATTTTCGCTACATCCTCAAATGGAACGAACTGAATGCGCCGATGCGCCGCAACGTCACCATCGAGGACGTGGGCGGCGCAGGGCTGTATCTCTGTTCGGACCTTTCATCCGGCGTGACCGGGGAAACCCATCATGTCGATGCAGGATATCACGTGGTCGGTATGAAACAGGAAGATGCGCCCGATATCGCGCTGACCTGAAGGATTCCCAAAACTAGACACCAGGCTCTTCGGCGGGAGGTGCGGCATCCAGCGAGCGCTGCTCTTCGTCATCGTCGAAACGGGGTGCCGGGAGATCGCCGGGGGGCATACGGTCGGGATCGACCACGGTGGCAGGCGGTGCGGATGGATCGACCTCTTCACCCGGTATCGGCGCCGATTGCGCTTCTCGGCGACGCTGCAATTCGGCTTCTTCCAGTTCCTCGACACGCGCCTGCGTCGCCGCGGCGTCCTCGTCGATGGCAGCAAGCCGCTGAGCGCGTTCCTCCTCGATCAGTTCTGCGAAACGCAAGTCGCTCGAATTGGCGCGCTCCGCATAAGCTGCCTCGATCATCTCCATCGTGCAGCCCAGATCGCCGCCTGCGCCAACGGGGGTGCAGCTGAGCGGTCCGAAATCGCCGACTGCTTCAAGAGCGAGGGCGCGCTGGGTCCAGCTTTCGTTCTGCGGCGAGGTGCTCGTGCGCAGGTTGGGCGGGATACGGTAACGCTCGCTTTCGTCCAGCCGCGCACAGACGGTGATCGTATCGTCCGTGCTTTGCGGGCATTCATCCTCGCCGAAGATGATAACCTGGTTCACGCGGTCGCCCGCATTGTCTTGCGCGGCGGCTGGCACGGAGCCCAGCCCCACGGCGATGGCAGAGGCGGCGGTAAGGGTGAGCAAGCGGGTCATGATCTATCCTCGAGGTTCTGGTATTTTGCGCTATTGGCGCTTCATCGGTTGAACGCATGATGAAGCCTGGCTGTTTCAGATTTTCTCCGAAATCCGGATGGCAGCCCGGCAGCCCAGCCGGATAGCGGCGGAAAGCAGCGGATAGGCCGGGGCTTTCTCCGCGCCCGCCGCCAGCGCGGCATCGCGGTGTTCGCGCTCGTCTTCGCGGAAGCGGTGAATCATCTCTGCGAGTTCGGGATCGTCGCCGTCCTTCTCCAGCGCGTCCAGCTGGGCCGAATAATGGGCATCGATTTCGGTTTCGACCGCTGCCGTGCAAGCCATGGCCGCTTCCGGGCCGATCAGGGCCGTTCCTGCACCCAGGGCATAGCCTGCCATGTCCCAAAACGGTTGCAGCGCCGTAGGCCGTACCCCGCGCTTGGCCATCAATGCATCGAATTCCGCACGATGTCCGGCTTCCTGTTCGGCCATGCCGCGAATCTCTGCGGAATGCGGCCCGCGATCACCCATGACTGCCAATTGACCGGCATAGATACGCGTTGCGCCGAATTCCCCTGCCTGATCGACGCGGATCATCTCGGAACGGTCCTTTGAATGAGGACGGGTCATGCGCGCTTCTCCTGTGTTTGACTATCGCGAGCCAGCAGCAGGACCCATATGGCGATTGCGCTGCCGATTGAAACGAAGGCATTCCAGCCCGCCAGCGAAATGCCAAGCAACGTCCATGCCGCCTGGTCGCAGCGCACGAATTCCAGCGAGAACGGATCGTTGCCGGTGCAGCCGAGGGGGCTTTCCCACCAACCGTATTCCACCCCGGCGTGGTAAGCGCCGATCGCGCCCGATACGAAGATCGCAAGCGCCGCGAGGCCAATCCACACCCGCTTGGGCGGCACGAAGGTCGAGACCAGCGCCAGCCCCACCGCGGCAAAATGCGGATATCGCTGCCACCAGCACATTTCGCACGGAAACAGGCCAAAGCCGTATTCGGAGATATAGGCTCCCGCCAGCAAGAGCGCGGGAATGGCCAGCGCAAGACGCCGCGCCAACTTGTCTGAACGGGCCAGTCTGCCCGGATTGGATAGCGTCGAGGTCATGCAAGCCTCCCTAACCTACCCGATCAGTTCCTCGCAATGGCAACGCCGGCCGTACGCCGCAATGTACGCGCGGCGTAATCAAGCTGGAAATCCTCGATACCCTGTTCTTCCAGTTCGGAAGCGGTCAGCAGGAAGCGCGGATCGTCGAGCCGGTCGCGCTCCAGGTTCTCGTCCTGCCTGCCGATTTCGCCGACAAGATGGCCGCGCAGATCGCTTTCGCGAAGCGCCAGACGCTGGCGCCGTTCGGCATCGGGATCAGAGAGTTGCGGCACGCGGATGTCGGGTTCGATACCACCCTCCTGCACGCTGCGACCCGAAGGCGTGTAATAGCGCGCCGTCGTCAGTTTCAGTGCGGTATCGCGGCTGAGCGGCAGCAGCGTCTGCACGCTGCCCTTGCCAAAGCTGCGCTCGCCCATCACCAGCGCGCGGCGGTGATCCTGCAAGGCGCCCGCCACGATCTCGCTGGCGGAGGCAGAACCTTCATCGATCAGCACGATGATTGGCAGGCCTTCCGCTGCATCGCCGCGATAGACGGTTTCGGCGTCGTAATAGATGGTTTCGCGGCGCGAGCGGCCACGTTGCGACACGATCTGCCCTTCGGAAAGGAACAGGTCGGAGAGCGCCACAGCCTCGTCCAGCGAACCGCCGGGATTGCGCCGCATATCCAGCACCAGCCCGCTGAGGCGACCGGTGGCCTGATCCTGCAACTCGCGAAGCCCTTGGCGCACATCGGAACCGACGTCGGCGGAAAATTCGTTCACACTGATATGGCCGATATTGCCATCCAGCAGTTCCCACGTCACCGGCTCCAGCTCGATCACACCGCGGGTTACGACGACTTCGAAGCTTTCCGGGTTACCAGGGCGGAAAATGGTAACTTCGATGTCGGTACCCGCAGGCCCGCGCATCTGCTCCACGGCATCGTTGAGTTCGAGGCCGTAGATAAGGTCGCCGTTGATATGGGTGATATAGTCACCGGCCTTTAGGCCCGCAGTTTCGGCGGGGCTGCCACGGAAGGGGGAGATCACCTTCACGGCGCCATCTTCCATCTGCACCGAAATGCCCAGCCCCTGGTAGTTGCCGTCCATCATCGTGGTCAGTCGTTCCAGCGCGGTGCCGTCGAGGTATGCAGAATGCGGATCGAGCGCGGCGAGCATCCCGTCGATCGCCCCGCGAATCAGCACCTCGTCTTCCACTGGCTCGACATAGCTGGCCTTGATCCGCTGGTAGGTGGCGAACAGCTTTGCAAATTCAGGGGAAGCGCGGCCCTCCACCTGCGCAATGGCAGCGGTGGTGGCGGGCACTAGCGCTACTGCGGTACACAGGGCAGCGGCGCGGATGGCGGGTGCAAACTTCATAAAATCTTTCGTCCTCGGCAAGGAGGGGGTCCCAGCACCCTTTCTATCGCATGACTGGGCTTAACGCCAGATGAGGAGAAAGCATCACCCGCAGCGATATCGCTAGCCAGTATGAAGCAGCGGATTGACCGGTTCACCATCGTGGCGCAGTTCCAGCGTCACGCTCGGCTCGGTCGGGTCCGCAGAACCCAGCGGCGCACCGGCGACCACGGTTTCGCCAATATCGACCTGGCTGCGCGCCAGTCCGGTGACGAGGCTGGTCCAACCGCCATCATGTTCGACAATCACGATATTGCCATACCCGCGGTACGGCCCTGCAAAGGCTATCCGCCCTGCAGCAGGGGCGACAACCTGCGCTCCGGCGATAGGCGCGAGAGTAAGGCCACGGCTCAGGCCGGAAGCTTGGGGCGCGCCGAAGCCCACAAGGGTACGTCCTGAAACAGGAAGGATATAGGGTGACGGCGCACTCGCTCGGCCAGCTACGCTGGAGGGGCTGGTCGGACTGACGGGCCGCGATTGGCCGGGTTGCGCGGGACGCAGGCGCGGTCCGGGCAGTGCGGCGAGGCGCTGGCGCAAACTCGCTGCGCGTTCCAGTTCACTGACAAGCCCGTCGAGGTCGCGCACTTCCTCGGCCATGGCCAGCGCACGGTCCGCCTCCCGACTGGCGGCACCGCCTGCCGCGCGCGCTGCCAGCCGCTGGCGGGTCTCGATTTCGGCCAGTTCTTCGCGCCGTCGTGCAAGCAACGCTTCCTCCGCCTCAAGCACCTGGGCCGCCGCCAATGCCTCGCGCCGCAGTTCGCGCGCGCGACCGATGCGTCCACGCAACTCCGATGTGCCTGCGCGCACTTGCGGAACCGTGTCGTGCAGCATCGCTCGCAGGTAAACCACGTCCTTCACCGATCCGGGGCGTAAAACGGATAGCGCCAGCGGACGCCGGGAAAACTGCTGCAGCGCGGCGGTGAGTTCCACCACGGGCTGTTGCTCCCGGCCCAGTTCTTCCCGCAATGAAAACTGTTCGCGGTCGATCATGGCGATGCGTGCCCGCGCGGCGGCTATCCCAGATTCCGCCTGCTGGATACGTGCAGCAAGCGCTGCGGCCTGGCTGGCGGCGCGGTCGGCTGCGTCCTCGGCTGCCTGTGCTTCTTCCTCGAAACGCTGGCTGCGGGCTTCGGCGTTCTCGCGCTCTGCCAGGGCTTCGGCCAGCACCTGTCGCATTTCGTCCGGACTGGCGTTAGTCGGCGCGCGCTGCGCAAGTGCTGCTGCCGCGCAAAAGGCGAAGGAGCCAATCAAGAGGAGTGCGCGATGCATCGGGAGCTACCCTGCCCGATGATAGGGATGGCCTGCAAGGATGCTGGTGGCGCGGAACAGCTGTTCTGCCAGCATGGCGCGCGCGAGCAGATGAGGCCAGGTGGCCTTGCCGAAGGAGATCAGCAGGTCGGCATCTTCGCGATCTGCGCGAGAGTGTCCGTCTGCGGCGCCGATGACGAACCGGCATTCGCGCATCCCGTCATCTCGCCATCGTTCGAGAATTTGCGCAAATTCCTCGGAGCCGAGGTTCTTGCCGCGCTCGTCGAGCAGCACGGTCCTGAACGGCGACTGCGGTTCGGAAATACGCCCGCCGGTTTCGGGCAATTCGCTAAGTTTGAGCGGCCAGTGGATACGCTTGGCATAGCGTTCGACCAGTTCCTCTTCGGGCGAACGTGCGATCTTGCCGCGAGCGATGATGTGGAGGAGCATCTTCTAAATCTTCTCTCAGGCACCGGGCGGACGCCGTTCTGCGCGCTTGTCTATCCTCGCTTTAGATCGGGCGCGCGTTCGCAAGTGCAGTCGCTCTCACGACCGGCGAACCGCAAAGCCGAATTGCCGCCCGCAGCAGGCGCAACCTGTCGCGCGTCTTGCGAGGTCGATTGCGCGGGGCGCAATCGGAACACAAATCAGGCGCTGCCCATGTGCCGCGTCTCACCATCTTCACCAAAACCCCACATGCGTTCAAGGTTGTAGAAGCTGCGTACTTCAGGGCGGAACAGGTGGACGACGACGTCGCCGGCATCGATCAGCACCCAGTCCGCTGCGGGAAGGCCTTCGATACGTGGGCTAGGTTCGCCCGATTTCTTCAGCCTCTCCGCCAGTTTGGTGGCCATGGCGGCAACCTGCCGGGTGGAGCGGCCCGAGGCGACGATCATGTGATCGGCGATCGAGCTTTTTCCCTCGAGCGGGATGGAAACGATCTCCTGCGCCTGGTCATCGTCGAGCTGTTCGAGAATCAAGGCGTGGAGCGAGCCGGGTTCGGCCTGAAGAGTGGTGTTGATGTCAGACATGGAAAGGATGGGGGCTGTCGCGGTGCTGTTGCCGTGACTGGCGAAACGCGAAGGCGCTCCTGAACTGGCATTGGTCATCGCAAAAGGTCATGCTCCTGATATGGGGTGAATAATGGCGGCGTAAAGGAAACCTGCAGGTTGTGGCCGCGTCACGCGTCCAACCCTTCCGAACCGTCGGTTATGAGGGAATGCGTCACTTCGTCCCTGGGGGCAGGTCCGGCCATGCCGTCTGCCCAGTCGGGATCCGCCCGGCGTATCTTTGTCGCCGAACGCGGATCGGGATCAAAACGCAGTTCAATCAGCGCAGGTGCGCTCCATTCGCGCCGGTTGCGAAATCTGGCTGCGGATAACCGGTGATCGCGCAACCAGGCCATTGCGGGGCTCGCAACAGCATCGTCCTCATACCCCGGACGGGCGATTACGGCAATGGGCATTTCCCGCGCGATACGGCGCCAGTCCTTCCAGCGATGGAACTGCGCAAGATTATCGGACCCCATCAGCCATACGAAGCGCCGCTTGGGATAGCGCCGCTTCAAGGCACGCAGCGTATCGACGGTGTAGCGCGTTCCCAGCTCCCGCTCGATCGCCGTCACGCTGATCGGCGCACGCCTGGTCATCGCCTTTGCCGAACGCACACGTGCAGCCAGCGGTGCCATGCCCTTTCTCGGCTTGAGCGGATTGCCCGGCGAAACCATCCACCACATCTCGTCGAGCTGCAATGCTTCGATCGTGAACAGAGAGATCCGGCGGTGGCCAGCGTGTGCAGGATTGAAACTGCCGCCTAGCAATCCGGTCACCGGTCCGCGTTTCAATTGAAGGTTCCGGGCTCGTCGAGCCTGTGACAGCACATCCTCGCCTCTCCCGACTTCAGGGGCGAGCCTGTCCCGATCCCTTCACCTGCCACTTGTAGGTTGTCAGCCCTTCAAGCGCCACCGGTCCGCGCGCATGTAGCCGACCGGTCGCAATACCGATCTCAGCACCCAATCCGAATTCGCCGCCGTCGGCAAACTGGGTGGAGGCGTTGTGCATCACGATAGCGCTGTCGACCTCGCCCAGGAAACGGCTGGCGGCATCATCGCTGTCGGTGATGATGGCTTCTGTATGGCCCGAGCTGTGCGCGGCGATATGTTCCATCGCGGCATCGATATTATCGACCACGGCCACGGACAGGATCGCATCGAGATACTCGGTATCCCAATCTTCAGAACTAGCGGCTTTTACCCGCGCATCCAGCTTCTGCGCCCGATCGTCTCCGCGCAATTCGCAGCCTGCATCGGCAATAGCGGCAAGCACGTTCTCGCCAGAGCCGAAATTCGCATCGATCAGCAACGTTTCCATCGCACCGCAGATGCCGGTGCGACGCATTTTTGCATTCACCGCGATATCGCGCGCCATGTCGGGATTGGCGTCGGCGTGTATGTAAGTGTGGCAAATGCCGTCGAGATGGGCGAGCACCGGCACACGGGCGTCCTGCTGCACGCGGGCGACCAGACCCTTGCCGCCGCGCGGCACAATCATGTCCACCAGTCCTGCCGCTTTCAGCATGGCGCCCACGGCCTCGCGGTCCTGCGTGGGCATCAGCTGGATGGCCTTTTCCGGCAGCCCGACATCGGACAAGCCCTTCACGAAGGCGGCGTGCAAAGCGCGGTTGGAATAGATCGCCTCGCTTCCGCCGCGCAACAGCGCAGCGTTGCCCGAACGCAGACATAGCGCGGCGGCATCGGCGGTAACATTGGGGCGGCTTTCGTAGATAATCCCGATCAGACCGATGGGAATTCGCACCCGCTCCAGCCCGAAACCCGAAGGCGATTCTCGGCTGTCGATCACTTCGCCTACCGGATCGGGCAGGCTCGCAACGTTCTCTATCGCACTGGCAATGGCTTCCAGCCGTTCCTCGTCGAGCTTCAGCCGGTCAAGCAGCGCGCCGGTCAGCCCACTGGCTTCGCCGGCTTCCATATCCTTGCGGTTTGCTTCGAGGATCTTTGCCGAATCGGCGCGAATGGCTTTTGCCGCTGCACGCAGGCCTGCGGCCTTGTCCGCGTCAGCGGCGCGCGCCAGCTTACGCTGGGCGGCACGGCCGGCATGGGCCAGTTCCTCTATGAGTGCGGAGTAGTCTGTCGTCGTTTCTGTTTCATCAATCATGCGCGCGCCTTTAACATCCCGTTTTCCGCCTGTCAGGTCGATTCGAAAAATCGCTTTGGACAAGGTCTCGCGAAGCCTGAACTGCCGAGTGGTTCCCGGCGAATTATTATTTTTTTCTTCTATTGGAACGTTTCATCCCGCGATGGGTTCAACTCGCCTTAAAGGTTAATTTCTTCCCTCGACCTGCGTCATTCAGCGGTTATCACCCCCGTCATAAATTAAGCGGATTGACGGGGTCGTCTTGGATAAACAATCGACAGGTGGGTATTTGAACCGCCTGCGCAGCTGGTTTCCGGAGCGTGAATTCTTCATGCGTTCGCAAGGCCAGGTGCGCTTTCTCACCATCACAACTCGCATGCAGATGACGGTGGCAGGTGCTGCCGCAGCGATCGTAATGGTATGGGTTGCATCGCTTGGTGTGATGGCAATCAGCCAGTGGCAGAACAGTACCGAACGCGCCTCTTTGCTGCAGCGTGAAGCGCAGGTTGCCACTGCCGAAGATCGTTTCGACGAATATTCCGATAATCTCGCGACCACGGTCGCCGACCTTCAAGCGCGGCAGGACTTGCTCGATGACATGGTCGAGATGCTGCCTGAAGACGTGATCGCCGATGTCGAAAGCACCGTGAGCGATTCCTCGGCCGAGAGCGAAGAGCTGATCAGCATGATCCGCGAAGTCTTCCCCGAAGCCGAAGGACTCGCGCTGATGGAGGCCCGCCAGCTGGCCTTCGCCGAACGGCTGACCCTTTACGCCGATCGCCGTGCTGCCCGTGCCGAAGACGCGATGCGCCAGCTCGGTCTCGATCCGCGTGCCGTGATGCGCGCGAACGAGAGCGCCATGGGTGGTCCGCTGGAAAGCCTTTCCTCCGAAGATGACGGACCGCTCGATCCCCGGTTCGAGCGTCTTGGTCTCAGCCTTGCGCGGATGAGCGCGCTGGAACGTGGGCTCAACCAGATTCCGCAGGTGATGCCTGCCGATCTCAATTCGATCTCGTCAGGCTTCGGCCCTCGTCGTGACCCGTTTCGCGGAACCGCCGCCATGCATCGCGGGCTGGATTTTCGCGCTCCGCACGGATCGCCCATCCATGCCGCCGCCGATGGCCGCGTTTCCTTCGTCGGCTGGAAATCGGGCTATGGCAAGGTCGTAGAGATCGATCACGGGGCCGGCATGGTGACGCGTTACGCTCACATGTCCCGCTTCAATTCCAAGGTCGGTGCCGAAGTGACCGCCGGTGACGTGATCGGTGCAATCGGCAGCACCGGTCGCTCGACCGGCCCGCATCTGCATTTCGAAGTACGCATCAACAACAACGCGGTTAACCCCCGCCCCTTCCTGGAGACAGCTCCCCATGTTCTCGAGCAAGTCAGAGCCGAATTCGCCTCGGGCGACGGACAAATCAACGGTGAAAACGATGGCTAATCCCGGTGCAACCTTCTCCGTACTCGGAACCGACGTCACCATTCGAGGCGATGTAGAGGCTTCGGCGGACCTTCATGTCGATGGCAAGGTGGTCGGAAACATTGCCTGCGCCAGTTTGGTGCAAGGCGAAGACAGCCGTATCGAGGGCGAAATCAAGGCCGAAACCGCGCGTCTTTCCGGTGAAGTGCAGGGCACGATCGCAGTGCGCAACCTGGTCGTTCTCAAGACAGCGCAGATCAATGGCGATGTGAGCTACGATACGCTGACGATCGAGCAGGGCGCTTCTGTCGAGGGTCGCTTTGCGCCGCTTAGCGCCAAGGCCGGACAAGCCGCAAAACCGGCAGCCGCCAAGGACAAGGATACAGACGGGCAACACGGCCTGTCCCTCGCGGGATAACATATTTACAATTTGTGGAGGGGATGGGGCGGTTCGCAAGAGCCGCCCCTTTCTTTTTGCTGTCGCCTCAGGCGCCCTGTTCGGGCTCTGCGCCGCCGTTTTCCTCTGCCGCACGCTTGGCTTCAAGCCATGCCTCGGCCTCAGCTTCCTGCGCGGCACGCGCAGCAGCTTTCGTGGCTTCCTCGCGCTCGCGGCGCAGTTCGGCGATAAGCTCCTGCTTGTCATCGCGCGGAGCGACGGTTTCAACGGCTTCTACCTCGGTTTCCTCAGCCGGTTCTTCGTTCGCCGCAGCACGCTTGGCAGCCTTGGCCACAGCGGCATCCAGTTCGCGCTGTGAGCAGAGGCCGAGAGTCACGGGATCCTTCGGCTGGATATTGGCGATGTTCCAGTGGCTGCGATCTCGGATAGCGTTGATCGTGTTGCGCGTGGTGCCGATCAGGCGACCGATCTGGGCGTCCGAAATTTCCGAATGGTTGCGCAGGATCCAGGCGATACCGTCGGGCTTGTCCTGCCGCTTGGAGACCGGCGTGTAGCGCGGACCCTTTGTGCGGCTGACATCGACCGGGGCTTTCTGCATCTTGAGCGAATAGTTCGGATCTTCCTGACCGCGTTCGATCTCTTCATGGGTCAGTTCGCCCGAATGCACCGGGTCGCGGCCGGTGTATTTGGCGCCTGCCAGATCGTCTGCCATGGCCTGCACCTCCAGAATATGCAGACCGCAGAAATCGGCGATCTGGGTAAAGCTGAGTGCGGTATGATCCACCAGCCAGCTGGCGGTGGCATGAGGCATCAGGGGCGTGGGCTGGTTAGCCACAGCAATTCTCCAAACTGAAAATAAAAGGGCCGCCCCTCGCGGGACGGCCATCGTTGCACGATCATGTAGAGCGTTTGCGGGTGAACAGCAAGCATTTGACACTGGTACCGCCTTAATAGCCGCACTCGCACGGCAATTTGTGTCGCGAATTGCCGGTGTGTTGCACTCCGAATTAGCCAGGCGCGGGATGGTGGGAAGGCGCGTCTCGGCACGCGTCGTTCAAGATAGGTGCAAGGCCGGCGAGAAACTGGTCCGCGCTCGCTTCCCAGGTAAAGGCGCGGCCGATGCGCTGGCAGATATCGCGATCCAGCCGAAGGGCACCGGCAATCGCGTCCTCCAGATTATCCGCCATGACGCCGCCACCTGCCTCCAGCACGTCCAGCGGGCCGGGAACCGGAAAGGCCGCCACGGGCGTGCCGCACGCCAGCGCCTCGATCATCACCAGACCGAAGGTGTCGGTCCTGCTGGGAAAGACGAATACATCCGCCCCGGCATAACAAGCCGCCAGTTCGTTGCCTCCACGCCTACCAAGGAACCAGGCGTTGGGGAATTCAGCCCTCAGCTTGTCCAGTGCCGGGCCATCGCCCACCACGACTTTCGTACCGGGATGATTGTTGGTGAGAAAGGCCTCGATATTCTTCTCGACAGCCACCCGTCCGACATAAAGCTGGATTGGACGGGGAAGATCGAAGAACAGGTCGGGTGGCGGATGGTTGGGGTGAAAGGTCTCCGCCGCCACGCCGCGGCTCCAGTGGTGCAGCGGCCCGATGCGCTGCTGGCGCAGTTGTTCGCGGATCGTATTGGTCGATACCATAGTGCGGAAAGCAGGCGCGTGGAAGCGGCGGATAAGCGGCCAGAACCAGCTCGCCGATACCCCGCAGCGGCGCGCCATATAGTCCGGAAACTGCGTGTGATAGGCAGTGGTGAACGGTAGCCTCCGGCGCAGGCAATAACGCCGCGCGGACCATCCTAGCGGGCCTTCGGTGGCGATATGAACGGTATCCGGACGGATTTGCCCGAGGCGGGCGGCCATGGCTCGCCCTCCGGCGAATGCGAGGCGAATTTCGGGATAGGACGGTGCAGGGATGGTGCAGAACTGGTCGGGCGAGATTACCTCGATTTCGTGACCGCGGCTGCGCAGTTCGGCGATCACCGCGCAAAGGGTGCGTACGACCCCGTTGACCTGTGGATGCCAAGCATCCGTTACCAATGCGATTTTCATCGGCGCTATCCCGTCAGGCGGCGACTGCAGTGCGCACTTTCGACGCGACCTCGCGCGCCTCGCGCCGGGCTACCTCGTCGGCCCAGTGGAGGATCTCCATCGTCCCGTCGGCATGTTCGACAAGCGCGTTGCATCCTTCCACCCAGTCACCGTCGTTCCAGTATTCGATTTCGTCGATCATCCGGTGTTCAGCAGTGTGGATGTGCCCGCAGACCACGCCGTCCACCCCGCGTTCTCCGGCTGCGCGAGCGACGACTTCCTCGTACTTGCCTATGAATTCAACGGCGTTCTTCACCTTGTGTTTCGCCATCTTGGAAAGCGACCAGTAAGGCAGACCCAGCGCCTTTCGGCCGGCATTCACCCAGTTGTTCAATTCCATCATGAAATGATAAAGCGCATCGCCAACGAAAGCGAGCCAGCGGTGCGACAGCATCACCGTATCGAACTCGTCGCCGTGCAGCACCATCAGGCGCCGCCCGTCCGCCGTATCGTGAAACGCCGCACGGCGGATTTCGATGCCGCCGAAATTGAGGCCGGTGAACTGGCGGAACATTTCGTCGTGATTGCCGGGAATGTATACGATACGCGTGCCGCGCTTCGCCCGCTTCAATATGCGCCATACGATATCGTTATGTGCAGGCGGCCAGTAGAACTTCTTCTTCAGTCGCCAGCCGTCGATGATGTCGCCAACCAGGTAGAGCGTTTCCGAATCAACCCGGTCGAGAAAGTCGATGAGCAACTCGGCATTGCATCCCTTGGTGCCCAGGTGAATGTCCGAAATCCAGATCGTGCGATATTTGCGGCGACCTTCCGGTGAATGCTCCGGTATCGCGGGTTGATGCGTGTGGAGGTCCGGAAATGCCGATACGATTGAGCCATTGCCCAGTTCGCCGTCGAGATAGCTGCCAAACATAATCCGCCGCGCCCCATCGCTGCCTGTTTGGCTGACAGTCTATGATTGCCCGATATGACAGCGTGACCACAGTTCGCGGTCAGTCAGGCGACATTGTTACGGTTATAAGTCGCGTACTTTCCCTCCGCAGGCCGTGGGCACGGGGCCGCTATGCTGTCGCTAGAGATCCTACTCCTCGACGGCGAGAACGATCTTGCCGATATGGTTGCCCGCTTCCATTCGGGCGTGTGCCTCTGCGGCCTCGCCCAGAACGAAAATCTTGTCCATGACCGGGCGCAGTTCCCCGCTCTCGGCAAGGGGCCATACCTCGCGAAACAGTTCGTCGGCCAGCATTCCCTTGAAAACGTTGGTGCGAGCGCGCAGCGTGGAGCCGGTAATCATTTGGCGGCGCACCATCATTTTCGCCATGTTGATTGCGGATTTCGGACCGCCAAGCGCGGCGATCACGATCAGCCGGCCATCGTCGCCCAAGGCATCGAGATTGCGCTGGGTGTAATCGCCCGCCACCATGTCCAACACCAATTGCGCGCCCCGGCCATCGGTGAAAGCCTTGGTTTTCTCGACAAAATCCTGCGTCTTGTAGTTGATGGCAAGGTCCGCCCCGACTCCTTTCGACGCAGCACATTTTTCGTCGGACCCGCTGGTGGTGATCACCGTCATTCCAAACAGCTTGGCCAGCTTCGTCGCCATGGTGCCGATGCCCGAGGTTCCGCCATGGATCAGGATCGTCTCACCGTCACGGGCAAAACCGCGCTGAAAAACATTATGCCACACAGTGAACAGCGTTTCGGGAATCGCGGCCGCCTCCGCCATCGAGAGGCCTTGGGGAACCGGCAGGCAATGTTCGGGCCGGGCGATGCAATATTCGGCATAGCCCCCGCCGTTGACCAGCGCACAGACCCGCTTTCCCAGATCGGAAGGGTCCACCCCTTCTCCAAGCTGAACAACCGCCCCTGATATTTCCAGTCCCGGCAAATCTGACGCGCCCCTTGGCGGCGGGTAGGACCCTGCGCGCTGTAGGCAATCCGGTCGATTGACCCCGGCATGACTGACACGCACAAGCACCTCACCCTGGCCGGGCTGCGGCACGTCCCGCGTTTGCAATGACAGCACATCCGGCCCGCCCGGCTCCCTGATCGCGATAACGGACATGGTCTTCGGCAAGTTTTCGGTCATCAAGCTCCCCTGTTCGATGCCTTCACGATGCACAGCCCTAGTGACAGCCACCATTGACAGCAAGCGCCCGGTTGGGGATGCTGCTGGCAATGGAAGACGATGACCTTCCCCGGATGCGTTCCGACGCGGCCAGCCAGTTGGCCCAAGAAAGCCTCGATACCTATTCGCAGGACGAGTTGATGGCACGCATCGCTTTGCTGGAGGCCGAAATTGCGCGGGTGAAGGCCCATCACCAGAAAGCCGACTCGCACCGCAAGGTCGCCGATGCACTGTTCAAGCCCAGAGAAACGGACTGATGGGCCGCATACGGTCCTTCGCACCCCTCGAAATTGCGCGGATGCGCACCATATCCCTTTCAAGCCAACTGCGCCGCGAATCCCGGCGCAAGTTTACCATCCGCGTTAGGCCGATATTCACCACGCCTCGCGCATATTCGACCGGACCCCTCTCGGCCTAGCTGCCCCAAGGACATTCATGCCAAGTTTCGCGCAAAATCTCGAAAAGACCCTCCACACGGCAATCCAGCATGCGATTGATCGCAGCCACGAATACGCCACGCTGGAACACCTGCTACTGGCACTGGTGGACGATAACGACGCAGGTGACGTGATGAATGCCTGCGGCGTCGATATGGACGAACTTGGCGGCGTGGTTCGCCAGTACCTTGACCAGGAATACCAGTCCCTCAAGACCGACGAGGATGCCGACCCGCAGCCGACTGCGGGCTTCCAGCGCGTGATCCAGCGCGCCATTCTGCATGTGCAATCGTCGGGCAAGGATACCGTTACCGGCGCGAACGTGCTGGTGGCGCTGTTTTCCGAGCGTGATTCCTACGCCGTCTATTTCCTGCAACAGCAGGACATGAGCCGGCTGGATGCCGTCAGCTTCATTAGCCACGGTATCGGCAAGGGCGGTCGCCAGCTTGAGGACCGCTCCCCCGGTAGCGAGGATGAAGGCCAGGCGCGCGGCGAGGAGAAGCCGGAGAAGAACAAGAAGGATTCCGCGCTCGACCAATTCTGCGTGAACCTGAACCAGAAGGCGCTGGACGGAAAGGTCGATCCGCTGATCGGGCGCGGCCCCGAAGTGGACCGCACCGTGCAGATCCTTTGCCGCCGTTCGAAGAACAACCCGCTTTACGTGGGTGATCCGGGCGTGGGAAAAACGGCGATAGCCGAAGGCCTTGCGCGCAAGATCGTGGAAGGTGACGTGCCCGAAGTGCTGGAAGAGGCGGTCATCTACTCGCTCGACATGGGCGCTTTGCTGGCAGGTACACGCTATCGCGGCGATTTCGAGGAGCGGCTGAAGCAGGTCGTGAATGAACTCGAAAAGATGCCCGACGCCATTCTTTTTATTGACGAAATTCATACCGTGATCGGTGCCGGTGCTACCAGTGGCGGCGCGATGGATGCGTCCAACCTCTTGAAGCCTGCGCTTTCCAGCGGAACGATCCGCTGCGTTGGCTCGACGACCTACAAGGAATTCCGCAACCACTTCGAGAAGGATCGCGCGCTGCTGCGCCGGTTCCAGAAGATCGATGTGAACGAGCCGACGGTGGAAGACACGATCAAGATTCTCAAGGGCCTGAAAAGCGCCTTCGAGGAACATCATGGCGTCAAATACACGCCCGATGCACTGAAAACCGCCGTAGAGATGAGCGCGCGCTACATCAACGATCGCAAGCTGCCCGACAAGGCGATCGACGTGGTGGACGAGGTGGGCGCGATGCAGATGCTGGTGCCGCCCAGCCGCCGCCGCAAGACGATCACCGCCAAGGAGATCGAAAAAGTCGTGGCGACCATGGCCCGCATCCCGCCGAAATCCGTTTCCAAGGACGACAAGAAGGCACTCGGCAGCCTCGAGAAAGACCTGAAGCGCGTGGTTTATGGTCAGGACGAGGCGATTGGACGCCTTTCAACCGCCATGAAGCTGAGCCGCGCTGGCCTGCGCGAGGCGGACAAGCCCATCGGCTCCTTCCTGTTCTCCGGCCCTACCGGCGTCGGCAAGACGGAAGTCGCGCGACAACTCGCCTCCATAATGGGGATCGAGCTCAAGCGGTTCGACATGTCCGAATATATGGAGCGTCACAGCGTCTCGCGCCTGATCGGTGCGCCTCCGGGCTATGTTGGATACGATCAGGGCGGCCTGCTGACCGATGCCATCGACCAGCACCCGCATTGCGTGCTTCTGCTGGACGAAATCGAGAAGGCGCATCCCGACCTGTTCAACATTCTGCTTCAGGTCATGGACAACGGCAAGCTGACCGATCATCATGGCAAGACCGTGGATTTCCGCAACGTGGTCCTCATCATGACGACTAACGCCGGTGCGTCCGACGCGGCCAAACAGGGTATCGGTTTCGGTGCCGGGCAGCGGACGGAAGCTTCGGAAGAGGCGGTGAAGAAGATGTTCACGCCAGAATTTCGTAATCGTCTGGATGCCGTGGTGCCCTTCGCCTACCTCGGCCCGGAAACAATCAGCCGCGTGGTAGACAAGTTCATCCTGCAACTGGAACTCCAGCTTTCCGAGCAGAACGTGCATATCCAGTTCGATGGCGATGCGCGCGAATGGCTGGGCAGGCGCGGTTATGACAAGCTGATGGGTGCCCGCCCGATGGCGCGCCTGATCCAGGAAAAGGTGAAGCAACCGCTGGCCGAGGAACTGTTGTTCGGCAAACTGGCCGGTGGGGGCGAAGTGCATGTGAGCGTGAAGGACGAGAAACTTGCCCGCCCAAGGCCAAACCGAAAAGCAGGAAGAAATCTGCGGCGAAGAAGCCGGAAGCCCCTGCGGCAGATAAGGATACGAGCAAAGATTCAGAGGACTAGTCCAAATTGGCTGGGCCGATAGCTTGAGGCGGGCTAGGTTCGCGTCATGGCTTTCAAGACGATATCGGTAATTCTGGTGGCAGGGGCTCTAGCTCCCGCCGCTGTCGTCTACGCGCAGGAAGATGCTGCGCCTCTGCACGAACGCACGGCGCTGACCGACGTGCCGCTGGAAGGCCCACGGGCTGCGATGCAACTGAAGCACGTCGCCCTCTCCATCGCTGTAGACCCACAAACCCGCAGCATTACCGGCGATGCCCAATACCGCGTTACCGGCGACACGATTCTTGAAACTTTGGTGTTCGATTTCGATCCGCGCTTTACCGTTCATGGCGTAGCGTTGGAGGGTATTCCGCTCGAGCGGAGACGGTGGGCCAAGGCCGAAGGGCTTCTGACAATCGAGCTGCCTGCACCCCTTCCCGTGGGTGAGACTGCCGACGTTCGCATCGAATATGCGGGGATGCCGCATGTCGCGATAAATCCCCCGTGGGATGGCGGTTTCGTATGGTCGCAAACCGAGGACGGCCAGCCGTGGATCGCAACCGCCATCCAAGGGGAGGGCTGCGATCTGTTCTGGCCGTGCATCGACCATTCGTCAAAGCAGATAGATGCGTTAGACCTGCTAGTAACGGTGCCAAATGGGTTGGTTGCAGCAGGCAATGGCCGCCTTATTGGCACATCAGAAACGGCTGACAGCGCCACGTTCCACTGGCGAGCGCGCGACCCCAGCAACTACGGCGTTACCTTGCAGATCGGCCCGTACGAGCTGGCGACACGCACTTACGATAGCGCCTTTGGCCATGCGATCCCGCTGTCGTTCTGGCACCTGCCGGGCAACGCGCAAGGCGCTGATCGCCTGCTGGATGAAATGGCCGATCAGATCGCCTTCATGGAAGACCGTTTCGGCCCCTACCCCTTCGCGGACGAAAAGGCCGGTGTGGCGGAGACGCCGCACCTGGGCATGGAACACCAGACCATCAACGCCTATGGCAATGGCTACGGACTTGAAGCCTATGGTCATGACTGGTTGCTGCAGCACGAATTCGCGCACGAATGGTTTGCCAACCAGCTGCGCAATGCCACTATCAATCACATGTGGCTGGCCGAAGGGATCACCACCTGGACCCAGCCACTCTACCTGGAACATGCACGGGGCGAGATGTTCTACCATGCGGAGATGTGGAAGAACCGCCAGCGCGTATGGAGCCGCGTTCCGCTGGTGCCGCCAGAGGGCGAGTTGCCCGACTGCAATGATCCTGACGCCAAGTGGGGCGATGACATCTATTTCAAGGGTGCGTGGATCATGCATACCTTGCGCTGGCTGGTGGGCGATGATGTGCTGTTTCCGGCGATCACGCGGCTCACCTATGGAATGGACGACCCACAGCCGGGTGCGGTCCGCCCGGTGAACCGCACGACCGAGGACTTTCGCGCGATCCTTGAAGAGACGGCAGGACGCGATCTTGCATGGTTCTTCGATGCGTATTTCTATCAGGCAGCCCTGCCCGAACTTCTGGCAGTAGAGGACGGGGACGCGCTGCTGCTGGCTTGGCGATCGCCGTCGCCGCTGGCGTTCGAGATGCCGGTTGAAGTGCGTGTGGGTGACACCGTGCGCCGCGTGGAGATGAAAGGCGGTAGGGGCCGCATCGTATTGCCCGATGAGAATACCGCCTACCTGCTCGATCCCGCGAATCGCATCCTTAAACACGACGCTATGATCGAGGCATGGCAGAACCGTGAAACCCGAGACTAAGCCGGAACGAAACTTGCGCCGCGCAACTTTCATCTAGCGATGGCAGCACCTTTCTCCTGGATCCGGCCCGACCCGCATGGCGTCTACGTTGTGCCTGCCGATGCGTGGATTGATCCATCAAAGGCAGTGGATCGTGCCTTGGTCACCCATGGCCACGCCGATCATGCCCGCGGCGGACACGGGCAAACCGTTGCCACGCCGGAGACCCTGGCGATCATGGACTTGCGCTACAACACCCGCGAGGGCGCAACCCCGGTGGAATATGGCGAAACGATCCGGCTGAAGGGCGGCGTCGATGCCACCTATATTCCCGCAGGTCACGTTTTGGGCAGCGCGCAGATCTTACTGGAACATGCCGGAGAGCGCGTGGTGATAACAGGCGACTACAAGCGCCGCGCCGATCCCACCTGTCCGCCATTCCAAGTGACGCCCTGCGATATCTTTATTACAGAAGCCACCTTCGGCCTGCCGCTGTTCACCCATCCACCCATCGAAGACGAGATTGCCAAGCTGCTGAGCCGGCTTGAGGCATATCCGGATCGCTGCGTGCTGGTGGGCGCCTATGCGCTGGGAAAGGCGCAGCGCGTGATCGCGGAATTGCGCGCGGCGGGCCATTCGCAGCCGATCTACCTGCATGGCGCGATGGAAAAGATGTGCCGCCTTTATGAAGAATTCGGTGTGGATCTTGGCGAGTTGCGACTGGTGGCCGATCATGAAAAGGATGATATGCGCGGCGCAATCGTTGTCTCGCCGCCCTCCGCGCTGAACGACCGCTGGAGCCGCCGCCTGCCCGACCCCATCACTGCCATGGCCAGTGGCTGGATGCGCGTGCGTCAGCGTGCGCGTCAGCGCAATGTGGAATTGCCGCTGGTCATCTCTGACCATGCCGACTGGAATGAACTGACCGGCACCATTCAGGAAGTTAATCCGCACGAAACCTGGATCACCCACGGCCGGGAGGAGGCGCTGCTGCGCTGGCACCAGTTGCACCAGCGCCGCGCCCGCGCCCTTGCACTGGTGGGTTACGAGGACGAGGACGACTAGGGTGGAGGAGTTCGCCGCCCTGATTGACGCGCTGATCTACACGCGCAGCCGCAATGAAAAGCTGCGCCTGATCGCAGAGTACCTTCGCAACACGACCGATCCCGATCGCGGCTACGCCCTTGCCGCCCTAACCGACGGTCTGGATTTCAAGGCGGTCAAATCGTCCACCATACGCAATCTGCTGAAAGAGCGGGTCGATCCGGTACTCTGGACGCTCAGCCGCGATTTCGTGGGCGATACGGCGGAGACGGCGAGCTTCCTCTGGCCAGACCCGGTAGGCAACATCGCGCCTCCGCCCTCGGTCAGTGAAGCAGTGGATGCGCTTTCTGCGATGACGCGCGCAAACGCGATGACCGAACTGCCCCGTCTGCTCGACAGGCTTGATCCAGCGGGACGTTACGCTTTTTTCAAACTGGCCACGGGAGGCATGCGCGTGGGTGTTTCCAGCCGGCTCGCCAAGGTGTCCTTTGCGCAGGCTTTCGACGTCCCGGTCGACGATGTGGAGGAATACTGGCACGCGCTTGCCCCGCCCTACGCCCAGCTGTTTGCCTGGGCCGCCGACGGCAAGGACCCGCCCGACACCGCGAATATGCCGCTGTTCAAGCCCTTCATGCTGGCGCACCCGCTGGAAGAAACGGTGGTCGATCTCGATGATTACGCGGCAGAGTGGAAGTGGGACGGCATCCGCGTTCAGCTTGTCCATGTTGCCGGAGAAGCGCGCGTCTATTCGCGCAGCGGTGACGACATCAGCGCAACATTCCCCGAACTGGTGGGCGCCCTCACCATTCCAGCCGTGCTGGATGGCGAATTGCTGGTACGCGGCGACGTGCAAGGCGGAGATACCGGCGGTGCGGCCAGTTTCAATGCGCTGCAACAAAGACTTGGCCGCAAGACCGTGAGCAAGAAGTTGCTTACCGAGAGTCCCGCCTTCGTGCGACTCTACGATGTTCTTTCGCTGGATGGTGAGGACCTGCGCAGCCTGCCGTGGGAGGATCGGCGCAGTCGGCTCGAGTCATTCATTCCGCGGCTGCCCGATACGCATTTCGATCTCAGCCAGCTTGTGAAGGCGACAGATTTCGAACAACTCGCACAAATCCGCGAAGGCACGCGCGACGATGCCATCGAAGGCCTCATGCTCAAAAGGCGCGACAGCCCCTACGTGGCGGGCCGCAAGACCGGGCTATGGTACAAGTGGAAGCGCGACCCGCTGCTGATCGATTGTGTGTTGATGTATGCCCAGCGGGGCAGCGGCAAACGCTCCAGCTTCTATTCCGACTACACCTTCGGCTGCTGGGACGGCGACCCGGACGAAGGGGCTGAACTGCTGCCAGTGGGCAAGGCCTATTCAGGCTTCACCGATGCAGAACTGAAGAAGCTGGACAGGATCGTACGGCAAAACACGCTCAACCGCTTTGGCCCGGTGCGCGAGGTGGAGCGTACGCTGGTGTTCGAGGTGGCGTTCGATTCTGTCCATTCCAGCAAACGCCACAAGTCCGGCCTTGCCATGCGTTTCCCGCGCATCCATCGCATTCGCTGGGACAAACCGGTGCACGAGGCGGACCGGCTGGAAAGCCTGCGCGCATTGATCCGCGACTAGCGCCCGATCCGTGGCGAGGTGTCGCGCGAAGTTGCGCCGCGCAACTATTCTACCCTTTGCTGCGGCAAGCGACCGTCAGTCTTCCGGACTGCTACGAAGTTGCTGCAGATGTTTTCGCGCCAGCTGGCAGTAACGTTCGGTCTGGAACCTGATCTTGGCGATCTGTGCCTCGTCCTGCGTCCGGTAATACTTGGCCGGGCGGCCGATCCAGATCTCACCTGCGCCGATCTGCTTGCCGGGGCTGAGCAGTGCGCCTGCGCCCAGCATCCCGCCTTCGGCAATGCGCGCACCGTCCATCGCCACCGCACCCATGCCCACGAAGGCACGGTCCGCAAGCTGGCAACCATGGACGACCGCCATGTGGCCAATCACGCAATCCTCGCCGATAATCGTGGGCTCTCCGTCGGTATCGGGGCGCGGCCCTTCGACATGGAATACGCTGCCGTCCTGCACGTTGCTTCGTGCGCCGACCACGATTCGATGGATATCGCCCCGCAGCACGCAATTGTACCAGACGCTGGCGTCCGGCCCAATGGTGACATCGCCGATAATACGCGCACCTGGCGCGACAAAGGCCGTGGGATGGATCTGCGGCACCTTGCCATCGAACGGGATGATGGTGGCACCGGGAAAGCGAGGATCGTCGGTGATATGGCTGTTCAGGGTCAAAGAAAATTCTCCCAGACAAGATAGGGCAGGACAGAGGCGTATTCATCGGTCCACACGGGACCTTCGGGTGCGACGAGCAGTCGCCAGTCGGCAGTTGTCGAAAGCGCATCCAGCGCAGCACGCTGGGGCGATAGCGCAATCCAGGTGGAAGAGTAGAGATCGTTCCGCGTCTTGGTCTCATCGTGCCAGATCATGGCGGAGAGCCCGCTCTCTTGCGCCAGGCGCGCGACGACAGGTTCCAGCCTGACATACCGGTTGGAGGTGTGCAGCAGCAACAGCCCGCCGGGCGCCAATGCTCGCTCGTAGATTTCCAGGGCTTCCAGCGTCAGCAAATGGAGCGGGATGGCATCCGAGGAAAAGGCGTCGATAATGAGTACGTCAAAACTGGCAGGTGGTAGTTCATCCAACCGCAAACGCGCATCGCCGATCAGAATGTCCGCATCGGGTGCGCAATCTTCGAGAAATGTGAAATTGCCAGACTGCGAGAAATGCAACACCGTCGGATCGATCTCGAAGAACGTCCACCGCTGTCCCGGCTGGCGATAGCAGGCCAGCGTTCCGACACCCAGGCCCACACTGCCGATGCGGGCATTGGGGCCAACCACCCTTTCCGCCTCGTTCAGCGCAAGTCCCACGCCGGAACTGCGCCCGTAATAGGCCGTGGGCTCTAGCGAATTTTCGCCCGAAAGCTGGATGCCGTGAATGGTCGTGCCGTGCATAAGGATCGTGTCGCCATCGGCGCGCTGCGTGATCGAATAGATGCCGAAATAGCTGCGCTCGCGCTCGCCGTTCATGCTGGCTAGCAGGTTGGTGAGACCGCCAAGAGACATCAGCAAGGCCGCGCAGGCAAGCACGAAGGATATGCGTCGCGCGGCCAGAACCATGGCAAGACACAGGATCGCCAGCAGCGCCAGCCAGTCCATCTGGCCCAGTTCCGGGTCCCCCTGTACCCGGGTGTAGAGAAGCAGGGCTGCATTGAAGACGAGGAACACGCCCACCACCAGGATCATGCGCGCAGTTTGTCGGTCCTTATTAAGCAGGCCCGGTAGCTTGCGCCACACGCCCAGTGGAACCAGTGCAGCTGCAGCCAGGATGAGCAGGGGATGCTCCCACGTCCAGTCGAACAACGCTGGCGCAACTATGGCCGTGAACAGGCCTCCCAGCGCGCCGCCGGCTGCTGTACAGAGATAGAATTGCGAAAGGCGCACCGGTTCGGGCCGAAGGTCGTAAAGCCGCGCATGCAGGGCGGTGGCCACAACGAACAGTAGGATTACGCTGACGCTTGCTGCAAGCAGATCGGCACGTCCCGCGGCGAAAATTGCGACACCGCCACCCACCAGCACCACCGGCGGCGCAAGGATAAGGAAGACCTTTGCCATGCCGCGATTCTCGGCAAAGGCGATCGTGTAGCTGAGCAGGTACAGACCCAGCGGGATCACCCACAGCAGCGGGATCGCCATGATATCGGTGGTCAGGTAGGTCGTGGTCGAAAGCATCAGACCCGACGGTACGGCGGGCAGCACAAGCCACATAGCCTTGCGCTTCCAATCGACAGCGCGTCCATCGTCATGATGCGCAGCATTGACAGGTGCAACATCGCGGCGGCTGAACGTGGCGAGGCCGACCAGCACCAGCAGTACGATATAACCCGCGGTCCAGCCCCCGCTCTGCTCTCCCAGTGTCAGCAATGGCTCCGCCAGTAGCGGATAGGTGAGCAACCCTGTAAAACTGCCAAGATTGGATGCTGCGTAGAGCGGATAGGGATTGCCCGCATCGGGATGGGCGGCGAACCAGCGCTGGATCAGCGGAGCCTGTGCAGAAACGGCGAAGAAGGCTGGGCCTACCGTCAGCAGGAACAGCCACGGGACCCATACGACCTCCCACCCGGTTTGCAGCGGCGAGACAGGCGCCAGCGACAACGGCAGGGTAAGCCCGGCCAGGACCAGTACCGCCAGATGGATCACCCCCTGCGTTCGTAGCGAAAAGCGTCCGAGAAGATGGGCATAGGCGTACCCTGCCAGCAGCAGCGCCTGATACACCAGCATGGCGCTGTTCCAGACGTTGGGTGCGCCGCCCAGTTGCGGCAGCGCCATGCGTGCCACCATCGGTTGCACAAGAAACAGCAGGAAACTTCCAGCAAAAATCGCCAGTGTGAATAGCCAACGGCGCGGTGCTGCGAGCGATTCAGCCATAGCCGCGCTGCGCCCACTCCCGCGCGGTGATGACGTAGACAATGGTAGGATTAAGCTCGGTCGGCCAGTTGTCATCGTGGTAGTCGAGATCGTCCCGGCGCGCCATGCCCAGCTTGCGCATCAGGCCCCAACTGGCCGCATTGCCATCAACCGTCAGCGCGATGATCGTTTCGGCGCCGAACCTCGTGAACCCGACGTCCAGCGACGCGATAGCGGCTTCCTTGGCATAACCGCGGCCCCAGGCATCCTCTCGCAGTCGCCAGCCGATCTCCACCATGTCGAACACGGGCGAGCCTTGCGTATTGGCGCGTTTCAATCCGCAGAAGCCCAGCATTTCGCCCGACAGGTGACCACCATCGTCCTTGCGCTCCACCACCCAAAAGGTGTGTCCGAACTTGCGCCGATAGGTGGCCAGGCGATCCATGGCTCCCTGGCGCGTCACTTCATTCGCTATACCGCCAAGCCAGCGCATGACAGCGGGCGTGTTAGTCAATTCCCAGAATCGGGGCCAGTCTTCCTCGCGCCAATCGCGCAGGATCAGGCGTTCGGTCTCGTGGTGAAAATCAGCCTCAAAATCAGCCATGGATCAGACGCGCGGCGACGGGGGCGTGATATGTCAGCACGCCCGAGCATCCGGCGCGTTTGAACGCGATCAGCTTTTCCATCAGCAGCGCATCGCGATCCCCCACGCCTGCGGCCGCCCCTGCCTCTATCAGCGCGTATTCGCCGCTCACCTGATAGGCGAACACAGGCACTTCGAACCGCTCCTTCACCCGCCATATCAGGTCGAGATAGGCTAGGCCGGGCTTCACCATTACGCTGTCGGCGCCCTCGGCAAGGTCCAGCTCGACCTCGATCAGCGCTTCCGTCGCATTGGCAGGGTCCATCTGGTAGGTCTTCTTGTCGCCGACCAGACGATCGCCCGAACCCACCGCATCGCGGAACGGGCCATAAAAGGCAGAAGCGTACTTGGCAGCGTAGCTCATGATCTGGACATTGTGGTGTCCACCCATTTCCAAGGCCATGCGGATCGCTTTTACACGGCCATCCATCATGTCGGACGGGGCGATGATATCCGCGCCTGCCTCCGCCTGGTTGATCGCCTGATCGACGAGCACGGCGACCGTATCATCGTTGACGACGTAACCGGCGCCATCCACCAGCCCGTCCTGCCCATGGGTGGTATAGGGGTCCAGCGCCACGTCGGTGAGAATGCCGATATCGTTGCCGCATGCATCGCGAACCGCGCGAATGGCGCGGCACATCAGGTTATCGGGGTTCAACGCCTCGTCCCCCCGCTGGCTGCGCAATTCCGGCTGGGTGTTGGGAAAAAGCGCGATACATGGAATGCCCAGCTCCACCGCTTCCTTTGCCCGTTTGGCGATATTGTCGACCGACCAGCGCGAAACGCCTGGCAGACTGGTGACGGGATCCTCCACGCTTGACCCGTCGGTGACGAACAGCGGCCATATCAGATCGGCGGCGGTAAGCACGGTTTCGCGGTGCATCGCACGGCTCCATGCATTGGCACGAGTACGGCGAAGGCGGGTGTTCGGATAGCTGCGTGTCATCGGTCGCCACCTCTGCCGCAAAAGCGCGGCGCGAGCAATCGGACAGATTTACGGAAGACGGTGGCCTAGTCGACGACCTGACGGTTTTCGATCCGATCGATTTCGCGCACCGGGTCTTTCGAAGCAGTCGGGTCCGGCGCGAGTTCGGAAAGCGCCTCTCCGGGCTTCACCATCTGCAGGCGCACCAACTGCTGACGGAAGTTGGCCATTTCCTGCGCGGAAAGCTGGGCACGGTTTACGAAGCGCACGCTGGCCGGGTCGATCTTCTGGCCGTTGCGATACATTTCGTAGTGGAGGTGCGGGCCGGTAGAAAGGCCGGTCGATCCGACATAGCCGATGACCTGGCCCCGCCGCACTTCCTCGCCGTTGCGCACGGCAATGCGGCTCATATGTGCATAACCTGTGGAAAGGCCGCCGCCGTGACGGATGCGAACGAAATTGCCGTAGCCGCCATTGCGACCGGAGAAATTCACCGTGCCATCGGTGGCGGCATAGATGGGCGTTCCGTGACGCGCGCGGAAATCGAGGCCTGAATGCATCCTGCGATAGCCGAGGATTGGGTGGCGGCGCATGCCGTAGCGTGAAGTGATGCTGCCGGGTACCGGCGCGATAAGGCCTTCCTGCACGACCCCTTCGCCTGATGCATCGTAGAACTGCCCTTCGCGACCGAACCGCATCAACTGCTTGCGCGGGCGATCATCGCGAATGATGGCAGCGTAGAGCAGATCGCCAACCTCGACCTCGCCCGTAGCGGCGCGGCGATATTCCACGATCATGTCGAACTCGTCGCCCGCCGTGATCTCACGGTTCATGTCGAGATCGCCATCCAGCGTGCGCAGGAATTGCTGCACTGCGCTGGGGGGTGCACCCGCAGCGCGAGCGGAACGGTAGAGGCTGTCGCCCACGGCGGCGCGAATGCGCAGCGGCGTGGTATCGACCATGATCGGGCGCGGATCGATAACGAGCTGGCCATTTTGGCGCTCTACCGCCAGTTGCAGGTCGAACCGGGCGCGGAAGGACAGCGCATCGACAGGGCGAGGCGCATCCGGTGCAGCGCGGCGGCCCAGGGTGATATCGACAGGCGTGCCCGGTGCAATATCATCGAGCGCCACTGCACTGCCCACCATCGTCGCAATCAATTGTGCCTCGTCCTTGCTTACCCCGGCGCGGCGGAGCATCCGGTCGAAACCGTCGCCCTGCGCCAGCGTGGCGACAAGATCGAGCCGCGGGCGTTCCGGCGCAGCGGTAAGTGGCTGCACTGCCGTCGTCGCACCCATCCGGCGGCCGGTGTCCGCTCCCAACGCGAGCGGAAGGATCATCTGGCTGCGGAATTCGTCTCGAACACGGTCGTCAATACGCATGGCCGGTGCAGCTTCCACTGCGGAGAACCCCGGCCAGCCGGCAATCGCGATAGCGGACAGCCCGACCAGCGTCGCAACACCGCGCAGCCAGCGTCGCGAGCCAATGTCACGGCCCAGATCGGGCGCAAGGTCGGCGCGAGCGAGGCGTGCCGATGCAGACTGGTGCCATTTGCCGTAGCTTTGCGAAATGGTTGACGCCTTGCGCGAACGGCGCGACGGTCTGGCGTCACCGTCGTCCACAACTTGCGCGAGCGTAAGCTCGGCGGGCGGATAGTCGCCCGGCGCAGCTGCCTGCTCCTGCTTGTCGCGGTCCGTAAACAAAGCGCCCTCCTCGTTAGCTGCGAACACCCGTCTTCCATGCAAAAGCGGCACAACCTCATCCCGGCACATGTGTAATCGCCTTAAAGGGTGAGGCAATAAAGTAAATTTCGCTTTAACGTCGATGAGTCGAGTCCCACCAGCGGTCAACCGAGACTACGTGAGTAAGCCACTCGGCCCGGTTGCGCCGAACGGATGGAATCGCCATGTGAATCGGTACTGTGACACCTTCCCTCTCCGACAGCCATATCCGCGCGGTCCTAGGGCCGACGAACACCGGCAAGACCCATCTTGCGATCGAGAGAATGTGCGGTCATTCCTCCGGCGCCATCGGTTTTCCGCTGCGTCTGCTGGCGCGCGAGGTGTACGACAAGGTGTGCAGGATCAAGGGCGAGGATGCCTGCGCGCTGATTACCGGGGAGGAGCGGATCGAGCCGCCGGGCGCCCGCTACTTTCTGTGCACGGCCGAGGCGATGCCGCGCGATGGCGGCAGGCACGCTTTCGTGGCATTGGACGAGGCGCAGATCGGTGCAGATCGGGAGCGGGGTCATATCTTCACCGATCGTCTTCTGAACGCGCGCGGGCGGGAGGAAACCATGCTGCTGGGCTCGGCCACGCTGGAACCGATGGTGCGCAAGCTCGTGCCAGAGGCAGCGGTCGCGGAACGGCCGCGTTTTTCCACTCTTACCCATGCAGGCAGTTCGAAACTGTCACGCCTGCCACCACGCTCTGCCATCGTCGCCTTCTCTATCGAGCAGGTCTATCAAGTGGCCGAATTGCTGCGTCGGTTCCGCGGCGGTGCGGCCGTGGTGATGGGAGCGCTTTCACCACAAACGCGCAATCGACAGGTCGAATTGTTCCAATCTGGCGAGGTTGACTATATCGTAGCGACCGACGCCATCGGCATGGGCCTTAATCTCGATGTCCATCACGTAGCGTTCGCCGCCTTGTCGAAGTTCGACGGCTTGCGCCAGCGGCGGCTGATCCCGGCGGAAATGGCACAGATCGCGGGCAGAGCGGGTCGACATCAGACCGATGGCAGCTTCGGCACGCTTTCCGGCAATCGACGCGGTGCCCCGCTGGAGCTGGGCGAAGAGGAAATCTACGCCATCGAAAACCACCGCTTCGCCCCCGTCCCCAGCCTTTTCTGGCGCGAGCCCAACCCGCGCTTCGAGACGCTCGATGTGCTGATCGGCGATCTTGAATCCCGGCCAATGCACGAAGGCCTCACCCTTGCGCCCGAGGCCATCGACCTCGCCGTACTGAAACGGTTGGCCGAGCAGCCCGAAATCGCCGACGACGTCACGACGGCGGGGAATGTGCGCCGCTTCTGGGAAGCGTGTCAGCTTCCCGACTTTCGCCAGCAGGGCGCGGATGCGCATTCACGCTTCGTTGCGCGTCTGTGGAGCGATCTGCGGCACGGCCATATCGGTGCGGATTTCGTTGCCGCGCGCATTTCCGAACTGGACAACTCTTCTGGCGATATCGATACGCTGCAAGGTCGATTGTCGGCGATACGCAGTTGGGCCTATATTTGCCAAAGGCCCGACTGGGTGCTTGCGCGCGACGAAATGGCGGCGCGAGCGCGCTCTGCCGAGGCGAAGTTGTCGGATGCACTACACCAGAAGCTTACCGAACGTTTCGTGAATCGGCGGACGTCGGTATTGATGAAGGGAATGGGAAAGGATGCTGGGCTTTTGCGCGTTGAATTGAAAGACGATGGCCTGGTCACGGTGGAAGACCAGCCGATCGGCCATCTTGATGGCTTCCGCTTCGTGGTCGATGCCGATGCCACCAGCGAAGAGCGCAAGCTGATGCTCGCCGCAGCCGAGAAGCACATGGCCGGTCTTCTCGCACAAAAGGCGCAAAAACTCGTGGCTGACGAACTCGGTGATTTGCGGATTGAAAACGCGAAGGTTCTGCGTGAGAACCAGCCGGTCGCGCATCTGGAGAAGGGCAAGACGCCCAGTCGTCCGCGCCTCGTGATGGCAAAGGAACTGGGCCAGCTCGATCCTGCACATCGCTCACGTCTCGAAGATGCGCTGCAATTCTGGCTCGAAGAACAGCTTGCGCCGCTCGCCCCCCTGCGCGCGCTGGAAGATGCCGCAACCGATCCCGAAGCCGGAACCGAAGTGCGTGCGCTGCTACTCACGGTGGCAAACCGCAATGGCACTACCCGGCGCGAGGACGCTGGCCTTGCCCATGTGCCCAAGGAAAAGCGGCCGTTCATGCGCCGCCTTGGCGTCACCATCGGTTCGCTCGATGTCTTCGTGCCCGCCTTGCTCAAACCCGCTCCGCGCCAGCTACTCAAGCGGCTCGGCCTCGATCCGCGCCCCGTCCGCGATGCGATGGAGGCGGTGATCGAGGGCGGTAAGCAGCTTCCTGCAGGATACCGCCGCGCGGGCAAGCAGGCGATCCGTATCGACATGGCAGAGAAGCTGTTTCGCGCAGCGCACGAAAGCAGGGCCAGAGCGCCACAAAGCAAGGAAGTGCGCGGATTTCGTGTCGATAACGCGCTTGCCACCAGCATGGGCCTGCTGCCCGAAAACTTCCGCAGCCTGATGAAGGATGCCGGATTTCGTCAGGGTCAGCCGGTCGAACTGGCTGAGGGCGCGTTTGGTCCCCCTCGCCCCGTAACATGGACCTGGCGGGCGCCGCGCAAGGACTTTGCACCGAAAACCGGCAACCGTGGACCGCGCGGGCCTCGGAAAGATTTGAAGGGCAAAGGTGCGAGGGGCAAGGATACCAAGAGCAAGGAGGGGACGCCGCCCAGATCATCCCCACCACCGCGGCGTGAACCCAAGGGCGATGGCGGTCAGGCCTTTGCCGGTCTTGCGGATCTGCTCAAGAAGGGCTGATGCGGCTCGACCTGCTCCTCGTGCGTCTTCGCTTTGCGAAAAGCCGCACGGTTGCCCAGCGCTGGATCGCGGGGGCTCACATCCGCTGCAATGGCAGGCGCGTCACCCGGCCCGATCACGCCATCGCGCCCGGCGACGTGCTGACCTTGCCGATCGGAAGGGGTGTACGAGTAATCGCGCTGGAGAGCCTTCCGGACAGGCGTGGCCCGGCAAAAGAGGCGCGCACACACTATCGCGAGCTTGACGCTCGCCCGTCTATCGCCATAGCAGGGGCCGAATCGCGACCAACGCTGGTCGAGCATGAAGGACGAACCAACCCATGACCTATGTCGTCACCGACGCCTGCATCAAATGCAAGTACACAGACTGCGTTGAAGTCTGTCCGGTGGATTGCTTTTACGAGGGCGACAACATGCTCGTCATCAACCCGTCCGAGTGCATCGATTGCGGCGTGTGTGAACCGGAATGCCCGGCCGAAGCGATCCTCCCCGATACGGAGGGCGGCATAGAAAAGTGGCTCGAGGTCAACACGAAGTTCTCCGCCGAATGGCCGAACATTACCGAAAAGAAGGATCCGCCCGAGAACGCTGACGAGCACAAGGGTGAAGAAGGCAAGTTTGAGAAGTACTTCTCCGAAGAGCCGGGCGAAGGCGACTAGATTCGCGTCCCCGTGAACCAATCGACGCGATTTGCGTTGGCGGGGCATGAGCTTTTTCAGCAGATTGAAACGCGCTTGGGCCGCTTCGGGCCGGGATAGTATCTCGATACTTGCAGCGGGCGTTGCCTATTACGCCTTCCTCGCCATGGTACCTTTACTGGCTGCCATCGTGCTGACTTACGGGCTGATTGCAGACCCTGCTATGGTGGCCCAGCATATCGGCACGCTGGCAACCAACCTTCCGCAAGCAGCAGCCGAGGTGATCGGTGGCCAGCTCGAATCGGTCGTAGAGACATCGGGCACTGCCAAGGGGTTAGGTCTGCTACTGGCGATTGCTCTTGCTCTGTTCGGGGCGCGCAATGGTGCAGGCGCAGTGATCAGGGCTATTTCGATCGCTTTCAATGACACCCGGCACCGCGATTTCCTGCGCGCCAACCTGCTGGCGCTGGCAATCACGGTGGGGGCTATCGTCGGAATGGGGCTGGCGGCGGCCGCCATGGCGGCGACCGCAGCGATCAGCGACCTGATCCCGAGCCTTTCTGGCGCGGGCGAATTGTTGGGACAGACCGCCACCTACGCGATCCTCGCGACGGTTGGCGCGTTCGGTGCAGCTTTGCTCTATCGCCGGGTACCCAACGATACCAACCCAAGTTTTCGCGATGTTCTGCCGGGCGCTCTTGTAGCCAGCGTCGGGCTCGTGATCCTGACCCTTGCGTTCGGCTTCTATGTCGCGAACTTTGGTAGCTACAATGCAACCTACGGGTCACTGGGCGCCGTGGTGGTGCTGCTCACCTGGCTCTATCTGTCAGCCTATGTGCTTTTGTTCGGTGCGGAAATTGCCGCAGTTTCGATGCAAGAGCCGGCGGTTTGAGCGGTTCGTCAATGAATTGAATTGCAAGACTCGCAATATAGAAGAATAACTGCTATATACCTGTCTCTTATACACATCTCCGAGCCCACGAGACTAGGCATGATCTC
>CAJXTZ010000009.1 GCA_913061345.1 uncultured Erythrobacter sp.
GGGTTGGAGTCGGCGTTGGCGCAGGTGCCGGCACCGCGACAACGGGCGCTCCTCCACCCCCGCCGCCGCCGCATGCAGAAAGCATCGCCGCTGCTGCAGCCATCATTGCCCGGCCATGCCGGATAGGCTGCCTGTTATGTCGCATGTATGGTTTGCTGCTCTGTCTCAAGCTTACGTCCTGAAGAGAAGTTTCTGATATTTCAGACCAGTTTAGCTGTGTTGCCGTAACGTTTGCTTAACGCGGGGCTTGGGGAGACAGTTCGCTACTGCCGCGTCCACGCTTGTAACGCGCCCGCCAAGGGGCTAGCCGCGCACTCGAAACGACCATTGCAGGGAACCATCATAATGTCCGACGAAATCGTCACTGCCATCGAACAGGCATGGGAGAATCGCGCCGAGGTAACTCCCGCCAACAGCGACGTGCGCGGTCCGGTGGACCAGGCGCTGGCCATGCTGGATTCCGGCGAAGCGCGCGTGGCCGAGCCGGACGGTAACGGCGGCTGGCAGGTCAACCAGTGGCTGAAGAAGGCGGTGCTGTTGTCTTTCCGCCTGTATGACAACCGCATCATCGAAAACGGCTGTGCCGGTGCAGCTGCCTATGACAAGGTGCCCAGCAAGTTTGCCGGGTGGGGCAAGGATCGCTTTGCCGAGGCCGGCTTTCGGGCCGTGCCCGGTGCCATCGTGCGGCGCGGCAGCTATATCGCGCCGGGAACCGTGCTGATGCCCAGCTTCGTCAACATCGGCGCCTTCGTCGACGAAGGCACTATGGTGGACACTTGGGCCACGGTCGGCTCTTGCGCGCAGATCGGCAAGAACGTGCATATTTCCGGCGGTGCGGGCATCGGCGGTGTGCTGGAACCCCTGCAGGCCGATCCGGTAGTCATCGGTGATGGCGCATTCATCGGCGCGCGTTCGGAAGTGGCAGAGGGCGTGCGCGTGGGTGAAGGCGCGGTGCTTTCGATGGGCGTCTACCTTGGCGCTTCTACCAAAATCGTGAATCGCGATACGGGCGAGGTGCACCGCGGCGAAGTACCGCCCTATGCCGTGGTGGTGCCCGGCGCGCTGCCCGGAAAGCCGCTGGCCGATGGTTCGCCCGGTCCCAGTCTCTATTGCGCGGTAATCGTAAAGACGGTGGACGCGCAAACCCGCTCCAAGACCGGCATAAACGAGTTGCTGCGCGACTAATCGAAGCCGCGCGGCAGCGCCACCTGTTTTGGCCCGTAACACCCGGTTCGACGGAACTTTAGCAATGTCCGACCGTAATCTGAGCAAGGGTCTGACAGGAGAAAAGGAAATACCTATGAGCAAGCTGAAAGACGGCGAAGTCCATATCGAGGAAGAAGATGCGCAGGGCGGATCCAAGGAAGGCGTTGTGCGATGGGTGCTGCTGATCAGCATTCTTGCAGCGATCCTGCTCCTTTCCATCATCTGGATCGTGGGTGCGATAGGCTAGACCGACCGATATTGACGAAGCGTGCTTAGGGATCGCGATGCGGGATCGGATATGTTCAGAAACCAGATCGCAGAGAGACCGAAAGCATGAGCAATTCCAACAGCTTCCAGACAGGGCAATATGTCCAATGGAAGTGGGGCAACGGCACGGGCTGCGGCCAGATCGAAGAGCGTTTCGAGCGCGAGGTTACGCGCAACCTGCAGGGAAGCGAAATCACCAGGAGCGGCGACGAAGACAACCCCGCCTACCTCATCAAACAGGAGGACGGCGACGAGGTGTTGAAGCGTGGCTCTGAATTGAAGGAGCAAGACTGATGCCAGCCAAGTCCAAAGCACAGCAAAAGGCCGCAGGCGCCGCCCTTTCGGCCAAGCGCGGCGATACCAAGGTTTCCGATCTGCAGGGAGCATCCAAACAGATGTACGATTCCATGTCGGAAGACGAGCTTGAGGATTATGCGTCCACCGACCGCGAAGACCTGCCCGACAAGGTCGACGGCGACGATTGATGGGTTCTGACGAAGAGGATCAGATCTATTCCAAATTCAGGGACTGCTTGAACATGCAGCCAACGGAATTGGAAGACTGGCTCGACAGCGAAGAATCAAAATCGGTAGGCGACAATGATGATCGTGAGAGTACCGGGCATAGATCCGGCAGACGCATCATCGACATCAAACGTACGAAGAAGGACGAACTGAGCGACAGCCAGTACGAGCACATGAACAAGGTCATCGGTTACGTTCACCGGCATCTTTCGCAAAGGCCTGATGGCAACATCGAGGATAGTGCCTGGCGTTATTCGCTGATGAACTGGGGCCACGATCCGGTGAAGAGTGACTGATACTGCCAGGCTGGATCGCTTCGTGCGCGCGCAGGCAGGCATATACAAAACCGCGCTGGGCGAATTACAGGCCGGTTACAAGCGGACCCATTGGATGTGGTTCATCTTTCCGCAGATCCTCGGCCTCGGTCTCAGCGCCAACGCGCGCACGTACGCCATTCACGGAAGGCACGAAGCGCGCGCCTACCTTGATCACGAATTGCTTGGTCCACGCCTGCTTGAATGCACGCAGGCCATGTTTAGCCATGAGGGCAGGCGCACCCCGCTGGAAATTCTCGGTCCGATCGATGCGCTCAAATTCCGCAGTTCCATGACCCTGTTCGAAGCTGTTTGCGATGATCCCGCCGGTTTTGCCGAAGCGTTGGAAAAACTCTGCAATGGTGAGCGTGACAAGGCGACGCTGGCAAAGCTCGCTTAACCGGGGCAAGGCCTACGGAATGAGCAATGCACGTGAACTGATCGAAAAGCTTGGGCTTGAGCAGCATCCCGAAGGAGGCTGGTACAAGGAAACCTGGCGCGCACACGCGCCCGATGGCGAGCGTGGCAGCGCGACGGCCATCCACTTCCTGCTGGAGAACGGGCAAAGCTCGCACTGGCACAAGGTCGATGCGACCGAAATCTGGCTCTGGCATTCGGGCAATCCGCTGAAACTGTCCTTGTCCGATCCCACCGGAACCGCCTTGGCTGAAATCCGCCTCGGCCCGGATATTGCGGGCGGCGACGTAGTGCAGCAAGTGATCCGTCAGGACGAATGGCAGGCCGCGCAACCTCTGGAAGGCGAGGCGGACTACACGCTGGTTTCCTGCGTGGTATCGCCAGCTTTCGAATTTGCAGGCTTCACCCTCGCCCCGCCGGAATGGCAACCGGGCGAATAGGGCGGAACGCACTGACACGCCATTCGCTTGATAGCTGACAGGTCAGCTTGAGGAGCGATCGAATGCCAAGACCCACTGGGCAGGTTTCCGACATGATGTGGGAAATTGATTTCTCCATGTTGCTCAGTCCCGATGGAAAACCCGGCACCTTCATCCATGTCGAGGGCGAAGCGACACTGATCCATGACAAGGATGTGTTCGAACAGCACTGGGTGGAGGATCTGGAGCGCCGGTTCCAGCACCGTGTCGATACACCCCGCCCCGTGATGGTCGAGGCACGCGCAAAGCGCATCCAATACTGGGCGAGTGAGGACGAGGGCGTGGTCCGGCCCGCTTGAATGGATGACCCCGCGCGAGGCCATAGTGCAGCTGGTGACAAAGCGAGGTCTGGACAAGACCATTTGCCCCAGCGAGGCGGCGCGCCTGCTGGCGGGCGACGGCGGCGACTGGCGTAGCCGCATGAACGATGTCCACGAAGCTGTGCAGGTATTGGTCGAAGAGGGTGCGGTAAAGCTGAGCTGGAAGGGGCAAACCCGATTGACAGCGCAGGGCCCCTATCGCATCGCGCGAGCGTGATACGCACCACCCTCACCTACCTGCTGGCAATCTTTTATGCCTATGCCGGGTATCGACATATCGTCGCGCCCGATCCTTTCCTGCGAATAACGCCCGACTTCGTCCCCCTGCCCGATTGGGTAGTCTGGCTTACAGGTATTGCCGAAATCGCAGGTGCGATTGCCCTTGCCCAGCCCTGGTCGCACAAGCTGCGACAGGCAGGTGGTATCGGCCTTGCGCTTTATGCGCTGTGCGTATGGCCGGCGAACGTCAATCATATGGCTATGGATATGGAAAGCGCGGACGGCGGGTTCGGCTTGGCTTACCACGTGCCGCGCATGATCGCGCAGCCTGTTATCATCTGGCTGGCCCTGTGGTGCGGCCAGGTAACGGATTGGCCTTTCCGCAAGCGCCGCTGAGCGTCCGCAATTTGTCCTCATGAGCGCGCCTCTCCCCCGATACGAACCGCACAAAGGAAACGGGCGGGAAGCTTTCGCCCCCGCCCGCTCGCGTATTTTCAAGGTAATAGTGCCAATCAGCTCATGTGCTTGGAGACAGCGCCCGTCATCTTGAACATGGAAATCTGATCCTTGCCGATCACCGCGCCCAGCTTGGCATCGGGGTTGATCATGCGCTTATCCTTGGAATCCTGCAGGTTGTTGGCCTTGATGTGATCCCACACCTTCTTGGTCACCTCTGCGCGTGTCATCGGACCCTTGCCGACCACTTCTTCCAGTTCCGAAGACAGGGTAACCGGCTTGTTCAGCGCGTTGTTCTTGGCAGCCATTTCCTTGGTATCCTTTCAGTCAAAAAAATTACCGATTTGGGTTAGCACCCTTCATTCGGCTTCGTCTTCATCATTCCAGTCGTAATCCCCGCCTTCTTCGCGGGCATACGTTCCGGTAAGAATCGCTACAGCGGTTACGTGGCCTTTCATCGCCTCGATCAATTCATCCCGGCTGGCCCCCGGCATCAGCACCAGCGGCAGGTCCAGGGCGAACAGCTGGAACACGTAATCATGCGCTTCGTGCCCAGTGGGCGGATCGGGCAGCAACCATTCCGAATTGCCAAACGAATTCTTCCCCACGCGCGGCGGCACTTCGCCTTCCAGCAGCTTGCCCTTCTGGCCCGGCAGGCCCCAGACCAGCCAGTGGCAGAACGGTTCGGGCGCAGGTGCATCGGGATCTTCCACCACCAGCACCAGTTCCTGCGTGCCTACAGGTGGGGCAGACCATTCCAGCGGCGGCGCGACGGCATCTTCCTCGTCGGCGGTGAAGCTGGGATCGAGCTCTCCCTGGTTCTCGAAGGCGGCGGATTTCAGCGCAAAGCCCGATTTTCCGATCATCCCCTCTTCGCCCAGCTTTGCGACCACAAGCTTGCCGTGGCCCGCACGCACGTTGCGGAGGGCCTTGCCGAGCCAGGCGGGGACATGTTCGAGCATTGGATCTTCCTTGTTGCATCCGGCGCATCCTGCGCACCGATTACGGATAAGGCCGCGATGTGCAGAATGCGTTCCGGCTTTTCAAGGGGTTCGTTTCAAGTAGCCCGTTTCTCCGGTCCGCCCGTACAGCTTGCCTTGGGTATCAAATCACCATGTAACGTTGCAACCGGACCAAGGGAACACGGTGCCGCTTGCCACGGAGCCCCGCCCACGTTAGCTCTAAGTATTGCAGTTCTGCAAAGCCAACATTCTAGAATTTCGGGATAATTCATGCGCACGTCGAAAATCGCACTTACCCTGGCCTGCATGGGCATGGCAGCCTCTTGCGGCGGAGATGGATCGCCAACGCCCACGCCGGTCGCCTCGTCACCTGCCCCTGCGCCCACGCCTACGCCATCCCCGACGAGCGCCACGTGTTCGCTGGAAAACCGGCAGCAATTCGCTTTCGACGTGCTCGATGAATGGTATCTGTTCCCCAACCTGCTCGACACCAGCGTGAATGCCAGCAGCTTCAACACTGTGCAGGATTACATCGATGCTCTGGTCGCCCCGGCGCGCGCAGGACAAGGACCGTTTCTTCAGCTACATTACCTCGATCGAGGAGGAGAACGCCTTCTTCAACGAAGGTTCGAGTGCAGGCTTCGGGTTCCGGCTTGGCTACGACCTTGGCAATCGCCGCGTTTTCGTGCTCGAGACGTTCGACGATACGCCCGCCCTCGGCGCCAATATAGAGCGCGGAACGGAATTGCTGGGTATCGGTACTACGGGCAACAATATCGTTTCGATCAACACCTTGCTCGCCAATGATGGCGTGGAGGGCGTGATCGAGGCGCTGGGGCCATCCGACACCGGCGTCACCCGCGTTTTGCAAATCCGCGATGCCAGCGGGGTAGAGCGCGAAGTAAGCATCGCCAAATCGGAATTCGAACTCGATCCCGTACCGCGCTATGGTTCGCAGATCATCAACGATGGCGGCAAGCAGGTGGGCTACGTTCGCCTGACCAATTTCATCAACCCGGCCATCGATGATCTGCGCGATGCCTTTGCCGATTTTCGCGCCGCTGGCGTCACCGAACTGGTGATCGACCTGCGCTACAATGGTGGCGGCGGCATCAATGTGAACGAATTCTTCGGGGATCTGCTGGCACGTGATCTTGATGGGCAGGTGTTCGAAACCATTGCCTTCCGCGACAGCAAGTCCTCCAATAATGAAACCTATCGTTTCAACGCGCGGCCGCAGTCTGTGGCTCCGACGCGCATTGCCTTCATCACCACACGCGGCTCCGCCTCGGCCAGCGAAGCGCTGATCAACGGGATGCAACCCTATATCGGCAACGACCTTGCGATCATCGGAGAGAACACCTTCGGCAAGCCCGTCGGCCAGTCGGCTTTCGATCTTTCTGCCTGTGACGATCGTTTGCGCGTGGTGACGCTCAAGCTCGAGAATTCGAACGGCCAGGGAGAATACTTCAACGGCTTGGCCGATACCGTGCCCAATTCCTGCCGTGCGAATGACGACTTTACCCGCAACTTCGGTGACCCGCAGGAGGACATGCTGGCTACCGCGCTGGATTTCCTGGCTGGTCGTAGCTGCACACCCATCGCTGGCGGTCCGGCCACCACGCAATCGGCCACGTCGCGCGGCCTGTTGCAACCCGATCGACCGACCAGCGTGATCGAACGCGAAGCGCCTGGCGTTTATTGATGTTCGACCGATATCGGGGCATCGCTCAAGGCGCCCCGATATCGTCGCTCTCGCGCCATGCGCACCCCTCGCGCTGCTCGTTGCCGATCTGCAAGGTGGCGGCAAAGGGATAGCTGCGACCGGTCATCCCGTCGGAACAGTCCGCCGGCGTAATTGCAAGATCCAGCGAACGCCCGTTCAACGTGCCGCTGAATGACAGCCCACCCCGCCCGGCAAAGCGGGAAACAGGTACGCTTGATCCAGCCATATTTTCGGGTGTGCGGTAGAGCAGCATGTTGCCTTCCACCCGGCCGTTCCAGAACGGTTCCGTTCCAGTAAGGTTGATGACCGCGTTGTCTGCAATTCCGGCAAAGGCGCTTTCATCGGCGAAGTCGCCCGGAATGTTGTCGGGGCCGCCTTGCCCACAGGATCCCAACAACACGGCCATGATCGGCGCAATTTTTCTGAAGATCATCTGTTCAACCATTCTGTCTATCGGATCATCGAACACTAAGCGCCGCTGCGCGGAACATCCACTCCTTGCGAGGTGTTGATTGGGCGAAAATGGTTTGAAGCCGGAGTTGATAGATGAAGCTCTCGCCATGGATTGTAGGCGCCGCTGCACTGGTGCCTGTCGCTGGCGCGGTAATTGGCTCTCACATGAGCACAGATCTTGTCGGACAGCGTGCCGATGTGACGGAAACCTTGCCGATCAGGACTTCGGCAGCCTACGCCAGCGCAACCCCTCGAACGCAACCACGCCTGCCAAATCACTATGCCATGGAGACGCCAGAGGGCGTGATCGAGGTTCATGAGCTTGCCATGCGCGGTCGCTATCAGAGTCGTTATCGCGCTTCCAAGAGCTACGATAACTCCTACGAGGGCGAGATCGATTTCCTCGAATCGCAATGGGATAGCGTAGCCCTCGATGCACGCGCTCAGCGCGCTCTTACAAGCGAAACCGCGCCATTAGCGCAAACGCCGCACCATAGCATCGGGGCGCCGCAACCCGAAACGGTGCACTACACGGCGCTTGAACAGGCGCGCACAGGCGAGGATATTCAGGCTACAACATTGCAGATCGCAGATGGCGTTAGCGAAATTCAACCTGCCGAACCGGCGATTGGCAACGCGCGGGTAATAGATGTCGCAGGGGAGTTCGCTGCCCTTGACTGACGCAATGTTTGAATTGGCCGCCGTTCAGGCCGCTAGCCCCAGGAAGATCGTCGCGGCGCCAAGCGCCAGCGAAAGCGGGATGCGCAGGGCCATCCACCACGCCGGTCTTACGGTCACCAATCGCGCGTCAACCAATATGCTCAGCACTATTGCGCCTCCAAGAAGGTAGAGCGACGGTCCGGGCCAGGCAACACCGAAAACCCATGGCAGAAAGGTCATCAAGGCAAGCAGGCTTGGCGTTATGGCCGCAACCCATAACCACTGGGGCGCGCGACGTCCCTCGTCGGGTGCACCAGCGGCCAGCCCCCACCATATTCCTCCCAGAAAACTCAGGATCAGCGCGGCATAGGCCCACCCGATTGCCAAGGCGCTCCAGCGCCATTCGGGCGGCCCGAACCACGCGGCCGCGACACATGCAAGTTGCGGCATTAGCCCAGCAAAACCGAGAAAGCGCGCTGCGGGTGGGGTGGTCTTCATGGCCAGCCAGCCTTTTTGCTTTGCATACGAAGGATACAGTGCACAGCAAAAGGGCGGACCCGTCAAGACCGTCCCTATTGCTTCATTTGCAGCGTGTTATGCTTTCGGCATCTACACCGTATAGATGACATGAATCACGCCGTTCGAGGCGTCGACGTCCGTGGCCGAGACGGTTGCGGAGTTGCCTTGCGCATCACGCAAGATGACCTCGCCGCCTTCCATCGTTGCGGTGAGCGTTCCGCCGTTGACGGTTTCGATCAGACAACCATCGGCGTCCGCGCTTTCGATGGCGGCATGTCTTCGTCCATCGCGGTGTCTTCGGCAGGCTCGCCGCACGCGGCAAGCGCGAGAGCCGCGGCAGATGCGGTAAGGATATGGAGAGTTTTCATTATCGGCGACTGTGCATTGGTTCGATGCAGATGACGGGTCGGAAAATCGACCCTTTCCAATCTTGCATTCAACTCTGCACTGGGTGGCTGCCTGCTTGTTCCGATTAAGGCAGAAACATGGCCGAAAGCACGTAGTTAGAACCCGAAGGCGCTACTGGATGTTCTGTTGAACCTGCGCGGGCAGGGCTGACTGTTCGACTGCCGCCTCGGCCTCCGCTTCCTGCCGCTCCTTGCGCACTTGTGCTGCCTTTGCCCGGTCGCTTTCGACCTTTTGCGCCTGATGGGCGAGGCCGCGCCATGTCTTTTCCGACCGCAGTGCACGATCGCGCACATTATCGAGCGTCGCCCTGGAGGCCTCCGTAGCGGCTTCGTCGGCGCGAGCGTTGTAGAATGCGTATGTCTGGGCGATGGGGCTTCTCCCGTTAGCAGGCGGAGATGAGAGGTTCCCCCCGCTGCAGGCTAAGCGGCGGGAGGAACCGAATTTGAACGCTTAGTCAGCGGACGATAGGTTGACGGCGCTTTCCTTGCCGTTGCGGCCCATTTCGACGTCGTAGTTCAGACGCTGTTCCTTATCGAGCGACTGCATGCCCGCTGCCTGTACGGCAGTAATGTGCACGAAGCTGTCGTTCGAACCATCGTCGGGCTGGATGAAACCATAGCCCTTGTCGGCGTTGAAGAATTTTACGGTGCCGGTCTTCGACATAATCTGTTCCTTTCAAGAACGTATTTATTGCCCCAGGACGAAGGTGCCCGAGGGTCGTGCGTCATATCGTCCGATGAAAGGAAAACGTCGTCTGGTTTACGCCGGGGCCTACATTGAAAGGCAGTCGGCGGTAGGCAAATTTCGAAGTCCGTCGCAAATTTCGACGTCAGCAGCGGCGCATGTAGCACGGACATCGCGGATCGCCTAACGATTGCTGGAAAACCTTGTACCGATTGCTGCGGCTGCCGAGCGATCCGGCGGGGTAGCGCTAGTCTTCGATCACCCGGCCAAGGACACGCACCGGACAGCGCTGAATATCACCGCCAATGCCAGAGGGGACGAGCAGGTTTTCCCAATCGCCCGTACAGACGCTGCCCGTGCCGCGAACATCCAGCGCCAACCTCAGGCTGAAATCAAGATCGGGACAGGGTCCGGTCGTTTCCAGCAACCAGCGAGCATCCCCGCCCGCATCAATGTAGATACGTTCGTTCCGGCTGGAACTTTCGGGGGCGTTGGAATACCCCCGGATCTCGCGCGTGAAGAAGCACGCACGGTCCGTATCCAGGTTCGCCAGCGTTGCATCGTATTCGTCCACGGTCGCCGTATCTGTCTGCGCGCAGGCGGATAGGCTCATGGCGATAAAAACGACTGCGGCTGCGATAGACTTGCGGTACATCGTGGCTCTCTCCTTCCTTTTTCCAACCGACAATCACTGGGCGCGGTTCCACTGCGCGCAGGAAGCGAGCGTCCTGCCGCATGTCGGACACATCCTGCACCAATTTTCTGGACAGGATTGACGCATCGGCGCACACCTTGATCTGCACACGGAATGCAACGGACCGGAGAGCCACCCAGCACCGGTCCTCGAGCCCGCCGGACAGCGGGTTACGCCAGGCATGGCGGTAGATCGCACCAGCACCCCAGCGGAGTTGGTGCGATCCTCGTTGGGGGCGTCGTTGGCCCCGTCGATCAGGCTTCCCGCTTGCCTAACATGAGCAATTGCAGCACTCTTTCGACAATGTCCCGGCAGCACACCTCTTTCGCCGAATTCTGGCCATTCTACCTGCGTGAACATTCCCGGCCGCGCACCCGTGCGCTTCATTATGTAGGCACCACGCTGGTTGTCGCCATTGCTGTTTTGGCCATATTGACGGGCCGCTGGTGGTGGCTGCTCGCCATGCCGGTGGCGGGATATTTCTTCGCATGGCTGGCGCATTTCACGGTCGAGAACAATCGCCCCGCCACCTTCACCTACCCGCTGTGGAGCCTTGCAGCCGATTTCCGCATGTGGTGGCTCTGGCTTACAGGGCGCTTGCAACCCGAGCTTGATCGGGCGGGTGTCGACAAAGGCGATTGACGTCTGCCCGCAAAGTCGGACTCTCTGGCCTATCACGCTTTCTCGTCTTCTACGCCGCCCGCGATACGTCGATGTTCATCCACGCTGCGGCGCATTTCCCTCGCCTGCAAATGCAGGGCCTTGTTGCTGAGGCGTATTTCCCGGCTTTGCTGGAAGAAGCCCAGCACCAGCCACAGGAACGCCAGCGGGCTGGACACACCGCCGAGGAAGTCGCCCAACTCGTTCAGCCGCAGGTCCGCCGGGTTCTGCCCCTGCAACACCAGGTAGATCGCCACCCCCGCCACATAGAGCACCGAAAGCGCCAACCCGATCGTTGGAAGGCGGCGCCGCTCGCGCCTGTCATCGAGAAGTTCGTCGGTGTCGGACATCGCGCGAGCGGCTTTATCGCGACAAGCGACGCTGATTGGCGCGCACGGGCTTTGCGTAGTGGGCGATCGCGCGGCCTGCCATGGCCTCTGCAGTCTGGCTCATCCCACCCGCCATGAGTGCAGGCAGCAGTGTCATGCCGGCGGTGAACTTTTCGCTTACCATGCGTTGAGCTTCCACTTCGGCCAGCCTGCCGCCGCCCATTAGGCGCATGGAGCGTAGCCAGATCACCGAACCCATCTGTGCGCCCAACAGCCACCCGTCTACTGCGAGCTCGGGCCAGGATTTGGTGGTGGAATTCGTCATGTAAGGGCACTCCGGCAGCGGGATGCTGCATTGCAACAACTGCGTATTATGCAGAAGGTGCCGCGAAATGTGAACAGGTGTTCGAGTGATCGCCCTCCCCGCGCCGCGCTGCAAGGCTGGCGGACGGAGCTCCAGGCCGCTACCACGCCGCGATGTCCGATCCCGTTACCATCCTCGTCGATGCTGATGCCTGCCCCGTGAAGGACGAGATATACCGCGTGGCGGACCGCTTTGCCGCCCATGTCCGCGTAGTAAGCAACGCCCCTTTCCGCGTCCCCGTGAGCGAGCGGGTAAAGCGCGTGGTGGTGGATGACGGCTTCGACGCAGCCGATGACTGGATTGCCGACAACGCCGGCCCGCAAAGCGTGGTGATAACCGCCGATATTCTGCTGGCCGAACGCTGCCTGAAGGCGGGCGCCACCGTACTCGCCCATAATGGCAAACCGTTCGACGCCGCCAGCATCGGCACCGCTGTTGCCACCCGCGCGATCATGGCGGACCTGCGCAGCGGGATGGACGGTATCACAGGTGGCCCGCCGCCTTTCAGCAAGGCGGATCGTTCGCGCTTCCTGCAAGCGCTGGACCGGGTACTGACCCGCCAATGTGGAACACCTGGAACACAGTCCTGAGGGCAAAAAACGCAGCGCTGCAGCCACGGCATCCTCAGTGTGCGTTTCTGCGCCGCCACGCCTCGTCCTTTTTGGACGCTCGCACCGGAACAAGCGCGGGAGCGCCCCGTTGGCAAGGGGAGTATCGAGGAAGGAAAAACACCATGACAAAATCCAATCTTACCCTGGCGGCGCTCACCGCTGGTTGCGCGATGACCGCCGCTTGCAGCGAGTCCCCGGCCGAGCAGGAGGCCGAGCGCATGGAAGACCAGATCGAGATGCAGGCAGACCAGAGCGCTCTCGACGCCGGAACACAGGAAGCCGCCCTTGGCATGAACGAAGCGCAATTGCTGGACGCCGATCTGGTGACCGCAGACGGCATAGAACTGGGCGAGGTGGAAATGGTGCGGCGCGACGCCAGCGGCGCGGTGACCGGGCTCGTGGTCGAACTGGAAGATACCGATCCCGATCGCTGGGTGGAAGTGCCGCTTGACGGCCTCACCTCGCGCGCAGATGGTGACGACATGGATATCCAGACCAGCATGAGCGCAGATGACCTGGCCGCCCTGCCCGATGCGGACATGAGCGCGATGACCGCCGACGCCACCGGCGCGATGTAAGGCCAGCGCACATCGCTTTTTCAAAGCCCGCTTCGGACAGACCCGGAGCGGGCTTTTCCATGGATGGCCATGGCGTGATGCGCATACGCGGAGGCCTTGAACATGGCCCGCGCGGTGTAGGAAACCTTTCAGGCGGTGCGAAGCTGCGGCGCAGCCTCTGCCATCACGCGCAAGGCGGAGCGCAGGAAGATGAGCGCCATCAGGCCACCGATCACAATATCGGGCCACGGGGAGGCGAGCCACCACACGAGCCCCGCTGCCAGCAGTACGCCACAATTGTTGATCACGTCGTTTCGAGAGCACTCCCACGTGCTCGACATGTTCACATCCTGGTGACGGAACCGCGTCAGCAGTTTGAGGCATACGAGGTTGGCAATCAACGCCAGCCCGCCGAACACCAGCATCAGCGTGGAACTGGGCGGAATGCCGCTCTGTATCTTGAATACGACGTTCACCGCGATCCCCACACCCAGCGCCAGGATCACCACGCCCTTCAGCATCGCTGCACCCGCCTTCCACCTGTCCGACCGGGCAAGTGCATAGAGGCTGACCGCATAGACTATGGCATCGCCCAGCATGTCGCTCGCATCCGCCATCAAGGCCGTGGACCCGGCAATGATGCCAGCCGCGAATTCAGCCGCGAACATCACCGTATTGATGACGAGCACGATGACAAGCACGCGCCGCTGCTCCGCCTGGCGGGCAAGGGTTTCGAGCGTGGTCGACTTGGCGGAACAGCAATCTGCGGACATGGTGGCTATGTGGAGCGGGGGCGAGTACGAGGCAAGGCCTAAGGGAATTGGAAGCGGCATCCGTTTTCACCAATTTTCAAACCATTCGCGCGATAGGGTGTGCATGGAAACGCTGGATTTTCTGCTGTCTCGCCCGATTGCGCTTTTCTTCGTCCTTGCGATTGGTGCCGCGATAGGCATTGCCACTGAAAAGATCGCCACCCATTCAGACCGGGAGAAGCGCAAAGCCTATTGGCGTGGTCGCAATGCCAGCAAAGGCAGACGCAGCGGCAAGGTGCATCCTATCAAGCTGGTGAAGGAGGCCGAAGTGAAAGCCGCCGATTTCGCTGCTGACCAGCTAAAGGCAGTGAGCAAGGCGCATTTCACATCCCGCAGCCTGCTCAACAAGTCGGAAGCCAAGGTGTTCGAGGCGCTGGACAAGGCCGTGATCGCGCGCAACCCCGGCTGGCAGGTGATGGCGCAAGTATCGCTGGGCGAATTCCTCGCCAGCCCCGACAAGGACGCCTTTCTGGCCGTCAATTCCAAACGCGTCGATTTTGCGCTGATGGACGAGAACGCCTGTGTGGTTCACGCGCTGGAATATCAGGGCTCCGGCCACCACACCGGCACCTCAGCCGCCGCGCGAGACGCGGTGAAGAAAGAGGCACTGCGGAAGGCCGGGATTGGCTATCACGAGATTGTGGCTGGGCACACGACGCCGAGTGAATTGCGGGCGATGGTGGAGAGAATCTGCCCGCAGCCGAATCGATAACTGCATGCATATCCGACCACGGGAGTATCAATTTTATCTTTGAAACAGAGCGTTTATTGGCTTATCGCATCCAAAATGGAGGTAAAGGATGTCGACAGAAACCGAGACCATAACTGACATTCTGACCCCTCGGCAAATTGAATGCATGCGCCATGTCGAGCAAGGCCTCACTGCGAAACAGATCGCACACAAGCTGAATATATCTCATCGCACGGTTGAGCAGCACGTCGCGGTTGCACTCGAGGCACTTGGCGCCAACAACAGGCTGGCAGCAGTGGCGCGAATGCGCGAACTTGAACCGAAAAGGGCAGAAGAGCCCGCCTATACGTTCATGCTTCGCGAAGCATCTGCAGTGAATCCCTACCTTCTTCCCGATCCCCTGCCGCGTTTTGCGGAGGCACCCGAAATCGAAGGTGAATGGCCATTCGTTCCGCGTATAGGTGGGGGAATGAACAAGGCCCCGTTCGCAATACGCAATGCGTGGATAATTCGCATTGCAGTCATCGCGATCATGCTGACAGTCATCCCTATTCTCACCATTCTGGGTCTATCTGAGATAGCCGTACGCGCGCAGTGAGTGTCTTTTTGCTCTGCCTCTCCGCTCCTGGATGCGGCAAGAAAGGAAAGACCATGCATAATATTGAAGCAGCAGCCGGAGGCGTCGTGGCTGCCGACACGCAGAAATCTGTCGAGGCCGTCGATCAGGCGGTGCTGAACCTCGCCAATCTGTGCGCGAGTATCGTCGAAGTGAGCAAGGCCTCTCGCCTGCCGATCAGCACGGCCCAGCGTGCGCTTGCCAGCACTGGCGCAAGCCTGACGAGCCTCATCGCCACAAGGGCAGAAATGAGCGATGCGACGCGTGAGCTGACAGCTATCCAGCGCAAATCGAACTTGCGGGAAACGGGCTTCGGTTGTCCGGGCGGTTTTCCTGAAAGTGGACATGCGACGCAACCACTGGTCGCCCAGAACGCCGACTGACGTTGCCGATGATCGTCTCGCTTGCCTTCTGGTCTTTGCTTTTATGCGCGACTGCTATCGGATGGCACGCGGGCGATCGACGGGATTACGGAATTCTCATTGCGATCGTTTCGGCGGCGCTATTGACGAACATTCTCCAAGCGACGCTCGTTTTCCCATTGGAGAACATCCTCGTCACAACGGTCAATATCGCACTGCTGGTAATTCTCTGGCGTTTCGCGATGCTCTCTCAACGCTACTGGCCGATATGGTTCACCGGCATGCACGCAGCCACGTGTTTTCTTGGTGTGGTAGCCTTGTTGCTACCGCCGGGAGGAAATCGTGCGATATTGGAAATGGCGGCGGCCTTCTGGGCGATCCCGGCACTATCGGTAATGACGATAGGCCTCATGCTTGACCAGAAGGCAGCTTCCAAGATAAGCTGAAACCGGCAGTCTATTCTGCTTCTTTTTCCGGCAGATATAGCCGCTCGCCTTTCTCCTTATATCGCCGCGACATCTCCTCCATTCCTTCTTCGGCATTGGCTTTCGCCGCGTCCGGGGTTTCTGACTTGATGTTCTCGGTCGCCAGATAGCTGTCGGAGTTCTGCTTGGCGGCGAACTCGCGAACTTCCTGGCTGATCTTCATCGAGCAGAACTTCGGCCCGCACATGGAGCAGAAGTGGGCTGTCTTGGCGCCTTCTGCTGGCAGGGTCTGGTCGTGGTATTGTTCCGCCGTGTCCGGGTCCAGCGAGAGGTTGAACTGATCGCGCCAGCGGAATTCGAAACGGGCTTTCGATAGCGCGTCGTCCCGCACCTTGGAGGCTGGGTGACCCTTGGCAAGGTCCGCCGCGTGAGCGGCCAGTTTATACGTCACCACGCCGACTTTCACATCGTCGCGGTCGGGCAGACCAAGATGTTCCTTGGGCGTGACGTAGCAGAGCATCGCCGTGCCGTACCAGCCGATCTGTGCCGCGCCGATGCCACTGGTGATATGGTCATAGCCGGGCGCAATATCGGTGACGAGGGGCCCAAGCGTGTAGAAAGGCGCTTCGCCGCAGGCTTCCAGCTGCTTTTCCATGTTCTCCTTGATCTTGTGCATGGGCACGTGGCCCGGCCCTTCGATCATCACCTGCACGTCCTGCTCCCAGGCGCGCTTCGTGAGTTCGCCCAGCGTGTACAGCTCTGCAAACTGCGCTTCGTCGTTGGCGTCCGCGATGGAGCCGGGGCGCAGGCCATCACCCAGCGAATAGGCGACGTCGTAGGCCTTCATGATCTCGGTAATCTCGTCGAAGCGTTCGTAGAGGAAGCTCTCCTTGTGGTGCGCCAGGCACCATTTCGCCATAATGGAACCGCCGCGCGAGACGATACCGGTCACGCGCTTGGCCGCCATCGGCACATAGGGCAGGCGAACGCCGGCATGGATGGTGAAATAGTCGACGCCCTGCTCCGCCTGCTCGATCAGCGTGTCGCGAAAGACTTCCCAGTTGAGGTCCTCTGCCACGCCGCCGACCTTTTCCAGCGCCTGATAGATCGGCACGGTGCCGATGGGCACAGGGCTGTTGCGGATGATCCATTCGCGGGTGTCGTGGATGTTGCGGCCCGTGGAAAGGTCCATCACGGTATCCGCGCCCCAGCGGATGGACCAGACCATCTTGTCCACCTCGTTCGCCACGTCCGATGCGACGGCGGAGTTGCCGATGTTGGCGTTGATCTTCACCAGGAAGTTGCGCCCGATGGCCATGGGCTCGGCTTCGGGGTGGTTGACGTTGGAGGGGATGATGGCACGTCCGCGCGCCACCTCGTCGCGCACGAATTCGGGCGTTACGTAGTCGGGAATCTCCGCGCCCCAGCTTTCGCCGCCATCACGGTCCACTTGCCTGAGCGCGGCGCGGCCAAGGTTCTCGCGCTCTGCCACGTATTCCATCTCAGGCGTGATGATGCCCTGCCGGGCGTAGTGCATTTGCGAAAGGTTCTTGCCGGACCCGATTCCGCCTTGGGCGCGGTACACCGTCTTGCGCACGTTGGGATAGGCGGGCACGCCGCCGCTGCGGTCGGGGCCAAGCTGTCCGTTGTCCTCGGGCTTTACCGCGCGCGCTTCGTATTCCTCGATATCGCCGCGCGCCAGTTGCCAGTCGCGGCGCAGTTGCGCCAGGCCTGCGGAGATATCGATCTTCACATTGGGGTCGGTGTAGGGGCCGGAGGTATCGTATACGCGCACCGGCGGCTCCCCGCTGGAGGGTTCGAGGTCGATCTCGCGCATGGCTACCTTGATGGCAGGATTGCCGTTGGCTTCGACGTGCACCTTGCGGCTGCCGCGGATGGGGCCGGTGGTGACGCCAATTTCGAATTGCGAGTTGATGTCGGCCATAACGAAGTCCTCTCTACCGGGCGGTGGGGGAATTCGGGCCTTCGACACGCTCTGCCTGAGCGTGCCACTGCCCTTCCCTCCGCCCGTGCTAACGGGTTCAGGTTCAACGGGTCGTGTGGAGCATACCCACACCTCTCAGCGATTGCTCGCTCCCCGGGGATGCACATCGTCTAGTCGGTGAAAGCCTTCACGGCAAGCCACCTGGCGCAGGGGGCTATCGCCCGCCTGCTGCCACCCACGCATCGATCTTGGCTTCCAGCACCGGCAGCGGCACCATACCGGTGTTGAGTATCTGATCGTGGAATCGGCGCACGTCGAAATCATCGCCCAGTGCGGCCTCCGCTTCGCCGCGCAGTTCCTTTATTTTCAGCTCGCCCACCTTGTACGCCAGCGCCTGCCCCGGCATCACGATGTAGCGCGCTGTTTCCGTCTCGGCGAAATCGCGGGCGATGCCGTTGTCGACCATGTATTCGATGGCCCTCTCGCGGCTCCATCCCTTGGCATGCATGCCGGTGTCCACCACCAGCCGCACGGCGCGCAGCAATTCACCGCCACCCAGGTAGTTTATACGCTCTACCGGGTCGTCATACAAACCAACCTCATAGCCGAGGGATTCGGCATAAAGACCCCACCCCTCGGAAAAGGCGGTGTAGCCATCGTAGCGCATGAAATCGGGAATTTCCTCGTTCTCATAAGCGAACATGATCTGGAAATGATGGCCCGGATTGCCTTCGTGCATATAGAGGCTGACCGATGTGCCAAGCTCGCGTTCGGCAACGTTGTAGCCGGAGAAGAAGAACGTGCCTGGCCGCATGGTTTCGGCATCGCCGGGGAAATATGACGCTGCGAGGCTGTAGGCTTCGCGATAGGGTTCGTATGGTTCTATGCGCAGCGGCGTTTCCGGCTGGCGCAGGAACAGGCGATCCATCTGCGGGTCGACCAGCGCAGCCGTTTCGTACCACGCTTCCTGCAATTCGGCCTTGGTGTCGTATGTCTCCCCGGTGCGATCACCCGCCTCCTGCCGTGCGATGTCCAGCGCGGCGTTGATCCGCGCGACTTCGGCAAGACCCGTGGCATGAACCTCGTCCGCGGTCAGCGGCAGCGTGGTCATTTCCTGAATGCGGTAGTTGTAATAGGCCTCCCCACCAGGGGTCGCTGTAGCGGCGATCGTATCGCGGGCCAGCGGCAGGTAAGTGTCCGCCAGATAGGCCCGCAGCTTGGCCAGTGCGGGCATCAGCGTGCCGGCCACTGCCTGCGTGAGATCGGCCCGCGCGCTGACACGTTCGTCTTCGCTGAAACCTTCGGGCAGGTTGGCCAGCGGCGCGAAATACGGATTTTGCTCCGCTGGAGCATTCAGCACCGTATCAAGCTGGCTGATCATGATTTCGACAGAAAGCCGGGGCAAGGTGATGCCCTGCTGCGCGCCTGCATCGAAACGGGCTATCGACTGGTCGATGATCTTCGCCAGTTCGCCGTGCCGGGCGATGTTGTTGTCGTAATCTTCCATCGTTTCGAACGGCATGAAGGCACCGGGCACTGACAGGATAGGATATTGTGTGTGCAATCCGCTGAAGTGGTCGATCGGCAGCGCCAGCCGCGTTTGCAGGATTTCCGGCCGCGTTCCCGCAAGCGTGCGCTGCTTTGCGTATTCGAACGTGTCGTAGGCGATCGCGTCGGTGGCGTTCAGGGTGCTTCGGTCGATCGTAGCCAGGGTCGCAAGGTCAGCTTGCGCCGCCTCGCGTTCTGCGGCGAAGGACGCGGGCGAATAGTCGTCCAGCCTGTCGGCATTGGAGAAATCGCCGCGCAGGAAAGCATTGACCGGCTCGCGCTCCAGTTCTGCCGCACTGCTGGCCTCGAACAGGGCATGAAGCCGCTGACTTTCCGCGTTGGCGACCGTGCTGGCAGCCATGCCGGTTTCCGCGTTCGTCTGCATTGGCTGAGGTGTCGTACACGCCGACATGGCCAATGCAGCGGCGATAGTTGCAAGCGATGCGGGCGCGGTGCGGAACTGCTTTTTGATGACTACTTTCTCCGGTTCATGCTGTTTGCAGATTGATGCGGACATAGTGGCCGTTTGGCAAGGCGAACTTGCGCTTGGCAGCAATGCCGTTACGCAACGCCGCTTCACTGTTCGCGCACAGGACCGTTTATGACAGAATTCCCCACGCCCACTGCCGAATACAAGCAGGGCAAACGCAATGCTTTCACCCGTTTTCTGGACGGGGTGGAATGGCTGGGCAATCTGCTGCCGCACCCGGTATCGCTATTTGCCCTGCTGGCCCTGGGCATCGTGCTGCTGTCGGGCCTGCTCGGCTGGATGGGGGTGGCGGTGACAGACCCGCGCCCCGCCGGATCGCCCAACGTGGCAGAGGACGGCATGATCCGCGCGGTCAGCCTGATGAACGGCGACGGGTTGCGGCGTATCTTTACCGGCCTCGTGGACAACTTCACCAGCTTCGCCCCGCTGGGCGTGGTGCTGGTGGCGATGCTGGGCGTGGGCGTGGCGGAGAAATCGGGCCTTTTGTCCGCTGCCGTGCGAAGCATGGTGCTGGGTGCCCCGCCCAAGCTGGTGACAGTGGCCATCGTCTTTGCCGGCATCATCTCCAACACCGCGAGCGAGGTGGGGTATGTCGTTCTGATCCCGCTGGGCGGCGCGATCTATTATGCGCTGGGCCGCCATCCGCTGGCGGGCATGGCGGCGGCCTTTGCCGGGGTTTCCGGCGGCTACAGCGCCAACCTGCTGATCGGCACGATCGACCCGCTGCTGGCCGGGATTACGCAGGAAGCCGCGCAGTTGATCGACCCCGACTATACCGTGCTGGCAACCGCCAACTGGTACTTCATGTTCGTCTCCACCTTCCTTGTGGCCGGCATCGGTTCGCTGGTTTCGATCTATATCGTGGAGCCGAAGCTGGGACCGTACAATCCCGAAAAAGCCGACCCCGACGTGCTGGACGACGGGATGATGCAGCCGCTGACCGATACAGAACGCAAGGGCCTGCGCTGGGCGGGCGTTGCCCTTCTGGGTGTGCTGGGCCTGATGGCGCTGACTCTGGTTCCCGAATGGGGCGTGCTGCGCAATGCGGAAACGGGCGACCGGATGGATTCGCCTTTCTTCGATGGCTTCGTGGTCTGGATCCTGATCTTCTTCATCGCCATCGGTTATGCCTATGGCCGCGCCACCGGCTCCATGAAGACGGACCGCGACGTGATCGATGCCATGTCCGCCGCGCTGTCGGCGCTGGGTCTGTATATCGTGCTGGTGTTCTTCGCCGCGCAGTTCGTGGCCTTTTTCGGCTGGACCAACCTTGGCGCGATCACCGCTGTCACGGGGGCCAACTTCCTCGTCGAAAGCGGCATGACCGGGCCGGTGGTGTTCTTCGCCTTCATCGCGATCTGCGCGATTATCAATCTCTCGCTCGGCTCGGCATCTGCACAGTGGGCCGTTACCGCGCCCATCTTCGTGCCCATGCTGATGCTGATCGGCTATGCGCCCGAAGCGATCCAGGCAGCCTATCGTATCGGCGATTCCACCACTAACATCATCACCCCGATGATGAGCTATTTCGGCCTGATCCTGGCCTGGGCCACGCGCTATCAGAAGGATCTGGGCGTAGGTACGCTGATCGCGATGATGCTGCCTTACACTATCTTCTTCATCACCGCGTGGAGCGTGTTCTTCTACCTGTGGACCTTTGTTTTCGGTCTGCCGGTAGGGCCGGGTTCACCAACCTTCTACAACCCCTGATAGCGCCGCTGCGGATCAAGCCTGAATGACGATGCTGTACCGCCTTGACGCCGACGCGCCGGCAATCGGCCATGCTTTCGGGGTGGATGCGCGCGGCGATCCGTGGACTGGCGGCTATATTGCGCCACAAGGATTTGCGCCGGTGATAACCGCAGGACGTGAATTCATCGCGGGTCCGATGGAGGAACGCCAGCCGTGGCGTATGGTGCCGCGCATGTGGGGTGTGCCGCCGCCGCCATTAGCCCCAGATCCTTCGCGTCTGGTATTGACCGTGCGCAATCATGATAACCCGTTCTGGATCGGCAATCTGCGCAATCCGGAGTTCCGCTGCCTGGTGCCGGCCACCGCCTTCATGGAGTGGGGACGCACCGGGCCGGATGGCAAGCGTCGCCAGCACTGGTTTGCCTGCACTGACCAGCCGCTGTTCGCCATGGCGGGCGTGTGGAAGGATAGCGAGGTGCCCGGTCTGGCTCTGCTGACAGCTTCGCCCAACGCCGCGTTGAAACAAGCAGGCCGCGATGTCATGCCCGCCATCCTGCGGCCAGACCGGGGCGCCTGGGCCGCGTGGTTGCATGGCGGCTGGGACACAGCGCACAAGCTGCTTCAGCCCTATTCCTCGTCGCTCATGCAATCGGTGGAACGCTAGCTCAAAATCGCAGCATTGCCACGCAGACCAGCACGATGCCAAGACCTGCCGCAAACAGCGCCCACATGCGGTTCACGGCCCCCATCATGGCGCTGGCAAAATGCAGGAACGGACGCCCGAAAGCCAGGATCACCAAGCCTTCAAGAACCATGCCGCCACCCATCACGCTGATGACAATGGAGAGCCAGTCGCCCGGCTGCCAGGGATTGACGAGATAGACCGCCGCACCGAGGGAAAGCACCACGATCCCGGTGAGGAAGCGCAGCGCCTCGCTGCTTTCGAAACCGTCGAGCATCGCGGCCCAGCTACCGGGTGCACGCAATTCGCCCACTGCCGCTGCCAGGGCATACAGCCCGGTGAACAATGCGATCCATGCAGGAATATCCGTCGCTTCGGCCATTGTCGTTCTCCTCTGCGAAGGACAGACTAGGCCGATCGCGCCACTTCGTCCAATCGCGGCGGACGGCCTTTCATCGCGAAAGACGTTACGTCGCTTTGATCGCAATCCCGCGCGTGGCGGGCACCAGCACCAGCGCCAGCAGCAATGTTGCCGCCGTGCCTGCGCCGCCTGCAAGGTAAGTCATCTGCGCATCCAGAACGATGGCAAGACCATTCAGCACTACCGCGACAAGTCCTGCCAATGCGGCGAGGATTCCCATGACACGGGTTGCGCCGTTTCCATCCTTCCACAGCGTTGCGCCGACCGCCAGTGCAGCGATGCCGAACGCCGCCTTGCCAGCGAAATACAACAGGAAAGCCATGGCCAGCACGGCAGAGAAAACCGGGGCCAGCGCTTCGCCACCATCTCCAAGCGGGGCGAACATTACAAGCCCCATCCCTGCCTGTATGGTGTTGAGTATACCACCTGTCGCAATGGCCGCACCGATCAGCGGCCGCACCCGAACAAGAGCAAGCCCGGTGATCGAAACCGCCAGGAAAGCCAGCACCTCCAGCGACCAGATGATTTGCCTGTCGGGTTCCATCCCGAGGTTCCCCACCGTGACATAAATAATCTGGGTCGCCACGGATGCAGTCAGCGCGATGGCCGTGACCTGGGCGATACGGAGGAGATAAGCGGGCACATGTTGCGTCATTTGCGATTCCGATCTGGTGGAAGCCATTACACATCCGCTTCGTCCATCCAGCCCCGGCGGTTACCTTTCCTCGCCAAAAGCAGGCATTTGCGCTGTGGCTTGAGCGCGCTATGGACGGTTGCAACTGTAACAGACCACAAGAGGATTAGCCTAGCACATGACTCTCCTACGTTCTGCCCTGCTCGCATCGGCACTGACACTTCCCGCCACGCCTGCGCTCGCCCGTGACATGACACCCGAGGACGTAGTGCGTATCGAATACACCGGTACCGTGGCCGTTTCGCAAGATGGCAGCCACGTTGCATATACCCGCGTGCATTCGCCCGACGTGACGACGGGAGAGGACAACGGCACGCCCGACCAGCAGTTGTTCCTGGCAGACGGCGCGATGGACGTACGCGCCTATCTGCCGGAAGACATGAGCGTCTCTTCCATCGGCTTCACTCCGGACGGATCGATGGCCACGTTCCTGTGGAGCGCCGAGGATGACGACCGCGCCGTATGGGGCATTCCGGTCGATGGCGGTTCCTACCGCAAGCTGGCAGGCGTCAGCGATGTGGCCGTGCGCAGCTATGCCTTCTCTCCCGATGGCGGCCAGATTTACATGCTCACCGCCGCGGCGCCGGATGAGGATCGCGATTCCGAAGCCGAGGACGGCTTCAATTCCGTGGTTTACGAAGAAGAGTTCGAATTGAACCGCATGTTCGTGGCCGACGTTGCCCAGGCCATGACTGGCGGCGACGTGGATGCAGAGCCGCGCGAGCTCGACGTGCCCGGCTATGTCAGCAGCTTCGACCTGTCGCCCGATGGCGAGACCGCGATGATCGTTTCAGCCCCCTCGCCGCTGGTGGACGATTCCCTTACCTCACAGCGCGTTCACCTGCTCAGTCTGGTGTCCGGCGACCTGGTGACGGTAGAAACTCCGGGCAAACTGGGCGACGTGGAATTCTCCCCCGATGGCAGGCAGCTTTCGCTGATTGCCGGCGTCGATGAGAACGATCCCGCCGCCACCACGCTGCACCTGGTGGACACGGCAACGGGCAATTATCGTGCGCTAAACGAAGGCGCAGCAGAAGCGGCGGTGGATACCGAGTGGATGGCCGACGGTCGCCTTGCCGCCATCATTCACGTCGGCGCGCAAAGCGTTCTGCGCTTCTATTCCGACAGCGGTGACGAGGAACGCGAGTTCAACCCCGGCGACCTGATCCTCACCAGTCTGGAGCAGGGCGGCAACCGCCTCGTGGTGGAAGCCAATTCTCCTGAACATCCGAACGAACTGTTCGCGTTTAACCGCGGCGAATTCACCCGCTGGACCAACCATAACCCGTGGCTGTCCGAGATCGACTTCGGAGAGCAGCGCACCTATACCTATCAGGCCCGCGACGGGCAGGAAGTGGAAGGCATCCTGATCCTGCCGGTCGACGGCGTTCCCAGCGGTGGTGCGCCCACGATCTTCGATGTTCACGGCGGCCCCGAAGCGCACGAAAGCAACGGCTGGGTCACCAATTACAGCGGGCCGGGACAGGTCGCCGCAGGTCAGGGCTATGCCGTGTTCCTGCCCAACTACCGTGGCTCCACCGCCTATGGCGTGGACTTTTCCAAGCAGCACTCTGGCAATTACACCGATCCCGAATTCACCGATCTGGTGGATGCGAAGAACTTCCTTGTCGAAATGGGCATCGCCGATCCGGATCGCGTCGGCATTACCGGCGGCTCCTATGGCGGATATGCCACGGCATGGTCGTCCACCTATAATTCGGAAGAATTTGCCGCGGGCGTGATGTTCGTGGGCATTTCCAACCAGATCAGCAAGGTGGGCACGGGCGACATTCCCAACGAGATGTACCTTGTCCACGCGCGCCAGTGGCCTTGGGAGGATTGGCAGCACTTCCTCGAAGTCAGCCCGATCTACTACACCGACCGCGCCGATACGCCGCTGCTGATCATGCACGGCACCGCCGATACCCGCGTCGATCCGGGCCAGAGCCTGGAACTGTATCGCTATATCAAGCTGCGCCGTCCCGACACGCCGCTGCGCCATGTGCAGTATCCCGGCGAAGGGCACGGCAATGCCAACGCGGCTGCGCGTTACGACTACAACCTGCGCATGATGCGCTGGTTCGATAACTACCTGATGACGGGCGACCGCGATGCACCGCTACCGCCCAGCCGCCCGGAACTGATGATCGACGACGACGAGTAAGATCGTCGCTTGACGCAAAAAAAGGGGAGCAGCCTTGCGGTTGCTTCCCTTTTTTTTGACGAGCGATGGCTGACTTTCCGGATTGGAAAGTTCTCACTTGCCAAAACGGAAAGTGACACCTAACTCTTTCCATATTGGAAAGTGAAAGGCAGCATGATGGATAGCGAAGAAGCCCGCGTCGCGCTCGACAGCGTAGAACGCATCGATCGGGAAATGGCAGAACAGATGACCTGGCCACTATGGCGTCATGCCGCCTTTGGCGCGATAGAGGCTCTGTTCCTTCTCGGCTGGGGACTGAACACGGCCGGGATGGCGCTGTGCTTCGTGGTTGCGCTGGTCGGTCTTGGCTGGATCGTCCATGATGATCGGCAGCGCTACGGGGTGTTCATCAGCGGATACTCATCAAGAGCGGCTCGCCCGGCGATCTGGTTGGCTCTCTTCATCTTCCTTGCCGGGCTAGCTGCCATCATGCTGACAGGTGGACTGCATGTCTGGACGCCATGGGTTCCTGCGGTTGTCGCAATCGTATTCGTTGGTGAGACTTTGGCCAGCATCTGGTGGCAGAAACTTTTCCATGCTGACCTGCAACGCTCGGGCAGTCTGTCATGAGCGTAGCGATAGATACGGTTCTTCATCCGCCGGCACGGTTGCAGATCGCGGCAGTACTGGCGCGCGTGGACGATATCGAATTTGCCACCCTGCGCGACATCATCGATGTCAGCGATTCGGTACTATCGAAGCACCTCTCCGCCCTTTCAGACGCAGGTTATGTCCGGCTCAGGAAAGCGAAAAGTGAAGGACGACAGCGCACATGGGCAGCCTTCACCAAAAAAGGTGCGAAAGCTTTCGACAGACATATGAACGCGCTGCGAGAACTCGCCAGCCTTGCAGCGGAATCGGCGGTGGCGGCACAATAGCCGCACACCGCCGACGACAGGTCAGAACGTATAACCGATACCCACAGCGCCAAGAAACTGGTCGCGCGATCCCTGTACCGTGGTGAACGGCGTATCTGCCGCATCACCCAGCACACGCGAATAGCCACCGACGAAGATCAGACCAAGCCCGCCGTTGGTCAAATCGCCATCAAGGTCTATCCCCAGCAACAGGTTCACGCCCGCTTCGGTAAAGCCACCGCCATCGGGATCAAACTCGGCAAGCGGTGCGGCGCCGGGGCCGATGTAGTCGGCGTCGTCGACGGCGAAATAATAGTCCTGGAAATCCTCGTTCGCCCATTCGGCAGAAACCGACAGGCTCGCCACGATAGAGCGCGAGAGCGGCGTGAAATAGGAGACGGAAGGGGCTACGACCATGCCTTCGTGCGCACCGTTCACATCCCACATGACGTCCGTGCTGATCGACAGACTGTCATAGGGATTGAGTACCTGCGGAAAGTTTACGCCGACGCTGGGGCCGACCTCGATGGCGCGATCCAGCTCTATGTAATCGAGCACGACCTCGTCCTCGATCTGCTGCGCGCGATCGGAGCGCAGACGACCAGCCACGCCAAGGTCGAAGCCCACGCCATCGGCCGGGTTCTGAATGAAATCCAGCTTGATGCCGCCCGCTCGCGGTGAGATATCGACCCCGCCCAGCGATCCTTGCACGATTGGCAGCACGTTGAACACGTAATCGTCCGATCCGGAATAGGACGGACTGACTGCCACACCTACACCAACGGACAGGTAATCGCCGGAAAAGGCGGTGTCCTCCATATCCACGGCCGGCGGCGAGTCTTCCCTTTCACCGATATCCTGGGCGAAAGCAGGTTGCGCCGACACGGCAGCGAAGATCGCACCACTGATCATGACGGTGGGCGAAAATTGCCAGATATTCATAATTTTTCCTGTCTTGTTTGACCCTAGAACGGGCATTGGCGCTGCCGGTTCCTGTATTACGTTGCATTTCAATACCGGACCAAGTGCTGTAATTGCGCAGCGCCGTCAATAGGCTAAGGCGCACAGCATGAGCGGACGCGACTGTGACATTGCCATCATCGGAGGCGGCCTTTCCGGCGGTCTGATTGCGCTGGCGCTGGCGCGGCACCGGCCCGAGGTCGCCGTGACGCTGGTGGAAGCCGGGCCTGAACTGGGTGGCAATCACCGCTGGAGCTGGTTTGCCAGCGATCTTTCGGCAGCAGGCACCAAGCTGATGGCACTGTTTCGCAAGACCGAATGGGACGACGGCTACCACGTCCGCTTCCCCGCCTATCGCCGCCATCTGGACACTGCCTATCGATCCCTGGCGAGCGAGGATTTCGCCGCCTGCCTGCACCGGGAACTGGCTGACGGTACCGTACTAACCGGGTGCGAAGTCACCTCGCTCGAGGCGGACGGCGTGAACCTTGCCGATGGCACCCGCATCACCGCCCGCGCAGTAATCGATTGTCGTGGCTTTTCTCCCACCGGCAGGCTTGATGGCGGGTGGCAGGTGTTCATGGGCCGCCACCTGCGAACGCCGCAGCCGCATGGCGTTGCCAACCCCGTCATCATGGACGCGGCCGTCGATCAACTGGCCCCTTACAGAAGTGACCCGACTGCGGACGATTCGGCCGGTGATCTGGGTGCCTATCGCTTTGTCTACGTGCTGCCGCTGGGCGCGCACGACCTGTTTATCGAAGACACCTATTACGCCGACAGGCCGAACCTGGACCGTTCGCTGCTGTCCGCCCGCATCGACGAGTATCAGCAACAGATGGGCTGGAGTGGTGAACTGGTCGGGTTCGAAACCGGCGTCCTTCCCGTCATCACCGGTGGCGATTTTGGCGCCTACCAACAGGAACAGCAAACCGATGGCGTGGCCATGGCAGGTGCAAAGGGCGGTTTTGTCCATCCGCTCACCAGCTATACCCTGCCTATCGCTGTTAGTGTGGCACTGGCGGTGGCCGAGGATGCAGATCTTCCAGGCGAGCAACTGGCCGCCAAGCTGAAGACCCGCGCGCGGCGGCATTGGTCAGCGATGGGGTATTACCGGTTCCTGGGCTCCATGCTGTTCGGCGCAGCGCCACCGGCGCAGCGTTACAAGGTGTTCGAGCGTTTCTATCGTTTGTCGCCCGCTCTCATCGAACGCTTCTACGCCGGGCGGTCTTCCACCGCGCAGAAACTGCGCGTGCTGGTGGGCAAGCCGCCTGTTCCCGTGGGCCGCGCCATTGCGGCGCTGCTGTCATCCTCCCCTCCCCTCTCCCAACCCACTGGCAAGGATCACCAATGAGCACTCCTGAAGGCAAGACCGCTTGCGTCATCGGCGCCGGTTTCGGCGGCATGGCGCTGGCCATCCGGCTGCAAAGCGCCGGCATCGCCACAACCGTGGTGGAGAGCCGCGACAAGCCCGGCGGCCGCGCCTACTACTGGGAAAAGGACGGCTTTACCTTCGATGCTGGTCCAACGGTGGTGACAGACCCCGATTGCCTGCGCGAATTGTGGGAATTGTCGGGTCACGACATGGCCGATGACCTTGAGCTGATGAAGGTCATGCCGTTCTACCGCCTTAACTGGCCCGACGGCACCAACTTCGATTATTCCAACGACGAACCCAATCTGCGCAACGAGATCATGAAGCTCGAACCTGCGGACGTGGAGGGGTATGACAGGTTCTCCGAATATGCCGCGGGGGTCTACGAGGAAGGCTATGTCAAGCTGGGCACCGTCCCGTTCCTGAACTTCAAGAGCATGATCAAGGCCGCGCCCGCGCTGATGAAGAAGCAGGCGTGGCGCAGCGTCTATTCCATGGTGTCGAAATACATCAAGAATGAGAAACTGCGCGAGGCGCTGAGCTTCCACACCCTGCTGGTGGGCGGCAGTCCGATGAAAACCTCCAGCATCTATGCCCTCATCCACAAGCTGGAAAAGGACGGCGGCGTCTGGTGGACGCGCGGCGGCACCAATCGCCTGATTGCAGGAATGGTGCGCCATTTCGAGCGGCTGGGCGGCACGATGCGTGTGGGCGACGGGGTTACCCGCGTGGAAACAGAGGGCAAGGTCGCCAAGGCCGTGCACACAAAAAGCGGCTGGAGCCAGCGCTTCGATGCGGTCGCCAGCAATGCCGACATCATGCATTCCTACCGCGATCTGCTGGGCGACAGCTATCGCGGCAAAACTCAGGCAAAGGCGCTGGCGAAGAAGAGTTTCTCGCCTTCCCTGTTCGTCGTGCATTTCGGTATAGAAGGCACCTGGCCGGGCATCCCGCACCATATGATCCTGTTTGGCCCGCGCTATCACGGGCTGCTGGACGATATCTATTCCAAGGGCATTCTGCCCGCCGATTTCTCCATCTACCTGCACCACCCGACAGTCACCGACCCCAGCATGGCGCCCGAAGGGATGAGCACGTTCTACGCGCTGGTTCCGGTGGCCCACATGGGCAAGATGCCGATCAACTGGGACGAGGTGGGGCCGGATCTGGAAAAGCGTATTCTGGATGAGGTGGGTCGCCGCCTGATCCCCGATATCCACGATCGCATCGTCACCAAGTTCCACTACGCGCCCAAGGATTTCGGGCAGGATCTCAATGCCCACCTCGGCAGCGCCTTCAGCCTGGAGCCCGTGCTGTGGCAAAGCGCTTTTTTCCGGGGCCACAACCGCGACGACGTGATCGACAACTTCTACCTCGTCGGCGCTGGCACGCACCCTGGCGCGGGCATTCCCGGCGTGGTGGGCAGCGCCAAGGCAACCGCAGGGCTGATGATAGAGGACTTGTCATCCTGATTTGCCCGACTAGGGCGTTCGGCCATGTCTGACCGTTTCAACCGCCTTGCGCTTTACTGCGGCTCCGCCACGCCAGCCGATCCGCGCTACATCGAACTCGCCCGCGAAGTCGGCACCTTGCTGGCGCAACGCAATATCGGTGTGGTCTATGGCGGCGGCAAGGCGGGGCTTATGGGCGCAATCGCCTACGCCGCGCTGGAAGCTGGCGGCGAGGTCATCGGCGTGATCCCGCAAGCGCTGGTGGACATGGAAGTGGCGAACACGGATTGTACCGAGCTGCACGTGGTGGACACGATGCACCAGCGAAAACAGGCATTTACCGATCTTTCAGATGGTTTTGTCACTCTGCCCGGCGGTGTTGGGACGTTGGACGAATTGTGGGAAGCGGTAAGCTGGGCACAGCTTGGCTATCATTCAAAGCCCGTCGGTCTTCTAAACGCCATGGGATATTATGACGGACTTGTAGCTTTTAACCGGCATATGGCCGATACAGGCTTCGTCAGGGAAGCGCACCGCGACATCGTGATCGTGGGCGAAACTATTGAGGAATTGCTCGACAAGATGGCAGCCTTTGAGCCCATTCATACCATCGTGCAAATGCGCGCGGACGACCTTTGAAACGGGTAAAGCCGCGTCCGCTGGTTGCCAGCCAGCTGGTAAAATCCACGCCCCGCCAGGCGGGCGGCGGGCGCTCTCGCGCCGCGCTTGTGAACCGGTCGCGCGAAAGCATCTCGCAGGGCTCCAAGAGCTTTGCGGTGGCCAGCCTGCTGTTCGACAAGGCGACGCGGGAACGCGCGCATCTGCTGTATGCCTGGTGCCGACGCTGCGATGATATCGTCGATGGACAGGACCACGGATCGGGCATTGGTGGCAGCACGCTGAACCTCGACCAGGCCAGTGCGCGGGACCGGGTGGAAGCCGTACGCGTGCTGACCCACCGTGCGCTGGACGGGCAGCCCACCGCCGACATCGCCTTCGACGCGCTGGGTCTGGTGGCCGCTGAAACGGGTATCACACGCGAAATGTGCGACGACGTGATCGATGGCTTTGCGCTGGATGCAAAAGGCTGGCGCCCGCGCACAGAGGCGGATCTGATGCGCTATTGCTATCACGTGGCCGGCGCCGTGGGCGTAATGATGGCAAAGGTGATGGGCGTGCCCGCTGATGCGCAGGATATGCTGGACCGGGCCTGCGACCTCGGCCTCGCCTTCCAGCTCAACAACATCGCCCGCGACATCTCCGAAGACGAGGTGGCGGGTCGCTGCTACCTGCCCACCGAATGGCTGGCAGAGTATGACATCCCGCCGGGCGAGGTCATGCGGCCGCAATATCGCGACAGCCTCGTGAAGCTGACGCGGCGCCTGGTAAAGAAGGCGCAGTTGCACGATGCCCGCGCGCGGATCGGGGCCGGGCGGTTAAAGTTTCGCCAACGCTGGGCGGTGCTGTCCGCCGCCAATATCTACGGCGCGATCGGGGAAGAAGTGGTGCAGCAGGCCGAACTGGCCTGGGACCACCGCGTCTACACCAGCTTCCTGGAGAAGATCGGACACGTATTTTCGGCCCTGAAGGAAACGATATCCGGTTCGTGGGAGCCCACCGTGGAACCGAAATGGGACCGCGGACAGCTGTTGGTGATGGCGCGGATGGAAGGACCGGTGGCAGGTGTACCCAACACGCCCATTCGCGACGAAAGCGTACGGCGCAAGGACGACTGACGCTATCGTACGCGGTATGGGCGGACGGGCGGTTGCATTTGTGACGAAAAGCGCGAAAGCGTAGCGCATGATTGCAAAACTCCTGATCGCCAACCGCGGCGAGATCGCCTGCCGCATCATCCGCACCGCCCGCGAAATGGGCGTCGCCACCGTTGCGGTATATTCCGATGCCGATGCCAGGGCGCTGCACGTACGTTCAGCCGACGAGGCCGTGCATATCGGTCCCGCGCCTGCTGCCGAAAGCTATCTCCACGGGGCAAGAATTATCGAGGCTGCGAAGCAGACCGGCGCGGACGCGATCCATCCCGGTTACGGCTTTCTGTCGGAGAACGCCCAGTTCGCGCGCTCTGTGATCGAAGCCGGGCTGATCTGGGTGGGGCCAAAACCGCAGAGCATCACGGCCATGGGCCTGAAGGACGAGGCGAAAAAGCTCATGCGCGCCGCTGGCGTGCCGGTGACGCCGGGCTATGAAGGGGAGGACCAATCGGTTCCCTGCCTGACCCGCGAAGCTGAGAAGATCGGCTATCCCGTGCTTATCAAGGCCGTCGCCGGTGGCGGCGGCAAGGGCATGCGAAAGGTGGACGATCCGGCAGATTTCGAGGCCGCGCTGGAAAGTTGCAAGCGCGAGGCGCGCGCGAGTTTCGGCAACAACGAAGTTCTGCTGGAGAAATGGATCACTTCGCCCCGCCACATAGAGGTGCAGGTGTTCGGCGACAGCCATGGCAATGTCGTTCACCTGTTCGAGCGGGATTGCTCCCTTCAGCGCCGCCATCAGAAGGTGATAGAGGAAGCGCCCGCCCCCGGCATGGACGATGGCACCCGCAAGAAAATCTGCGCCGCAGCCGTACGCGCCGCAAAAGCCGTGGATTACGAAGGCGCAGGCACGATCGAATTCATCGCCGATGCAAGCGAGGGCCTGCGCGCCGACCGCATTTTCTTCATGGAAATGAATACCCGCCTGCAGGTGGAGCATCCCGTGACCGAGGAGATCACCGGCGTAGATCTGGTGGAATGGCAGTTGCGCGTGGCATCGGGCGAGCCGATTCCCCTGCAACAGGACGAGCTTTCCATCGACGGCCACGCCATTGAAGCGCGCCTGTATGCAGAAGACCCCTCCAGTGGCTTCCTGCCAAGCACGGGACCGCTCGATCATTTCGATCTGGGCAACGTTGGCCGCATCGAAACGGGCGTAGCCGAGGGCGATGTCATCTCGCCGCACTACGACCCGATGGTGGCGAAGCTGGTGTCGTGGGGTGAAACCCGCGAGGACGCTATCGACGAACTGGCCGAGATTGCGGAAAGCGTCGAAATCTGGCCGGTCAAGACGAACGCAGCCTTCATCGCCAATGCCCTGCTGGATGATGACTTTGGTGAAGCGAACCTCAACACCGGGTTCATCGAGCGCAAGCTGGACAGGCTGGTGGCGAATGACGCCCCCGACGACACGATCTGGCAATCGGCTGCTGATTTCACATTGATGGCGGACATCGACGATGACGTGCCCAGCGCGCTGGGTTTCCGTCTGAATGCGCCGCCGCGGCTTTCCGCCACGCTGACTTACAAGGGTGAAACCCGCACGGTTTCGGCATCCGGCAGCGATGACGTGGCCCATGTAACCGGCTTTGTAGATGAGGCGCGCACCCTCGTCTTCGCAGACGGCCAGAGCTTTGAATTCGCGCGTGCCGCGCGCGGCACCGGGGCAGCAGCAGCAAGCGACGGGGCAATCCTTGCTCCCATGCCAGGAAAAGTCATCGCGCTGGATGTTGCAGAGGGTGACAGCGTCACCGCAGGCCAGCGCCTGATGGTGCTGGAAGCGATGAAAATGGAGCACGCGCTGACCGCACCCTTCGACGGGGTGGTGAGCGAACTCTCCGCCAGCGAAGGAGCGCAGGTTCAGGTGGAAACAGTGCTGGCTATGGTCGAGAAGGCGGAAGACTAAGCGCCCAGGTATTCGCGAAGCGCGGCCTGCTCTGCATCGCTCATATGCAGACCCAGCTTGCTGCGCCGCCAGAGGATATCTTCTGCCGTCTGCGCCCATTCCCTTGTCTGGAGGTAGGTGACTTCTGCTTCTGACAGGCCTGCCCCGAAGGCACGGCCCAGATCGCTCCACGATTTCGCATCGTCCAGCCAATCTACTGCGCGGGTGCCGTAGGCGCGGCCTATGCGCACAACGTCCTCTGCGGAGAGGAAGGGATAGTCCTCCCCCAACACCTCGAAAAGGTATGGCTGGGCATGCTTGTCGATATCGCCACCGGGTAACGGGGTGGTTGCAGTCCAGCCCTTGCCTTTCAGCAGCGGCAGACGCGCGGCCAGCTTCTCCACCGCGTCCTGCGCCACGTGGCGGTAAGAGGTGATCTTGCCGCCATAAATGCCGAGTATCGGCGCACCGCGCCCGGCAGCGCTCATCGCCAGCTCGTACCCGCGAGAGGCCGCCTCGGGCCTACCGGAGCCATCATCCACCAATGCGCGAACACCGGCATAGGTGTGGACGACATCGTCCGGAGTAACGTCTTGCTGAAAATAGCGGTTGGCGGCATCGCACAGGTAGCGGATTTCGTCCTCGCTCGCCTCCACATCGTCCAGCGAGCCGGGATGGTCTGCATCGGTGGTGCCGATAAGCGTGAAGTCATCCTCCCACGGGATGGCAAAGCAGATCCGCGTGTCGGGCTGTTGCAGGATGTAGGCGCACGCGTGATCGAACAGCTTCGGCACCACGATATGCGAACCGCGCACGCGGCGAATGCCATAGGCGGGGTTCTCTCCCACCAGCCGCGCCAGATCATCGGCACCGGGGCCGCCCGCGTTCACCAGGGCGCGGGCCGTAAAATTCTCGACACCCGCCTCGACATGCCAGAGATCGCCTTCGCGCCGCGCGGCAGTAACCGGAGTGCGCGTGCGGATCCGTGCGCCGCGTTCGGCAGCGTCTATCGCGTTCAGCACCACCAGCCGCGCATCGTCCACCCAGCCATCCGAATATTCGAAGCCGTGGCGATACTGCCCTTCCAGCGGCGCGCCCGCCGGGTGCTTTCGCATGTCGATGCTGCGGGTTTTCTTTAAAGAGCCTTTTCCGCCGATATGATCGTACAGGAAAAGGCCGGCGCGCAGCATCCAGCGCGGGCGCATGTTCTTCGTAACCGGCAGGATGAACCGCATGGGGCGGATGATGTGCGGGGCGATGTTCCACAGCGTTTCGCGCTCACCCAGAGCTTCCCGGACGAGACCGAACTCGTAGTATTCCAGGTAGCGAAGGCCTCCGTGCACCAGCTTGGTGCTCTTGCTGGAAGTACCGCTGGCCAGATCGCCCTTCTCCAGCAGGAGAACCTTCGCGCCGCGACATGCCGCGTCTCGGGCCACACCTGTACCGTTCACGCCGCCGCCGATCACGATCAGGTCGAACACATCATTTGCCGATCCAGACATCAATGCGGGCTTTCGGTGATATAGCGCGGCTGGCGCGGACGGGTCCAAAGCATGCCCCGTTCACTGAACAGCACGAGGCAGAGCGACAGCAGGCTGCTGAGCAGCAGCGCCATGGCCAGCGGCAGGGCCGTTCCATCGTAAAGCTGACCGATCGTGATGCCCATTGTCGCGCCCAGCAACATGCGGATCGCCGCCTGCACCGAACTGGCCGCGCCCGCGCTGTTGAAGAAGGGCTGCATGGCAATCGAACCGAAGTTGGCACCCATGAATCCGAGCAGACACAGATTGATGCTGATGAGCGGGAAGAACCACACCAGCGAATCGGGGTGCACGATAGCGGCATAGACCTGCACCAGGCTGACGAGAATGAAGGTAACAAGCGCGGTGTGCGAGACACGGCGTGCGCCGAACCTTTCTACGATGCGCGAATTTGCCCAGCTGGAAAACGCCAGCGTGGCGGCAGAGGCACCGAAGATCAGCGGAAACTGTTCCTGCGCGTCGAAATGCTCGCCGATCAGCTGTTGGGCGGAGTTGATATAGCCGAACACGCCGCCGAAGGTCAGCCCCGCGCCCATGACATAGCCTACCGCCGCGCGGGTGCGCAGGGTCAGCGGCAGGTTATGGATCACTGTGCGCGGATCGATCTTCTGACGGTTTTGCGGGTCAAGCGTTTCGGGCAGACGCATTGCCGCCCACACGCCGACGGCAGTGCCGAACACTGCAAGCGCAAAAAATATCCATTCCCAGCTGGCGAACACCAGCACGGCCTGCCCGACACTGGGGGCCATTACGGGCACGGCCATGAAGACGATGAAAATCATGGACACCAGCCGCGCCATTCGGTCGCCTTCGAACCGATCGCGAATGATTGCAGCTGGCAAAACCATCAAACTGGCAGTTCCGAAGCCTTGCAACGCGCGCAGGCCCAGCAGCACCTCGAAAGATGGCGCAATCATGCAAAAAAGCGACGTGGTGATATAAATGGCCAAGGCGACGAACAGCACAGGCCGCCTGCCGTAGCGATCCGCGAACAGGCCAGGAACCAGACTGCCGAAGCCCGTGGCCAGCAGATATACGCCTACGACATACTGCCGCTTGTTGGGGTCATCGATTGCAAAGCTGCTGGCGATATTTTCCAGCGCGGGCAACATGGCATCGATGGCGAGCGCGTTCAGGCTCATCAAGGCAGCCATCAAGGTGATGAACTCGCGTTGCCCGACCTGACGGCCCGATCCGTCGGCAGCGGTGATAGTCAGGGTGGTCACGCAGTCCCCTTGGCCAAGAATGACTGGCGAGAAAAGGATTAAGTCAGCATCGCTGCGAACGGCTATAGCAACGCAATGGCGATTCCCGAGCCCTTCGAACCTGACGAGACGGACACGGATGATGACGCGGCCTCCCCCGGGGCGGACGGTCTGCGCAAGATAATTCATGTCGATATGGACGCCTTCTTCGCCAGCGTGGAGCAGCGCGACAATCCCGAATTGCGGGGCAAACCCGTGGCCGTGGGGGGATCGAGCGGGCGCGGCGTAGTGGCCGCCGCCAGTTACGAAGCGCGCGAATTCGGCGTACGCAGCGCCATGCCGTCTGTCACGGCGAAGCGAAAATGCCCCGATCTGATCTTCTGCAAGAGCCGCTTCGACGTCTATCGCGAGGTTTCCGAACAGATCCGCGCGATTTTCAATCATTACACGCCGCATGTCGAACCCCTCAGCCTGGACGAGGCCTATCTGGACGTGACAGAGGACCGGCATGGCATCGGTTCGGCCACCGCCATCGCCCAGGCCATACGGCGCGACATTCGCGAGACCACAAGGCTGACCGCCAGCGCCGGTGTTTCCTACAACAAGTTCCTGGCGAAGCTCGCCAGCGACCAGAACAAACCGGACGGGCTTTGCGTGATCCGGCCTGGCATGGGCGCGGCTTTCGTGCAAAGCCTGCCGATCCGACGGTTCCACGGCGTCGGCCCTAAGGGCGCGGAAAAGATGGCACGGCTGGGGATCGAAACAGGGGCTGATCTGGCGGGGAAGGACCGCAACTGGCTGTCCGCGCATTTCGGAAGTTTCGGCGAATACCTCTACCGCGCGGCGCGGGGGATAGACCTTCGCCCCGTGCGCACCAATCGCATCCGCAAGAGCATTGGCGGGGAGCGCACCTTCCACGAGGATATTTCAGCCGACGAAGAACTGCGCGAAACGCTGGAGCGGATCATCGAGATCGTCTGGGATCGCATCGCCGCCAAGCAGGCAAAGGGGCGCACGGTAACGCTGAAGCTCAAGTTCAACGATTTTCAGATCGCTACACGTTCCCGCAGCCAGACACAGCCGGTGGCCGACAAGGCGCAATTCGCGCAGGTTGCCCGCGCGATACTGGAGGAGGAGATGCCGCTGCCCTTGCCGATCCGCCTGATGGGACTGACGTTGAGCAATCTGGACCGCGAGGACAGCCCCGGCGACCGCCGCGACGGCGGTGCACAGCTTTCCCTGCTCTAGCCTTCATTCGTATTCAGCAGGCTCAGGCGGCGGGCAACCGTGCCGCTGCGCCTTTCGGGTAGTTCGTCCAGCCCGAAGAAACGGCATTCTACCACCTCGCGCATGTCGGGCGTCGGCTCTCCGTCCACCAGGCCGGTAAATACCTGGACATGGTTTGTAGAGCCCAGGAATTCGTTGCTCTGCATGCCAAGGTGGAGCGGATCGACCAGCGAACATCCCAACTCTTCGCGCAATTCGCGTAAAGCTGCAGCTTCGGGATCTTCATGGCTGCGCATCCCGCCTCCCGGTAGCGCCCAGACAGACGGCCCGTACGAGTGGCGCACCAGCAGTACGCGGCTCTGCTCGTCGCGCACAATGATGCAGCAACCATGGATTTCGCCAGCAAGGTGCCGCAGAAAAATCCGCCGCAGCCCATGACCAAGGCGGAACAGCGCCCGATGCAGTGGCGCGGGGATCAGGTGAAGCATGTCACCTTCTGGCCTGCTGCGTTCAGCAGCCGGGCCACGGGCAAATCACTCTCTCCGCGCGTGGCTGTATCGAAAACGGCACGCTTGTCGTCACCGCGGATCACGAACATCAGTGCATCGCTATCCAACAACGAGGGCATGGTCAGCGTCACCCTGTCGAACGGTGCCTCCGGCGGCAGCGGGTCGGGCGTCAGGCGACGGATCGGGGCGGGATCGTCCGCCTGCGGATCGGTATTGGGAAACAGGCTGGCGACGTGCCCATCCGCGCCCATGCCCAGCCAGACCAGCGCGAAATGCGGCACCTGTTCCATCACCGTCAGCGTGGCGACATGCGCGCCTGCAGGTTCGAAAAGGGCGCGGATCCTGCCCGTGTTGCTGGCCTCGTGATCCTCGGGAACCACGCGATCATCCCCCGGCCACACGGTTATGCGCGACCAGTCGAGGTTGGTCTGTACCAGCTTTTCCATGATCGGAAATGGCGTTGAACCGCCCGGAACGCTGATGGCCACAGGCTCCGGTGCAGCAACCAGCGCGCCACGCAGAGCAGTTTCGATGAAACCGGCGATCGCATCGTCGCTGGCGTTCTCGATTATGTCGATCTGGGTCATACTGCATGCCTAAACGCAAAACCGCCACGGCGCGAGGGGCGACGTGGCGGTTTGGTCTGACAGAATGCCAGAGTGTTAGCCAAGTGTGGACGAAAGGAACCACACGCGCTCTTCGGCCATGTCGGTCCAGTCATCCAGCAAACCGTCGGTGGCATTGTCACCTGCCTTCTCGGCATGTTCCTTGAGGCTCTTCAGCCGATCGACAACCTTTTGATTATCGTCGCGAAGTTCGCGCACCATCGCATCGGGTTCGAGGCCAGTATCGTCCTGATCGGCGATCTGGGTGTGCTTTGCGACAGACGCGATCGAGGTTAGAGTCGGCGCGCCATTCTTGCGTACACGTTCACCGATGGCATCGATCTGGTCGCGGATCTCGATGGCCTGTTCGTCGAACAACAGGTGCAGATCGCGAAAACGCGGACCGGTCACATGCCAGTGAAAGTTCTTGGTTTTGAAATACAGCGCCATGTGATCAGCCAGCAAGCCGTTCAGCCCTTCGATCAGCGCAGTCTTCGAATTGTCGCCAGAGTTGGCCATGATATTTTCCATCCTTCTTGATTTATGTTCACTTCCCCAACGCGGAAAGTCCGTTCACGTTTCATACAATAGACCGGCCATGGTGATCGCCAGAAACGATCAGTCGATGCATTCACCGCCCGGATACTACGATTGCCATGGCGGCGACCAGCAGTGCGACGCCCACGGTAATGCGGATCTGACCGAGCGGGAGTGCCTGCCAGTCATCCCCAGCCGCGACTGCGCTGCCCAGCACCAGGATTGCACCCAATGCTCCGCCACTCGCCGCGAGCAAGGGCTCCCCTGTTGCGATGGCGAGCGACAGGATAATGAAACCGCTGGCATCGGTAACCATGCCGAGCAGCAGTACCAGCGTGATCGCACCCATCGACCAAGTAGGTTCGCGCGGCGACTTTGATGCAGAGCGCAACAGCACCTCTCCCGCGGCAAGCGCCAGTGCAAGCCCTACCACCAGCGGCTTTACCCGGGGGCGGATAAGTGGCGACAGCTCTTGCGCGATCCACGCCGCCAGCCCGGCGCCCGCCAGTGCCGCCAGGAGCACGGTGAACAGCAGCGGAGCGACCCACCCAAGGCTCGCCCGCAAACGCGCGACGCGTATCGCATCGCGCCCGGCCAGCATGGCAGCGGCAACGGCAACGAAAGTGAGAAAAAAGGCCGACATTGCCGCTCCTATACCAGTGCCTGGTTAAGGTGCTATTCTTCCTGACTTGCCCCAACTCGCCAGTGTCATGGCTCTGCCGCCTTCCACGAACCGCACGGTGCCTGATCTTCGTATTATGCGTCAGCCGCAAGCTGGTGTAAGGACGCATCGAAGCGAGGAACGAAATGCCGCACCGGGGGCGCAGCTGACAGGGTTATGACCGATCCAGTCCGTAAATCACGCGTGACCTCGTTCGACGTGGCCGAGAAGGCTGGCGTCAACCAATCCACGGTATCGCGCGCGCTGAAGGGCGATCCCGCGATAACCGAGAAGACCCGCACGCGCATTCAACTTGTGGCGCAGCAGCTTGGCTACCGGGTGGATGACCGCGCCGCGCGCCTTCGTGGCGGCAAGACTGGGACAATCGCCGTCATCGTCATCACGCGCCCCGGCGTGGATTTTACCGAGATCAATCCGTTCCACTACAACCTGCTCGGCAGCGTATGCGCCGCAGCCGCCGCCCGTGGCTATCAGGCGCTGGTTTCGTTCCAGTCAGAACCCAAAAGCTATTATTCCGATTATATCGAAAGCCGTCAGGCAGACAGCCTTATCATCCTGGGAACCAGCACCAACGATGCCGCCTGGCAGTTTCACCGTCCCTTGCTGGACCGTACAAATGTCGCATCCTGGGGCTCACCATTCGGCGATCATCGACGCATCGCTTCCGACAATCTGACCGGCGGCCGGTTGGCGGCAGAAAGGCTGCTGCAAGGGGGCTATCGCGAGCTTGTCTTTATCGGCGATGTCGACGACAGGCAGACCCAGTTTCGGGATCGCTACACAGGATTTTGCGATGCCTTGGCCAAGGTTGGAAGAAGCGCTGGACCTTCTATCGATGCGACGGGGGGCACGAGGGTCGAGCAGGGTCGTAATTCGGTGGAGGAACTGATTGCGAGTGGCCGAGCGTTCGATGGTCTGTTCTGTTGTTGCGACGCCATGGCCCTTGGGGCACTGCAGGCATTGACCAAGGCCGGTATCAGCGTTCCCAAACAGGTTGGTGTCATCGGGTTCGACGGGCTCACCAGCGGCGCGCATGCAAGCCCGCCGCTGACGACGATAGAACCGGATTTCAAACTGGCGGGCACCATGCTCGTCGATGCGGCGCTGGCTGGCGACGGCGAAGGCGCTGATGGACGTATCCCGGTGCACATCGTGGAGCGCGCCAGCGTATCATAACCGCGAGGACGTGCCTGCCCGGCAGCAGGTTCACTTCGAAGCCAAGGCCGCCTTCTGGTTTTCGAGCGCAGAAATCCTTGCATTCAGCGCGCGCGCGGCGACGGCCGATCCGGCAGGACTGAAATGCCCATCGGAGGCGAACAATTCGCTCGGGTTGTCTGCCTCACCAAAGATTTCGGTCAGGTCGACGACATCAACGTCGTGTGCCGCCGCCGCATTCAGCACATCGCTGCGCACGTCATCGTAGAGGAACGACTTGTCGAGCCAACCGCGATAACGAACTTCCTGCGGAATGTAGATGAGCACGAATTTACCGCCCCAGCTTTCGGTCAGGGCCTTCGCCCGCCCCAGTATATCGCCGTAGATGGGCTGGTCATGCGAGACCTTGGGATAGTCGAGGCCAACCAGGCCCCAGATCTGGTTCAAGGCCACGATGTTCCGAACGAAAGAGGATTTGGCGAACACGTCGCGTGCAGATATGTCCTTTGCCCATAGTTCGTCGATGACTCTTCCCGCCAGTTCCACCTGTTGGGAAGTAGGCCGCGTGGATCCATATTCGGGATTCGCGGTGAGCGCTTCCGCAAGCCAAGGGGTCCCGGCCTCACGCTGCAGATTTTCCCAGTCATTGCCGGCGAAGAATGCCATCGCGACCCAGTCGGGCTGGAACTCCTGACCATAGCGGCCAATCAGGGCGAGTTCGTACAACGGCCCGCCACCGCGCATTCCGATGCTTGCTGTGCGGGGCCGCAGATCGCGCATCTTTCCCGCGAATGTATCGGGCCTGTCCTGACAGTAACCCTCCACGAAAGAATCGCCGACGATCATGATCTCCAGCGAAGCGTCGTGAACAGCGTCGTCGTTGTTGAAGCCATAGCGATCTGCTGTGTAATAGAGGGGAGCGCCTTCTTGCGAACACAGAAGCACTTCCTCGCCTGGAATGCCGCCAAGCAGGGCCTGCTCCAGAGTTTCCACCTCCATCTCGCTCGACAAATTCTTGCTCGTGTACGTCGGCGGGATGCCGTCGCGTCCGCGCGCGATCTCCTCGCTCCCCGACGGTCCTGCCCCCAGCATCGAGGCGAGACTGACCATCGATATGACCATGCGCACGTTGAGAATGAATTCCACGATCAGAAGCGCAATCAGGACTGCCGACGCCGCCAGCCCTATATTCGCGCCCTTGCGCGGAGGAAGCAATACAGCGGCAAGCATGAATGCCGCAGCGATCAATCCGGGCGCAACAATGTAGCGCAGGAAGCGCGGAACATCGGCGCCATAGTCCGAGAAATTCAGCAGGGCATAGGCCATGATCGCCAGGCAATAGATGACCGGAAAAAGGCACAGGATTATCGCGAGCGACCGGCTCGGAGAAAAGGAACTGCCTCCGGAGCGTTCAGCCTTGGCCGATCCATGGGACTCAACGCCAGCCATCAGTCGAGCGCGAATTCGTTCTGGTAATCACGGGCAAGGGCCGGGTCCTGCTGCTCCTTCCGCATGACGCAATTGCCCACGGCAAGATAGTCCAGCCCGGTGCCCATGAAGCAATGGAAGGCATCCTCGGGCGTGCAGACGATCGGTTCACCGCGTACGTTGAAGCTCGTGTTGATGAGCACAGGGCAGCCGGTGCGTTTTTCAAACGCGGTCAGCAAGTCCCAATAGCGCGGGTTCGTGTCGTGGTGTACCGTCTGGATGCGCGCAGAATAGTCGACATGTGTAATGGCGGGCAGTTCCGACCGCACGATATTGAGCTTTTCGATACCGAAGAGTTCCTTTTCCTCCTCGGTCATTTCGCGCCGTCGATCGTTTGCCACGCCGCCCACGACCAGCATGTAGGGACTGTCTCCCTCGTGTTCGAACCAGTCCGAAACGCTCTCCCGCTTCACAGACGGGGCAAAGGGTCTGAAGCTCTCGCGGTATTTCACCTTGAGGTTCAGGGTCTTCTGCATGGTCGGGGAACGCGGATCGCCCAGGATCGACCGTCCGCCCAGGGCACGCGGACCGAACTCCATCCGGCCCTGCATCCACCCCACTGCCTTCCCTTCGGTCAGTGCATCGGCAGTCTGTTCGATGATCTCGCTCTCGTCCACGGCATCGAACCTCGCACCAGCGGCACGCAGCCGGTTCTCGATATCCTTCTGTTCGAACACGGGCCCCAGATAAGAACCGGACATGGTGTCCTTCCCATCCGGACACACGGTCCGCGGTCGGTCGTGATACTGGTGCCACACGGCAAGTGCGGCGCCCAGCGCTCCCCCGGCGTCGCCGGCGGCTGGCTGCACCCAGATGTTGTCGAAAATGCCTTCGCGCATGAGCTTGCCGTTGGCCACGCAATTGAGCGCAACACCGCCTGCGAGACAGAGGTTGCGCTCGCCTGTTTCCTTTCGGATCGACCGCGCGAGCCGCAACACGACCAGTTCGGTAACCGCCTGTATCGATGCGGCGAGGTCCATCTCCCGCTGGGTAAGCTGATCTTCCGGCTTTCGAGGTGGACCATCGAACAGCCGATCGAATGCGCGCGAGGTCATCGTCAGCCCGCTGATATAGTTGAAGTACTTCTGGTTGATGTGGAACGTGCCATCATCCTGTACGTGGATCACATTATCCAGAATCTTGTCAACGAAGCGCGGCTCGCCATAAGGCGCTAGGCCCATGACCTTGTATTCGCCCGAATTGACGCGGAATCCAGAATAATAGGTGAAGGCGGAATAGAGCAACCCCAGTGAATGGGGGAAGTGCAGTTCCTTGACTATTTCCAGGTGATTGCCCGCGCCGCGGCCAAGCGATGTCGTGCACCATTCGCCGACGCCGTCCATCGTCAGTACTGCGGCAGTCTCGAACGGTGAGGGGAAAAACGCGCTCGCTGCGTGGGACTGGTGATGCTCCGAGAAGAGCAGCGAGCCGTTCCATTCTTTCCTGTCCCCGACCTTGCCCAGTTCGACGCGCAGCATTTTCTTCTGGAACAGCTTTTCCTTGATCCAGATAGGGATTGCCATGCGGAAGGACTGGAAACCCCGAGGCGCGGTCGCGAAGTAGGACTCCAGCAACCGCTCGAACTTCGGGAAGGGCTTCTCGTAAAACACGACGTGATCGACGTCATCGAGCGTGCAACCTGCCTGTGCAAGACAGTAACTGATCGCTTCGTGCGGAAATCTCGGATCGTGCTTGCGCCGGCTGAAGCGTTCTTCCTGTGCAGCCGCGACAACGTTGCCATCCTCGACCAGCGCGGCGGCGCTGTCGTGATAGAAAGCCGAAATACCGAGTATGCGCAACGGACCGCCCTTAGAACATCGTATAGATGAAAGGAGCGACAGCCGTGCCCTGCGTCAGGACGATCAACAGTCCGAACAGGAACATGACGGCCACGATCGGCGCCAGCCAGAGCTTCTTGCGCGCTCTCAGAAAGGTCCAGAGTTCTCTAGCAAGTTCCATGTCGGTTCCTTAAAACTGGTTTTCCATGGTTTTTGGATTGGACCCGCCCGGTGATCGAGAGATCCAGTAGGAGTTTTCATCGGCAGGACGTTTCAATTTGAGAGCGTCGCGACCGAAAAGCTTCATCACGAGGCCAATCGGGACAAACAGGAACACGTACATCAGCGCCATGATGATGGGGTTGACGATTTTCGCGAGAAGCAACCCCAACTTCCCCCAGGCCCTGTTGAAAAAACTGAGCGTGGCCGGGCGCACGATTGCAAGCAGGAAAAGCGATCCACCCACCGCCGTCAGAATGGCCGTACTTGTCGCTCCTGCATCAAGTGCGAACCAACGAACGAGCGCAATGGCGAGAAGGATGCCACCGACCGTAAGGCCAAAAGACCTGTCGGAAGGTCCCTCAACCTCCTGGTGATCCTCAAACGTATCATGAGCCACCTTGGCCATCTTTACCGCTCCCCCAGCGTCGCCCTTCCAGGCCTCGATCCGTGCCAGCTTCACCCCTGAACGCCGACACCGGTTCATCGCTATCAAAGTCTTCGATAGCAGCAACGCCAGTATTCACTCTTAAACAATGCGGCACAATAGCCTATTTGGAGAGCGATGGTCTAAGTCGGTGTAACTCAAAAGAATGCAAAGGTATCTTGCGCACCCTCGCCACCTGGACCACATCCCAAAACCAGGACGACCAAAAGGCAAACGCCCAATGACTTCCTCGAATCCACCGCATTTCCGAGATGTTTTGGGAAGGCGGCGCTGGAGCGGGTGAAGGGAATCGAACCCTCGTCGTCAGCTTGGGAAGCTGCTGCTCTACCATTGAGCTACACCCGCGCGGCGTGGGTCATTAGGCGCGCCTTCGCCCTTTCGTCAATTGGCATGCGATGCGTTGCGGCATGGGCGTTGCCCTCCCCGGTTGTATCCCGCCAGACGAAAGGCTCTCCTACCTTTCGTGTTGCGAGTAATCGCCATGCTCTCGACGACGAACTGGAGACGAATTCTGACGTCTCAATCGAAATTACCGTTTAATCTTGTAGTTTCATGATGCCAATTGATGCAACAATAGTGGGGGTTTTAATAATACCGAGCTTATCGTTGTGTACGGGAACTTTTCGGAACATTGCTTCTTGCCATCCCTTGGTTTGGTATGAGGAATTACAATAACAGCGCCAACGACCAAAACCATCACACCGCAGCGCAGGATCATACCCTGCCCAGTCGCCGGGATCGATTGCCCATGTTCATGCGGTTGAAATCGCAGCGACAGATGGCCTTTGCAGGGACTGGTGTGTTCGCCGCGATCGCCTTCATACTGGGCGCGCTGCTGGTTCAGGATCGTTCTTCCCCGGACGTGGTGAAGCTTGGCAAGGGCAAGGCCAGCGTAGAAACCGTGCCAGTCTCCCAATTGGAACCGGTGATCGACACGCCCTCGCCCCGCGAAAGTGCGATGGGCGATGGGAAGGCCAGTTATTATGGCAATGAACTGGCGGGCAACCGCACGGCGACCGGGGAGGTGTTCGATCCCAACAAGTTGACGGCCGCCCACCGTACGCTGCCGCTAGGTAGCGAGGTGCGCGTCACCAATCCTCGCAACGATGAAAGCGTCGTGGTGCGCATCAACGACCGCGGCCCCTATCATGGCAACCGTGTGATCGATCTCAGCCATGCCGCGGCCCAGGAAATCGGCCTGATCCGCTCCGGCACCGGGCGCGTAAATCTCGCGTTGCTCGTTACCTGAGTAAACCATCGCCCTGAATTCGTTCTGCGCGGTACAAGCGATCAGGTTCCGGATCTCCCGAAACCGACTAAGATCAAAAGGCCAATCTGTCTGGCGTATCACCCGGCGCGGCGCTAGTATCGACGATTATGAGAAACATTACGCTAGTACTTGCCACCATTGCGCTGACCGCATGCGCCACCGCTGTGCCCCCGCCATTCGACGAGAATGGCAATCCCAATGTGCGCGATCCTGCCGGAGAATGCGATGCCGAAGCGGTCCAGGATCATATCGGCCATCGCGCCAGTGCGGATGCTGGTGCTACACTTCTGGATCTTTCCGGCGCGCGTACCTTGCGCTGGCAGCCGCCGCGTAGTGCTGTCACCATGGATTACCGGCCGGATCGGCTTACTGTCACCTATGATGACGACATGATGATCGAGAGGATTACCTGTGGTTAACCCCGATCATGGCGGGCTAGCGCATCGCGCCATGATAGGAGAAAACCGCGTCACCGTATTCAAGGCCGATATCGTGATCGGTAGCCTGCGATGACTGCGCGGCTTCTTCTGACTATTTCTGCGATCTCCTTGCTTGCAAGCTGCGGTGATGATCTCGAAAGCCGCCAGACCGCTGTGCAGGATCGGACGCCCGAGCGGGACTTGTCGATACAGTCCCCGCCGCAAAGTGCACGTGATTCTGCGGTTTCGGCGACGGCGGCACCCGCTGAAGGATTTGCCGATGATACCCTAGCGAACGGCAAAGACGCCGGTATCGTAGAAGACGCCGCGCCCGACGAGCTGATCGACAATGCACAGGGTTTTTCGACCGATCCCGTTGACGATACGTCGGGTTTCGATCCGTCGCCCGACACCCCGCAGGGCTTTGCGCCAGAACCTATCGGAGTGGAAGCCTTCGAAGAGTAACCTTCGACGCGTGATACGCACTTTTTATTGCGCAAAGTTTCGTAAGTGACCGGTTGTGTCGCAATGCACCTTTTGACATTGCGACCGTGCACACGCCCTGAGAAACGCCATGCACACGACCCGTGCAGGAGACACGCATGACCGGCCAGTTCCAGCTTACCGAAGACCAGCGCGCCATTCAGGAGATGGCGCAGCGTTTC
>CAJXTZ010000010.1 GCA_913061345.1 uncultured Erythrobacter sp.
CTCGTGGGCTCGGAGATGTGTATAAGAGACAGGCGTTTTCAGGGCGGTAGAAGCGATGATAGAGCGCTTTCAACCGTTCCGCAGGAGCTTCACGCAGCACCTCGTCGAGACCGATGGGGAAGCGTTCGGTATAACGGGTGCCGGGGATGCGGAAATCGAACATGTCGCGAAAGTTGCGCAGGCCCGCAGTGTCGCGCACGCGGCGCTCGCTCACCAGGATTTCACGCTCGCGGTCGACAGCTTCGGGATCGAAAGTCAGTTCGCTGGCGGTTTCGCGCATCAGGAACAGGGCGGTTTCCAAGCCTTCCTCGTTCGCATTGGGCACATCCAGCATGTACACTGTTTCATCGAAGCTGGTGTAGGCGTTGGTGTCCGGGCCGAAGGCCAGGCCAAGCCGTTCCAGCAGCGGGATCATCTCGCCCTCGGGTACATTGGTGGAGCCGTTGAAGGCCATGTGTTCGATAAAGTGGGCAAGGCCGCGCTCGTCATCCGCTTCGCCCAGCGATCCGAAATCGAAATGCATGCGAAAGGATGCTGCGCCATCGGGCGTGTCGTTCTGGCGGATGGCATAGCGCATGCCGTTGTCCAGCACGCCGTAGGTTACGGAAGGATCCTGCACGACATCGGTCGCCTCGGTTCCCCATTCCTGCTGCGCGACTGCGGGGGTGCCAATGACCAGGGTTAGGGCGAGAGCAGCACTGGAAATGCCTGTGGAGAGCGCGCGGCGTATGGTCATGAAGTTAATCCCCTTAAAACAGATGTTTATTCTTAGAAATTCACAGCAAAAAATCTTGGTTTCAGGCGTAACAGCATATGCGGTGGAAATGAACAGGCTGCAACCGCGGCCTTGGGCCACCTAGCTGGCATAGCCGAAGTCCGGGCTGCATGCAGAACCATCTTCCAGCCAGTTCACCTCGTAGGTGGCGGGCACGGCGGTTTCCCGAGAAATTGCAGCATCGAACCCGGAGAAGTCCGCCGCCGGATCAAATTCGATGCGGGCCATGCTGTTATCGAAATCGGCAAGACGGTCGTTGTCCCGCTCGGCCAGGTCGGAGCTGATCTCGCGGTGCTGGGTCCGGCTGATACGAATCATGCGGATCGAACCGTCACGTTTGTCGAACATGCGGCGATAGGTCGATCCATAGATCTGCGTGTCGAACTGCGAATTGTAGGACCAGTTTTCCGGGTCCGTGTCGCCTGGAAGGCGAACGGTCGTGACATGGCAGGCGTAACTGTCCTCGTTCAGGAACGGGGCCTGCTGGTCCTGCCCGCTATCCCTTTGCCTGCGGGACGGCGGAGTAAACCCGCCGCCGGGCAGGGTGAGAGTAGCACCGTCATCGCTGCGATTGTCCCAGTCCGGCATCCCCGTGCCGACAATCTCCAGCACGCTGGCCTGTTCGTCCTTGTCGAAACGCCAGGTGACGGCGTCCACGCTGTCCCAGAAGGTCGACCCGGCCATTTCGTTGCGAAAGGCGTTTTCCAGCTGGCTGTCCGTTACGGACGAGAACCGCACGTATTCGGCAAGGGCATCTATTCCGCGCGTTATAGTTTTCTGCCGTATGCTGGCAGGCACATCCAGCCCTTCACGCGCATCGATTTCATACAGGGAAATGGTTTTGGGCTGTTCGAGCGGAGACCACTCCAGTTCCTCCAGTTCGGCGCCGCGTTCGTCCAGCGGAAGCACCCAACGATAGGGCAGGATAGGCCGCGGCACCGGTGTTACCACGCCGGGCATGGTGCCATCGAGCCAGTATTGCTGCCCGTCGATCGTGGCGCGCACGAGGACGTGATCGAACAGGCCGGGGCTGGGAAGTAAGGCGTCGAGCCCGTCGTCGATGCCATTGTTGCTGACGAGCACTGCTTCGGCCTCGATACCCAGTTCTTCCAGCAGCGCCAGTAGCAGGGCAGTCTTGCCCTTGCAGTCGCCATAGCGCCGCTGCCAGGTCTCCTCCGCGCTTGCCGGAGTCATCGCCCCTGTATTGAGCCCGACGTAAACATAGCGAACCTGTCGCGCCACCAGTTCCAGCGCCGCGCTGGCGCGGTCGAGGGGTGTTTCGTTCGTCCGCGCAATGCGGTCCGCTTCCTGCGCCACGGGTGAGCCTGCGGGGAGGGCGCTGGCATCGTCGAACAGCCTGTCGAAGCGCGAGGAAATGGCCGACCAACTTTTGAAATCGCTGAATTCCAGAACCCTTTGCCAATTATACCGTGGCGGCGCATCGCGTGGCGGAACAAGAGGTTCGGCGGAAACCGCCCGGATGGTGATGGCATTATCGCCGCGCGTGACAAGAGGTTCGAGATCCTGAGTCAGTCGGATCTGCGGCTTGTCGTCGGCATCTTCCCAACTGAGGCTGAGGTGCACAAGACCGGGCGCGGGCTCGGGCGCCAGCATCAGCAGGCCGAAGTCGCGGTCGGTTAGTGTCGGGTTGCCCGTGGGCACGGTGTAGGCCAGTTCCAGTTCGTCTCCCACGCGCAGGTCCGGCACGCGCAGCACGGCGGTGAGCAGGCCGTCGATCATCGCGGCTTCCAGTTGGTCCTCGCGGCGCAGGATTTCGAAGGAATTGTCTGCCAGTACGTCAATCGGTTCGCCGTCCCGGTGGATGCGCAGTCGGTGAACGGTGGGCGGCCCCGCAGCCGGATTCCAGGTAATTGCCACATTGCCCAGTTCCAGCGCGTTGGGATGTAGCAGGCGGGCCTGCATCATGTTGTAGGTAAGCTGCTGATCGCCATCGAGATGGACTTGCGAGTGCTGGCGTCGCCAGAACACCATGCCGCGGGCATCTTCTGGAGCATCGACGGGTTCGACGGTATCGACCCACGATGGTGCTGGCCCCATCAACACTTCCTGCGATTGGGCGAAGGCGGGCGTGGCAGTGGCAAGAGCACTGGCGAAAAGCAGCGCGCGGCAGAGCGGCGGATAAATGGTCATCCGCGCATCATTGCCTAATCAGGATTGAAAACAACCCCTTGCCGCGAAAAAAGCACGGTTCGCGGAGCTAGTTCTTGGGTTTTGGGCCGCCCGGCTTTTGCGACGGGGTGCGCAGACGGGAGCGGTGCGCATCCATATCCAGCACTTCACCAGGACCGTTATCTTCGCCCGAAAGCACACCCAGGCGCCGCGCGACTTCCTGGTAAGCCTCTTCCTCACCACCCAGATCACGGCGGAAACGATCCTTGTCCAGCTTCTCTCCACTGGTCATGTCCCAAAGGCGGCAGTTGTCTGGACTGAATTCGTCGGCAAGGATCACGCGGCTGAAATCGCCATCGAAGATGCGGCCGAATTCAAGCTTGAAATCCACCAGACGGATATCGACGGCGGCGAACATGCCGGAAAGGAAATCGTTGATGCGGATCGCCATGGCGGCGATATCCTGCATCTCTTCGTGGCTGGCCCAGTTGAAGCAGGCAATGTGCTCTTCCGCCACCAGCGGGTCGCCCAGCGCATCATCCTTCAGGTAATATTCCAGCAGCGTGTGCGGCAGCATCTCGCCTTCTTCCACGCCCAGACGCTTTGAAATAGAACCGGCGGCGACATTGCGCACGACCACTTCCAGCGGAATAATCTCCACCTGGCGCACCAATTGCTCGCGCATGTTCAAGCGGCGGATGAAATGGGTGGGGATACCGATATGGGCTAGCCGGGTGAACACATACTCGCTGATGCGGTTGTTGATCACGCCCTTGCCGTTGATCGTACCCTTCTTCTCGGCGTTGAAGGCAGTAGCATCATCCTTGAAATACTGGATGATCGTGCCGGGCTCAGGCCCTTCGTAAAGGATCTTGGCCTTGCCTTCGTAGATTTGGCGGCGGCGGGACATGGGCGGCAACCTTTCAGCAGCAAAAAAGCGAGCGCCCCGGCGGCGCGAACAATGTTCACGGGGTGCCGGGGCGCGAAGAAGCATGGCGTATACACCGAACACGGCGGCGGGGCAATCGGGCGCACGGGACAAGCGATTCGCTGGGGTCGGACTGCATGATCGGGACGAGTTCACCCTGCTTTGTCTCGCGTAAACAATGTGCTGTGAAATAGTGTAATGCAGGTTCGAAAATCGTGTTACCACTTCCTCTCCAATAACGGGGGACTACCGATATGAAGAAATTTGCATTCCTTGCAGTATTCGCGCTGGCCGCTTGCGGTGAAGCTGAAACAGAAGAGCCGATGGTAGAAGAAGAAGCCGTCGTGGAAGAGCCGACAGCCGAAGTTGCAATGGCCGCCGACGGCATGCCGATGGCCGGTACTTACGAAATTACCACGGCGGAAGGCGAAACCTACACGCAAGTCGTTTCGGAAGACGGCACTTACGTAAACACCATGCCCGACGGGACCGAAGTCAACGGAAGCTGGACATCCGAACGCCCGGACCAGTGGTGTGGCGCGTCTGAAGGCGAGGAAGCCGAATGCTCGACCGAAACGGTTGACGAGAACGGCGTCTGGACATCGACTTCGGATGACGATCCCGAAGACGTTGCTACTATCGTTCGCCTCGATTCCTGATCGCGAATATCGTTCGATACGAAGGGGCGCGGTACCGGCTGGCACCGCGCCCTTTCTTTATTCCAGCCCGCCAGGCGCGCCACCATCATTGTCGGTACGGCGTTGGTGCGGAACCTTGCTGCGTTCGATCATGCGGCCCAGGGTCATGCGCTGCACCAGCACGCTGAACAGCACCGCGCCAAAGGTGGCGGCCAGTAGCAGATCCCTTACAAGGCCCGCAGGCAGGGACAGCGCCAGCGCGATGGAAATGCCGCCGCGAAGCCCGCCCCACCACAATACGCCCCAAGCGCCATCCGCCTTGGGCTTGGCGGCGGGCACCACTGTGGTCGATAGCGTCACCGCCGCAGCACGGGCGAACAGGGTAATTGGAATGGCAGCCAGCATCAGCAGGCTTTCGTCCACGGCGGGCACCAGCACGATCATTTCCAGCCCGATCAGCAGGAACAGGACCGAATTGAGCAGTTCGTCCACCACTTCCCAAAAGCGGACCACGTACTCTCGGGTAATGTCGCTCATCGCGTAGGTGACGCCGTAGTTGCCGATCAGCAGACCTGCCACGGCCATCGCCAGCGGGCCGGAAATATGCAGCGCGGTGCACAGGGCATAGCCGCCCATCACCACGGCCAGCGTGATAGTCACCTCAAGCGCGTATTCATCCATCGAGCGCATGGCGCGAAAGCCGATGTAGCCAAAGACCAGCCCCACCAGCAGGCCGCCGCCCGCCTCGATCAGGAACAGGCGCGCGCCCTCTGCGACGCTGAATTCGGTGCCCGTCACCGCCGCGCCCAGCAGAATGGTGAACACCACGATGCCCACGCCATCGTTGAACAGGCTTTCACCCGCAACACTGGCCTGCAGGCTTTCGTCCACCTTCTCCTCTTTCAGCACGCCCAGCACGGCCACAGGATCGGTGGGCGCGATCAGCGCGCCAAAGACGAAATACCAGATCGGATCGAGACCGAGGTCGAGCAGAAGGCCAAGTCCCCAGGTCAACAGGCCCACGATCACTGTGGAGAGCAACACACCGACGGTGGACAGCAACAGCACCGGCAGCCAGTCGGCTTTCAACCTGTCAAGATCCACATGCAACGCACCGGCAAACAGCAGGAAGCTGAGCATGCCCTGCAGCAGCGTTTCGGTAAAGTTCATTTCCACCAGCAGGCGGGCAACCGTATCGTCCAGCGTGATGCCGGGCAAAACCGCATTGGCCACCAGCAGGCCAATGGCTGCGATCGCGCCCATCGCGGTCAGCCCTACGACATGGGGCAGCTTTATGTAGTGGTGGTTGAACCAGCCCAGCATTGCGCTGGCCACAACCAGCATGGCGGCAAGGTCGAAGGGAGAGAGTCCGGCGCTTTCGTGTTCCATGCCGAAGGCTTAGCCGCGCCGGAGGCGAAATCCTACCCCGCCAGCTTGGCCGCCGTGTTCGCCACGCGCCTGCCGAGGTATCTTGCGCCATCGATCTCGTCCCTGCTCGGCTGGCGGCTGCCGTCCGGCCCGGCGATTGTGGTGGCGCCATAGGGTGCGCCGCCTTTCACTTCGTCGACCCCGTCCTGGCCTTCGAAGCCGTAATCCAGCCCGATAATGGTCATGCCGAAGTGCATAAGGTTGGTAATCATGGAGAACAGCGTCGTCTCTTGCCCGCCATGCTGTGAATTGCTGCTGGTGAACACGGCGCCCGGCTTGCCGATCAGCGCGCCCGATGCCCACACGCCGCCGCAGGTATCGAGGAAGGCTGCCATCTGGCTGGGCAGGCGGCCAAAGCGGGTGGGCGCGCCCAGCACCATGCCGTCGTAATCGCCCAGCACGTCCGGCCTCTCTATCAGCGGATGATCCTCGTTCGTCTGGAAGCCGAAGTTCTTCACGATGTCTTCCGGTGCGGTTTCAGGCACGCGGCGAATGTCGGCCTCGTGGCCTGCGTCGCGGATGCCGTCTGCCACGGCTTCTGCCATGGTCGAGTTGTGTCCGTAGGAAGAATAGTAGAGTACGAGGATACGAGCCATGTTGGTCCTTTCGCTTACCGTGAAGGCTGCCGCGCCGCGCTGTTCGGTCAAGGAAAGGCGCGCGCGAACAGGTGTCGTCCGTTTATGGAATGACGGACGACCTCGACAGGTTCCGCGTTGTACCATCCAATACGAGAGCGAAGTCGCCGCTCTGCATGGAGACGATCGGCTAACCGGTGTCACGCTGGCCGGTCCTGATGGCGAGACCGAAGTGGAAACGAAGGGGCTCTTCATCATGATCGGGGCGGCGCCCAACACAGGCTGGCTGAACGACATGGCCAAGCTGGACGAACGCGGCTTTGTAGTTACCGGAGAAGCGGCGAGCGCTGCCAGCCAGTACGAAACCTCGACGCCGGGCATCTATGCCATCGGCGACGTGCGATCAGGCTCGGTCAAGCGCGTGGCCAGCGCCGTGGGAGAAGGGTCCGTGGTGATCTCTGCCGCATGTAACCACGTAGCCGCTCAGCTGGATAAAGAGGATCGAGACTAAGAGAGCCATTCGCAGACGTAGGTTCGAACCCACCAGGGTTCGCAAGGCCGAATGGCCGCCCGAGCCAATGCAAGGAAAGCCAAGCGGGCGGAGGCCCGCGCGCGGCGTTTGAGCGCTAAAAAAATGGTGCCCGGGGGCGGATTCGAACCACCGACACGACGATTTTCAGTCGTCTGCTCTACCCCTGAGCTACCCAGGCAATCTTGAGGCTGCGAGCGGCAATTGTCTGGCTCGCGGTCAAGGGAAGCGCGCCTATGGCGAACCCTCGTGCGCTTGGCAAGACCCCAATTCAGTCTTCGGTCGCAATATCTTCCGGTGCGGCTGGCGGGCCGGGCACGGCGTAGCCATCGTTGAACCACTGGGCCAGGTCACGGTCGCGGCAGCGGCTGGAACAGAAGGGGCTGAATTCCTCTGTGCGAGCTTTCTTGCAGATGGGGCAGGGTTTTTTGGTCATCGCGCAACAATCTGGGCGTGGGGCGAGAAGAGTGCAACATTCTCCAGAGCAGCAATCACCAGTTCGCGGCCAGTCCGCCGACGCAATTCGTCAAGCCATTCGCGCCGCAGTTCAGGTTCCAGCGCCGGGTTGACCTGGAGAAGCAACCGACCCGGTCCCTCAAGCAGTTCGGCGTGGCGCAACAGTTGGAAGGCAGCCGCCTCCAGCCGATCATAACGGATGCGGTGCAGCAACGACGGGCGTTCCAGCCGGGCAACGATCTGCACGAATCCGAAGCCGTTCATGGCCGTGCGTTCGTGCGGCCAGTCGGCCAGCGCATCGGCCAGAGCATCATCCACCGCGCGCCGATCGGGTTTCGTGGCAAGCGTGGGGAAATCGATGCCGATGGATCCACCCAGGTCGAACCTCCGTAAAGAGGCGGCGATGACGGGGACTGCGACACGCGCAGCCTGAAGCGGTGTCATCGCGCTGTCGATGTCGATCAGCGTCATCGCCGGTGTGGGGCTGAAATACAGCATCCCTTCGTGCATGGAAACGTGCTGGTCAAAGGCTTCGCCAAGAAGTTCGTCCCAATCGCACTCCGGAAACCGGCGGACGATGCGCACATCATGGCCAGCATTTCGTAGGCCGTCTGCCAGCGACGCGCCGTGCGAAAGCGGCTTTTTGGTTGGTCGAACCTGCGCCAGCTTTCCGCGGGACGCTTCGGATAACCGGGCACGGGTAACCTCCACCCGGATTGTCGCGCCTTCGGAAGCATCGCGCGAAAGGTGGCTAACCAGCGCGCGCTCCTTGTCGTCGAATTCAACCAATCCCCTTGTTGAACTTGCGGAGCGCGACACGAGCTTTGCGATCAAGACCTGGCCAGGGCGCAGGTCTGCATGCCGTGCCAGCCGTGCATCGGTAATGGTTGCGCCATCAAGGCGGATGGCGCGATCCTCGCCGATCCCCTCTTCAAGGAGCCACTCAGACAATGGCAAACCCGGCGGCTTTCAGCAGCACGCGCGTTTCATACAAGGGCAGGCCGACGACACCGGAATGACTTCCCTGTATCCACGGGATCAGGGCCTCTGCCATGCCTTGTATCGCATAGCCGCCAGCCTTGCCCTTCCATTCGCCGCCGGCGATGTAGGCGTCGATTTCGGCAGGAGACAGGCGCTTGAACTTCAGCTGTGTCTCGCTCAGCTTGTCGCGGATCGTGCCGTCAGGGTAGGCCAGCGCCACGGCGGAAAGCACGCGGTGTCGGCGGCCCGAGAGCAGTTGCAGGCAATCGCGCGCGGTTGCTTCGTCCTCGGCCTTGGGCAGGATACGGCGTCCGGCGGCGACAACCGTATCACCTGCCAGCACATGCGCGCCCGCACCATCGACGATGCGCGCCTTTTCACGGGCCATGCGCAGCGCATAGTCACGCGGCAGTTCGGCGGCGCGGGGTGTCTCGTCTATATCGGCAGGGATAACCGCGTCGGGTTCGATACCCAGCCGCGCCAGCCATTCGCGGCGACGCGGGCTGGCGGAAGCGAGGACGAGTTTCAGCGGATCGGAAGCCACGGGGCGCTGGTTCGCGCCTTAGCCGGTATATCCCGGCGGTCCGCCGCGACCCGGCATGAAGCGATAGGTAATACGCGCCTTGGTCAGGTCGTAGGGCGTCAGTTCGCACAACACCTCGTCACCCACCAGCACACGAATGCGGTTCTTGCGCATGCGGCCTGCGGTGTGACCCAAAACCTCGTGGCCGTTCTCGAGCTCGACGCGGAACATTGCGTTGGGCAGCAGTTCAACCACCTTGCCGCGCATTTCGAGAAGTTCTTCCTTAGCCATTCAGTCTATTGGTCCTTGTGCTTAATCAAAGTGCGTGATCGGGATGCCAGTTCGGTGAAATCACCTTGTGCAGGCCGCGGCCTTTAGCCGCCCTTTGCGCAAATTGGAAGATAGGCCGTGTATCCTGGCTTTAAAGGTCTGACAGGTGCGATACATCTGCGACAAAATACGACAAGGGACTGTATTGCCAGCGTAAGCGTTGCTGATCATACGCACAGCCCAAGGGGGACGCAATTTCAGTCCGGAGAATTCCGATTCTTAAAATTTCGATGTCATGCAGCGCCCTGGCGATCAGCGCAGCGCTGTGCACCGCTCCCATCCAGTCAGCATTGGCGCAGGAAGCCGCCCCCGAACCCGCACCCCCCAGTGCGCAGGACGGGTCGGGCGCATCCGACGGCGCGTCGTCTGATGACGACGTGAACACTATAATCGTCCTTGGCGCGCGGTTAATCGATCAGGTCGACGCACCAGAACCGCCTATCCTGACGCTGGATGCCGAAGATATCGCGGCCTACGGCGCAGGTTCCATCGAGGAATTGCTGGAAGCGCTGGGGCCGCAGGTCAATTCATCGCGCGGACGCGGTGGCAGTGGCGGCTTTGGCGGCGGCGGCGGGCCGGTAATCCTGGTAAACGGCGTACGCATCTCGTCCTTCCGCGAATTGCGCAGCTATCCGCCCGAAGCCATAGAGCGCACCGAGGTATTCAGCGAGTCGGTAGCCCAGCGATACGGCTACTCGCCGGACCAGCGCGTGGTGAATTTTATCCTGAAAGACAATTTCTCCAGCCGCGAGATCGAGGTGGAATACAGCCAGCCCTTCGATGGCGGATTTTCCACGCAGGAAGTGGAAGGCACTTATCTGCGTATCGACGGGCCAAGTCGGCTCAATCTCAATGTCGAATGGGAAAATTCCAGCCCGCTGACGGAGGCGGAGCGCGGTATCGTGCAGACACAAAGCAGCATCCCCGATGTCGCGACGGACCCCGATCCCGCACAGTTCCGCACCCTCGTGGCCGATACCGCTGGCGTCGAAGCGACGGCCAACTGGACCACGCAGCTTGGCGAAGGTGGCCCCTCTCTATCGCTCAACGCGACGTATGAACGCAGCGATAGCCTTCGCCTGCAAGGTCTGGATACGGTATTGTTGACCGATTCCGATGGCAATTCGGCTCTGCGCGCGTTCAATGAGGATGATCCGCTGACGGTGGACAGCCGTAGCGAAAACTATTCGGTCGGCAGCACGCTGAATTTGCGCGCGGGTGACTGGGAAGTAACCGGTACGCTGGACGGCACCTATTCCGATACGGTCAGCCGCACGCAGCAGGGCGTCGATACCAGCGCGTTTCTGGCAGATGCCGCAGCCGACCTGCTGCCGATCACTGCCGATCTTGGCGCATTCTCCGCTGCGGATTTCGATGAAAGCTTGAGCGATACCTATACCGTCAATGCACTGGCGACGGCGCGCGGTAATCCAATCTACCTGCCTTCGGGCGACGTGGCGGTGACATTGCGCAGCGGCTACCGCTGGAACCGCATCGAAAGCAGCGACACGCGCGCGTTTGGCGGTGACGTTCAATTGACGCGGGGGCAAGTCTTCGGCGGCGCGAACATTTCCGTTCCGCTTACCAGCCGGGATGAGGACTTTCTGGATGAAATAGGCGATCTCACGCTCAATTTGAATGCGGGCGTGGAACACCTTTCGGACTTCGGTACCCTGCAGGACTGGACCGTCGGCCTGACATGGGGCGTCACCGAAAACCTTACTGTGACTGCCAATCACATCAACCGCGAGGTTGCGCCGACCCTGAGCCAATTGGGCGCCCCGGCAATCGCCACGCCCAATGTGCAGTTGTTCGATATAGCCAACAACGAATCGGTGCTGGCAACCGTAATCTCTGGCGGCAATCCGGATCTGCCGGCGCAATCGCAGAGCGACTGGACAATCGGCCTGATATGGGAATTGCCCTTCATCGACGATGCCACTGTGTCGCTCGACTATTTCGACAACCATTCAGATGACGTAACCAGCGGCCTTCCCACCCTGACGCCGGCGATAGAGGCAGCATTTCCGGACCGCGTTACCCGCGATATAACCGGGCAACTGGTGCAGCTGGACGATCGCTTCGTGACCTTTGCCGAGCGTGACGAGAAGCGCCTGCAATTCGGCCTTAACCTGTCTGGACGGATCGGTGGCAATGATGCAGGCGGCGGCGACAGGAGCGGCGAACGCTCACCGCGCGATTCATCTGCAGGCGCGGGTGGCAGCGGAGCTGATCGTTCACGCAATCCGCGCAATGCAGAGCGCGTGGAGCAGATGCGCGCGATGTTCTGCGAACAGGAGCCGGACGCATTGCTGAACCTGTTCAGCCGCGCCCTTGCTGCACAGGCTGCGGGAGAAGAACCTCCGCTTGGTGCAGATGGCGAACCGATCATAATTCCGCCGCGTATGTTGCAGCGGCTGGCTGGCGACAACGGCGAGATCGATCCCGAACGCTTTGCCGCAATTCGCGAACGCATCTGCAATGCAGAAAGCGCGCAAGCTGAGGGCGTGCCGCGTCAAGCGCGGAGCGAAGGCGGCCGCGGTTCCGGACGTGGCGGCGGCGGCGGCGGGCGGATGAACCGCCTGATGAACCAGAATGACGATGGTCCACCGACGGGCCGCTGGTTCTTCAATCTCGATTACACGCTGGAACTGGACAGCACCGTGCTGATTGCCGATGGCATTCCGCGACTGGACCTGCTGGACGGCGATGCGCTTTCGGGCGGAGGTGAGCCGCGCCACGGTGTGCGGGCGCGCGGCGGCGTGTTCTACGATGGTTTCGGAGCGATCGTGTTCGCCAATTACACCGGCTCATCGCGGCTGGATGGGTCAGGCCTGGTAGATAGCACCGATCTGTTCTTCGATGATTACATCACGTTCAGCCTACGCGCGTTTGCCGATCTGGGAAGTCGCGAAAGCCTCGTCGAGGACGTGCCCTTCCTTGAAGGTTCGCGCGTCGGCCTGAGACTGAGCAATATCTTCGATGCCCGCCAGAGCGTAGTGGATAGCAACGGTATCACGCCGCAAAGCTATCAGCCCTTTTTGGTGGACCCGGTAGGACGCAGTTTCGAAATCGAATTTCGCAAGATGTTCTGATGAGAATGGTGCGGGGCCGGACGCGCGGTCCGGCTCCGCTGATCTCGTGATGGCTTGTTACCCGGCGCAGTTGAAGGGCAGGGTGGCAACCTGTCCCCGATTGGATCAGCTTAGTGTATCGGGCGATCAGGTTATAAACTTTGGGCCGCGGCATGCGCAGACGCCCAAGCCCACTGGAAATTGTAGCCACCCAGCCATCCGGTTACGTCCACGGCTTCCCCGATGGCATGAAGGCCGGGCACCTTGCGCGCTTCCATTGTCTTGGAGGACAGTTCGCTGGTGTCGATCCCGCCCACGGTTACTTCCGCCTTGGCGAAGCCTTCGGTGCCGTTGGGACGGAAGGCCCATGCTGCCAGGTGACGCTCCGCCGCGCGCAGGGCCTTGTCCGGTAGGTTGCCCAGATCGCCTGTCAGTTCCAGACGATCCGCTAATATATCTGCCAGTCTGGCAGGCAAATGATCGCGCAGCACGGTACGCAGGCTCGCCGAGGGGCGGGTGCGCTTCTCGTCGATCAACCAGTCCGGCATTGCATCGGGCAGGAAATTCAACAGTACGGAATCGCCGGGCCGCCAATAGCTGCTGACCTGCAGGATGGCAGGGCCGGAAAGCCCGCGATGCGTCATCAATGCGGCTTCGCGAAAGGTCGCTGTGTTGGCGCTGGCCTCCACCTCGGCAGAAACGCCGGAAAGCTCACGGAACAGCACATCCTCTCCGCCCAGCGTCAACGGAACGAGGGCAGGGCGCGGTTCCACCACCTTCAGGCCGAACTGCCGCGCCAGCCCATAGGCGAAATCGCTTGCCCCCATTTTGGGAATGGAAGGCCCGCCGGTGGCGATCACCAGCGCAGGCGCTCTGACACTGCCGTTCTGCGTGGTGATGGTGAACTGCGACCCATCGTGGGCGACATCGGACACGCTCTGGTTGCAGCGAATGTCGACAATGCCCGGACCGGCGGCACATTCGTCCAGCAACATCTGCAAGATCTGCTTCGCGCTGCCATCGCAGAACAACTGGCCCAGCGTCTTTTCGTGCCAGGCGATCTGGTGCTTCTCCACCAGGTCGAGGAAATCGCGCGCAGTGTAGCGGCTGAGCGCGGACTTGGCGAAATGGCGGTTGCTGGAAATGTAATGAGCCGGACTCGCGCCGATATTGGTGAAATTGCACCGTCCGCCGCCGGATATCAGTATCTTCTTGCCCACCGTTCCCGCGCGTTCCAGCACCAATACGTTGCGTCCGCGCTGACCCGCGAGCGCAGCACACAGCAGCCCGGCCGCGCCGCCGCCCAGAACGATTGCATCGAAAGTGGATTCCATGGGGCCTGCGTTAGTCACGAATGGGCCCAAGGTTCAAGATTACTTGAAGCGCGCGGCACCGGCATGGCCTAGTCGGCGGCAACAGCCCTTTGTCGCATGGCGGTGAAATACAGTGCTGTGCCGACGAGGAATATCAGCCCCAACATCTGGAAAGCTTCCGCACTGGCATGGCTGGCAACCCACACGGTGGATAGCGCCGCCAGCATCGCCAGCGGCAGGTGCCATAGGGGCGCTTTCGCTTCATCGCGATGTTGAAGGACAGGCAGGGCAAGGGCGGACAGCAGATACATCACCAGTCGCGAGAGCGTGCTGGCGACCGCCAGTGCAGCAAACCCAGCCCAGAGGCTGAACATGATCGCCACCCCGCCGTAGAACAGTATGGAGACATCGGGCGTCTGGAACCGGGCCGAGACATGGGCGAACATGCGCGGCAAGGTGCCTTGTTCGCCCATGCCATAGGTCATGCGAGGGATCACGATACCGCCATTGAGGATATTGGCACCGATGGAAAAGGCAGCCGCAATCGAAATGACGATCACGCCCGCTTGTCCCGCCACCACGTTGGCAGCGGCGGCCAGCGCGCTTTCGCCTTCGCCTGCTTGCGGGGCGATGGCCAGATAGGACCAGATTACCAGCATATAGAACAGCGCAACGGCAGCGATCGTGGTAAGCAGGGCTAGTGGAATGGTACGGCGCGGGTTGCGCAGTTCCCCGGCGGGGAAATTGGCATTCTCGAACGCCATGTAGGCATAGAAGGTCAGCAGCACGACGCTTTCGAACTCGGTAAATTGCGGCAGGCTGAACCCGACCGACGGATCGCGCGTCAGCAGGCCGAAACCGATCAACCCTACCAAGGGCAGCAGTTTGACCGCTGTCATCACGCCCAGAGCGCGCACCGATGCGCGCATACCGACAAGATTGATAAGCGTGATGAAGGCAATGAAGGCGATTACCGCAGCGGCGCGTAGCGTGGGATCATCCAGCACCGGGAACAGCACCGCGATGTAGGCAATGGCTACCTGCGTGTTCGCCGCCACGGCCACCACCGCACTGGCATAACGCATCCAGCCCGACTGGAAACCGACGAAGGAGCCAAAGGCGGCATGTGCATAGAGGACCGGCCCGCCGTGACTGTCGAAACGGGTGGCCAACATCGCGAAGACGAAGGCCAGGGGTGCTATCAGGATCGCCCCCAGCAGCATCATCCAGGGTGCGAAATTGCCCACAGCGGCCACCAGAATGGCGGGCATGGCAAAGATGCCGGCGCCGATCATTCCGTTCACCGGGAACAGCGCCGTGCCCCAGAAACCCACCGTACGCGGCAGGGCAGCGGTCTTTTCCATGCGGTTTCCCCGTTCAAAACCCGAAAGACGCACGCTGCCCTGTGGGGAGGTTGCGCGCAAGCTTTGCCAAGCGGGCAGTCACCACCTATCTCGCACTGCATGAGCCGAAGCGAAGCCGGATCCCCACAAGACCCGCGAGGAGCGGAGCGTTTCAACGAGGAACGTGCCACCTACACGGTGAAAGGCAGCACGCGGCCCGACCTTGAGGCCGGGGTGGCGGCTATCCGCGAGGTGGTGAAGACGCTGAAGCCAAAGCCCGGCGTCTATCGCATGCTGGATGCGCGCGGAGACGTGCTTTACGTGGGCAAGGCGCGCAGCCTGAAGGCGCGCGTGGCCAATTACACCCAGGTGAAGAACCTCACCAATCGCTTGCAGCGCATGGTCAGCCAGTGCCGCGCGATGGAAATCGTCACCACCAATTCGGAGGCCGAGGCGCTGCTGCTGGAAGCGCAGTTCATCAAGCGTTTCCGCCCGCCTTACAACGTATTGCTGCGCGACGACAAAAGCTTCCCATTCATCCTGCTGCGCGAGGGACATGATTTTCCGCGTATTCAGAAGCATCGCGGCGCACGCAGGGCCAAGGGCAATTACTATGGCCCCTTTGCCAGCGCCGGATCGGTGAACACCACGATAAACGCGCTGCAGAAACTGTTCTTGCTAAGGTCTTGCACCGACAGCTTTTTTAGCCGTCGTGACCGGCCCTGTCTGCTCTATCAGATTAAGCGGTGCAGCGCGCCGTGCGTCGGGCGGATAGACAAGGAAGGCTATGACCAGCTGTTGCAGGAAGCGAGGGATTTCCTCGGCGGCAAATCGGGCGCAGTGCAGACGCGCATCGAGGAGCAGATGAAGCAGGCGGCTGAAGACCTGGACTTCGAAACCGCCGCTCTGCTGCGCGACCGGCTGCGGGCGGCGACATTCATTCAGGGATCGCAAGCCATCAATGCCGATGGCGTGGGCGATGCCGATGTCTTCGCGCTGGCGGCCAAGGGCGGGCAGATCGGCGTGCAGGGTTTCTTCGTGCGTGGAGGGCAGAACTGGGGACACAAGGCTTTCTTTCCCACGCACACGCAGGATCTGGACAAGGACGAGGTGCTGGCCCGCGTGCTGGCCCAATTCTACGAGGAAGTGCCACCGCCCCGCACCATCCTGGTCGACCGCGATCTGCCTGAACAGGAATTGCTGGAGGAGGCATTCGGCGAACTGGCAGGGCGCAGGGTGCAGATCAGCGTTCCCCAGCGCGGCGAACGGCGCAGGCTGATGGAACAGGCCAGTCGCAACGCGACAGAAGCGCTGGACCGGCGGTTGGCCGAAACCGGCACGCAGGCGAAAATCATGCGCGAAATGTCTGAATTTCTGGAATTGCCCGACATTCCCACCCGCATCGAAATTTACGACAACAGCCATATTCAGGGCAGCAAGGCGGTGGGCGCGATGGTGGTGGCGGGGCCGGAAGGCTTCCTGAAAAACCAGTATCGCAAGTTCAACATCAAGAGCGCACAGACCAACGACGATTTTGCCATGATGCGCGAGGTGATGCACCGCCGCTTCAGCCGTGCGATGAAGGAAGACCCGGATCGCGAAGGGGGGCTCTGGCCCGATCTGGTACTGCTGGATGGCGGCAAGGGACAGATGTCTTCTGTGCGCGACACGCTGGAGGAGCTGGGTATCGAGGACGTGCCCCTGATCGGCATCGCCAAGGGGCCGCATCACGGGCGCGAAGGGCGCGAAGTGTTCCACTTTCCCGATGGGCGCGAAAAGACGCTGCCGGTCAATTCGCCCGTACTGTTCTATCTGCAACGCTTGCGGGACGAGGTGCACCGCTTTGCCATCGGTGCGCACCGGGCAAAGCGCAGTCGCGCGATCAGCGCATCTCCACTGGACGAAATCCCCGGCATCGGTCCTTCACGAAAGCGCGCCTTGCTGCTGCATTTTGGCACGGCGAGCAAGGTGCGCGCTGCCTCTCTGGAGGACTTGCAGCGCGTACCCGGGGTCAGCGCCAGCGTGGCGCAGACGATCTACGATTTTTACCACGCAGGAGGGTAGTCCTCCACTCAAGCGGCTGTGTTGGCGTCCGCCTTCAACCGTCGTTCCTGAAAGGCGAAGCGCGCGGCCTTGCCGACATCGCGCTGGAACGATGAATTCACGATACCGCCTACCGCAGATCCTACGACAGGAACGATCATGCCCGCGCGCTTGCGGAATGACGTAAGCGCGATGGCCCTGGAAACGCGTTCCACCTGATCGATGACCGGGGTAATTTCCTCGTGATCGGCGTTCACCAATTCACCGTCCGGCCCGATGGCCGCTTCCAGTGCGGCGATACGCTTAGCGCGTTCTGCGGGATCATCGAGAGCCGACAGTTCCAGCACCTGCAGGCGGAACAGCTTTTCCTGCGCACCATCGCCCGCGTAACCATAGGCCTTGCCCGTATCGCGGATCACGCGAAGGGCGATGGCGATAGTTGCGGGGATATCGAGGCCAGCCGTCATCACGCCGCCGAAACCTGCCGCAGCGCCGCTGGCACCGCTGATGCCGCTGGCGGCGCGCGATACGCTTTTCGCGGCATCGTATGCTGCTTGAAGATCGCCGGTGTCGTGGGTGAAATTCACCAGTTTCGGCGCAGCTACGGCTGTATCCAGCCCTTTCAGAACTGCTTCCACCAAGTTATTTGGCACCATGCCGGCAATAGCCTTTCCGAAAGGGTGTGTAAGGCGTTCTACCCCGCGGCCCAGCCACGATGGCTTGCTGCGACGATAGCGGGCCATGCTCAGGTAACGTCGATCGGCCAACCATGTTCCGCGCGGTGCAAGGTCAGGTGTGACGCAGCATGCCTTCCTGGGAGACGCTGGCGACCAACCTGCCATCACGCCTGAAAATCTGCCCCCGCCCGAATCCCCGGGCATGGCCGGACCACGGGCTTTCCGTCACGTAAAGCAGCCACTCGTCGGTCCGGAAGCTGTCGTGAAACCACAGGGCATGATCGAGGCTGGCACCCTTTATCGTATTGTCCAGCATGCTGACGCCATGCGGCTGCAGGGCGGTGCCCAGCAATTGATAATCGGAAATATAAGCCAGCATGGCGCGATGCACCGATGGGTCGGACGGGAGCGAGGAGACGGTGCGGAACCAGACGTGGCTGATCGGATCGCGCTCTTGCGGATCAAACCAGTCGCGCGGCTCCACGGACCTGAAATCGATCGGCGAAGCACGCAGGACTAGTCGCTTGAGCGGACTATCGGGCAATGTTTCCGCCGATTTTTTACGCAACACCGCATCCGAAACAAGTTCGTCCGGACCGGGAACATCGGGCATTTGCGGAGCCTGGTGGTCCGGGCCGTCCACAGGAACCTGGAACGACGCGGTAAGGTTCAGGATCGGCTTGCCTTCCTGGCTGGCCACCACCCGGCGGTTGGAAAAGCTGCGCCCGTCAAGGTCGCGCTTTACGCGGTATTCGATCGGCAGATCGTCGCTGCCGGCGCGCAGGAAGTAGGCGTGCAGCGAATGCACCTCGCGCGCGTCGTCCACCGTTCGACGGGCAGCGCCAAGAGCCTGTGCGATGGCCTGTCCGCCAAAGACACGGCCCGTTCCGTCAGGACGCCGCCTGCCGATGAAGCGGTCTCCTCCCTTGGGTTCCAGATCCAGCAGGAGAACAAGGTCTGCGACAAGTTGTTCAGGCGTGTGTGACGATTGCGAAGCCATCTGCGCGCCATCGCGCGCCTGCCTCCATTCGTCAAGCAAGAGACCTTCAGAGAAGTCCCGGAATGCGGCGGGCGACCCGGCAGGCGAGGGCCTTGAGCCGATTTTGTCGTGGCCAGCGCTGCGGCGGTTTCGGCTGCATTCCGTATTTGCGCAGCAGGTGGTTGAACGCACGGGCATCCGCTTCGTTATAACTCCAGCGGGATCGCCAGGTAATCGACAGCGAGATCGAGGGACTCGGCCCGTTGCGCACGTAATGCGGTGCCATCACCGGCACGTACAGCGCATCGCCCGGCTCGAGTTCGAACGTCATCCCGTAATCGTGAAAGCTCTCGTCCCAATGTAGTTCGCGCGGGCCTCCAGTGTGATAGGCCTCATGCACGCTGTCTGGTGCAATCCGCGTGTCGCCAGCCTGGAAGACCGTCATCGCCTTGGTCCCGCGCAATTGCAGCAGGATATTATGTTCCGGATCGAAGTGGAGGGGCGTTACCGCTCCGGGGCTGGAGATGAAGATGAAACCCTGTGGTGTCAGCAATTCGCCGGTCGTGGGTTCGATCACTTCGCGGATTTCATCCAGCAGCTCGTGCAGCATGCCGGCATAGGATGGGTTCTGCTCTATGTTCTTCAGCACCGCCCAGCTGTTCGCCGTATCGATATTCCGGATCGTGTCGCCGATGGAAAGGCCGGTGGCTTCCGGCTTGCCGGTTACACCTAGGGGCAAGTCTCCGCGATTGTATTCGACGCTTCTGGGGGAGAGGTCCTGTGCCAGCGCGGCCAGTGCCTCCCGTTCCAGCAAAGGGTGATCGACAAGATCGTGCGTCAGTTTGGTAGCGCCTTCGGGATAGGATGCACTGAAATACGCCCGGCTGCGAATGAGAAAGACCTGCTTTGCGCCGATGGACCGTCCGTGGAGATTGCCGACATAGTGACTCATACAATACCTCCTGCGCCATGTCCGGTCTCTAACCGGATCACTGCTGCAAAGGCTGCTTGCCGCAGTCGGCCACCCACGCCGATCGACAGCCGTTCGATCACCCGTCGCTCTCGCCAGACATGGTCGATCATGGGGTGGTCCGGCGAGGCACAGCTGTCTGCCCATGCGAACCCGTCTTTATCCAACAGGCCAAGGTTTTCGCGTTGAAGGAGAACGCCAGGAGAAAAACGGGCGTAGTCCTCGTCATAGGTGGTCTTGAAGGAAAAAGCGTGGTTGCCGGTCATAAAGCTGGCGAGCATTGCGACTGGCTTGCCATTCAGCCTCAGGGCAAGCCGTTCCAGCCTGCCGCGCGCAGCGGCACCCGCCAGGGCGTGGTGGAAAATGGCCCGCGTGGCTTCGTCGGATTGCAGGGCAGACCCGGCTTCCCCTTTCCAGCCGCTTTCCTCCAGTTGGAGGAAGTCACGCGTCCAGTCGGCAACATGCGTGTAATCGGTCAGCCGTTCTATCACCAGATCGCCCTCTTCGGCGAGACGGCGTTGCTGGCGGCGCAATTCCTTGCGCTTCTTGGACGAAAGCGAGTCGGCGAAATAATCTTCTGCAGATTGCCCTGTCTGGAGCATGGCCCGCTCCTCGCTGAACACTTTCGCCGCGGGGCGTTTGTATTCTGCCAGCACGGTCTTGAGCGCATCCCGTAGCGGACCGTCCGCTGGCACATGCGAGAGATGCAGGAACAGCGCCAATCCCGGCTTCCTGTCACACCACGCCAGAAGCGCGCGCCAGAATTCCTGCTCAAGGCCTCTGGCTACCAGCGGCTGGCCAAAAAAGCAGTTGGAATGCAGCCAGTTGCGTAGGTGCGGTATGGGGTGGCCGTAATAGTCGCGCATACGCAATACCGGCATCAGGCCCGCAAGTTGCCCGTCTGCCTGCATGGCAAGCAATTCGACATTGCAGTTCGTATCCAGCGCCCGCAGCGATGGCAGCAGGTACCAGCTTTCATAGAACGGATTGGGCTCCGTGGCGCATTGGGCAAGCGCATCCCACGCAGCGATCCTTTCTCGCCGTTCGAAGTCGCGCCAGTCGTGCTCCTCCACCAGCACGCGGGGTGCAGAGATCCGGTCTGCCGCAGGGGTAAAGCCGTCGCCTGCAGCGCCAAGCCTCTGATGAGACAGGGGAAAAGGGGCATCATGTGCCAATGAAGAAGGTTAACCTCTGCGCTTTTGGGAACGTGGAGAACATGGTCGTCACCTAGGGTAGAAGGCAACAAGGAAACTTTAAGCAGCAAGGTAAAGAAAACCCTGTCCGGCGGGTGCCGGACAGGGTTCAAGTTGACCAATAAAGGTATGTTTCGATCAGACCGCCAGTGCTGCCAGCAGCAGCAGGGCGACGATATTCGTGATCTTGATCATGGGGTTAACCGCCGGGCCGGCAGTATCCTTGTAAGGATCGCCCACGGTATCACCGGTAACAGCGGCATGGTGGGCGTCGGAGCCCTTGCCGCCGTGATTTCCGTCCTCGATATATTTCTTGGCGTTATCCCAAGCACCGCCACCGGCAGTCATGGAAAGCGCCACGAACAGGCCGCCCACGATCACGCCGAGGAGCAATGCCCCCAGCGCAGCGAAGGCGTTTTCCTGCCCGGCCACCAGGAAGATGACGAAGTACACCACGATGGGCGCCAGCACCGGCAGCAGCGAGGGAATGATCATTTCCTTGATCGCAGCCTTGGTAACAAGGTCCACCGTACGAGCGTAATCGGGCTTCTCGGAATAGTCCATGATGCCCGGCTTTTCCCTGAACTGGGCACGCACGTCCTTCACCACGTCGCCCGCGGCGCGGCCAACGGCAGTCATGCCCATGGCGGCGAACAGGTATGGCAACAACGCGCCCAGCAGCAGCCCGACGATGACGTATGGATTTTCAAGGCTGAAATCGACGTCGGCCGCCGGGAACAGCTCTGCCAGATCGGTGGTGTATGCAGCGAACAGCACGAGGGCCGCCAGCGCTGCCGAACCAATGGCATAGCCCTTGGTCACCGCCTTGGTGGTGTTGCCCACGGCGTCCAGCGCATCGGTCTTCTCCCGAACGCTGTCGTCCAACCCTGCCATTTCGGCAATACCGCCGGCGTTGTCGGTCACGGGTCCATAGGCATCCAGCGCCACGACCATGCCGGCCAGCGCCAGCATTGCAGTAGCGGCATAGGCGATGCCCATCAGGCCAGCGAGTTGATAACTGCCGATGATGCCCGCGATGATGGCGAGCGTTGGCAGCGCTGTGGATTCAAGGCTGATGGCAAGGCCCTGGATCACATTGGTGCCATGGCCCGTTTCCGAAGCCTTGGCGATGGAGCGGACCGGGCGGAAATTGGTGCCCGTGTAATACTCCGTGATCCAGATGATGATGCCGGTCAGCAACAGACCGATGACCGAGCACCAGAACAGGTCCATCCCGGTAAACGGTGCCAGCGCCGAAGTACCTTCCTCCGCCAGCGGTGCGCCTGCATCGATATTGCCGAGGTTCTCTCCGCCGATAACCGCATTCATGTCGCCCAGCGCATATTGCGTGACGAGGTAAATCAGCGGAATGGCCAGGACGGCCGTGACGATGAAGCCCTTGTACATGGCTCCCATCACATTCGTGCTATTGCCAAGGCGCACGAAATAGGTGCCGATGATGCTGGTAACGATGCAGGCACCGCCGATCAGCAGGGGCAGGGCGACAAGGCCGGAGAACACATCGGCACTGGTATCGGCCAGCAGCAGCAGCGTCAGCACCATGGTGGCGCCCACGGTAACAACGTAGGTCTCGAACAGGTCGGCAGCCATGCCGGCGCAGTCGCCCACATTGTCGCCCACGTTGTCCGCGATTACGGCGGGATTGCGGGGGTCATCTTCCGGAATGCCCGCTTCCACCTTGCCGACGAGGTCTGCACCCACGTCTGCCGCCTTGGTGAAGATACCTCCGCCCAGACGCGCGAAGATGGAGATGAGCGAGGCACCGAAAGCCAGCGCTACCAGCGCATCCACGATTTCGCGCCGTTCGCCAGCTTCCACCAGTGAAAGGCCCACGACATTGGTCAGCACGTAATAGAATACCGCGATGGCCAGAAGAGCGAGGCCCGCTACCAGCATGCCGGTGATCGCGCCCGCGCGGAATGCCAGCGTAAGCCCTTCCTGCAGACCCTTCATCGCCGCAGCCGCAGTGCGCAGGTTCGATTTCACCGAGATGTTCATGCCGATAAAACCGGCAACGCCCGAAAGGATCGCGCCGATGGCAAAGCCAATGGCACTAAGCGGCCCAAGGAACAGGAACACCAGCACGGCCACGACCACCCCGACGATGGCGATGGTGGTGTATTGGCGTTTCAGATAGGCCTGTGCGCCTTCCTGGATGGCGCCTGCGATTTCCTGCATTTTCTCGTTGCCAGGATCGGCGCCGAGAACCTGGCGACTGGTCACAAAGCCGTAAACAACGGCGAGCAGTCCCAGGACAATAGCGATAAGTATAAGGTCCATGACCTGCTATTCCCCTCTTCCCTAAGTTATGACGGCCCGGTTATCCAGGTCCGCAAGGGGCATAGGGCTAACACAAAGGGGGCCATTCACAAGTGCGAAAGCGCGTTATCCCCGCGCTTGCTCTGTTCGACGCCTACCGATGGGTATAGCCGAGGCCCTGAGCATGGGTGACCGCTTCGCCATCCACGAACAGCGGAGCAAAGCCTTGCGGTTCCACCTTGCCGATCTGTTGCGCTTTTACCGGACAAGGAACTCCCGCCGGAAGGGTAAAGAGCAATTCGTAATCATCGCCCCAGCTTAGGCACTCCATGGCTCTGGCTGGAGCGGCCACCGGGCAGGCCTTCGTGTTGACGGCGATGCTCACCTTGCTGGCCTCTGCCATGCGGAAGGTATCCAGCAGCAAACCGTCGGACACATCCATCATCGCGGTGACTTGGGGGGCAAGGGCTTGGCCTTCGTCCACACGAGCGAGGGGGCGGGAATAGGCGGAATGGTCAGCCAAGGTTCCGTCACGCAGCGCCTCGAAACCGAGCATGGCAGCGCCCAGCGTGCCGGTGACATAAAGCGCGTCGCCGATCTGCGCGCCGGATCGTGCGGGAACGGGTGTGTGCGACGCGCGACCGATCGCGGTGAGGCCCAATGTGCGTGGGCCATCGCCGCTTACGGTATCTCCGCCCAGCAGGCCGATGCCATAGTGGCCAAGCACTGCGTCCAATCCTGTAAGGAACCGCTCGTCCCCTTCTCCCAGCGCGTAACCCAGCAATACAGCCAAAGGCTGCGCGCCCTTGGCGGCAAGGTCCGAGAGATTGGTGGCGACCAGTTTCCACGCGACGTCCGCCATGTCCTGATCGGGAAGGTAATGAACGCCTTCGATCATGGCATCATGGGTGATGACAATTGTCTCGCCCCCTATCTCGAGGACGGCAGCATCGTCGTGAAGGTTGCGCGCGCCTGCGTGCAAAGGAAGGGCGCGAAGGGCGGCGATGAAGTCCGCTTCGTTCATCTTGCCCACGGGGCCAAGGCTAGCCCCGAACCTGCTTCGCCACGGCGTCGAGCACGCCGTTGACGAATTTCGCTTCCCGGGAATCGAAGAAGGCATGGGCCACGTCGACATATTCGGTGATCGCGCTGGCCTTGGGCACGTCGGGCCGGGCCAGCAATTCATAGGCGCCGCAGCGCAGGATTTGCAGCATCGTCTTGTCGAGACGCGCCAGCGTCCAGCCTTCAGCCAGCTTCTCTGTCAGCAAGGCGTCGATCTCTTCCAGCCGCGCGATCACGCCTGACACAACGTCGTCAAAGAACTCGACCTCGGCATCTTCGTACTGATCGTCCTCGATTTCAGCGCCTAGCCGGTGCTGGTGGAATTCGTTGAGCAGCTTTGCGGTCGGGGTCTTTTCCATGTGGCGCTGATAGAGCGCCTGCACTGCGGCAAGTCGCGCGGCGGAACGGGCGCGGGAACGTGAGGAGGTGTTCATTACAGTCTTACCTTTACGCTGCGCGCGTGGGCGGGCAGTCCTTCGATCTCGGCCAGTGCAACGGCAGCAGGGCCGATCTCGCCCAGGGCCTTCTCTTCCAGCGAGATGAAGCTGGTGCGTTTCATGAAATCCAGCACGGACAATCCGCTGGAAAAGCGCGCGCGGCGACCGGTGGGCAGAACGTGATTGGGTCCGGCCACGTAATCGCCGATGGCCTCTGGCGTATGGCGACCCAGGAAGACACTGCCCGCGTGACGGATTTTCGCAAACATTGCCTCGGGATCGTCAATGGCAAGCTGCACGTGTTCGGCGGCAAGTCGATCGGCAAGGGCGGGGGCTTCGGCCATCAGGTCTTCCACCACGATCACCACGCCATTGTTCTCCCAACTTTCGCGGGCGACCATCTTGGTATCGAGTTGTGCCAGCAGCACGTCCACGGCATCTTCCACCGCGGCCGCGTAATTGGCATCATCGGTAATAAGAATGGACTGGCTGGAGGGGTCATGCTCCGCTTGGCTCAGCAGGTCTGCCGCGATCCAGTCCGGGTCGTTCTTCTCGTCAGCGATCACAAGGATTTCGCTGGGGCCTGCCACCATGTCTATGCCGACCACGCCGTAAAGCTGGCGCTTGGCTTCTGCCACCCAGGCATTGCCGGGGCCGGTGATGACATCCACCGGCTGAATGCGCCGCGTGCCATAGGCAAGCGCGGCGACGGCCTGCGCGCCGCCAATGCGCCACATCTCGTCCACATCGCAAATATGCGCGGCGGCAAGTACCAGATCGTTCATCTTTCCGTGCGGCGTCGGTGTTACCACCGCCAGCCGATCAACCCCTGCAACCTTGGCAGGAATGGCGTTCATCAGCAGGCTGGAAGGATAGGCGGCGCGGCCACCGGGGACATAGAGGCCCGCCGCTTCCACCGCCGTCCACCGCGCGCCAAGTCGCACGTTGGTTTCGTCCCGATAGTCGCGGTCCTGCGGCAATTGGCCCTCATGGTAAGCGCGGATGCGCTGCGCTGCCATGTCCAAGGCGGCCCGCACGTCGGGCAGCAGCATGTCGTAGGCGACCTTGCACTGGTCCCTGCCGATGCGCCAGCTGGATAGCTCGGCCGTCAGTGCGTGTTTGTCGTACCGCATGGACAGGTCAACCAAGGCATCGTCGCCCTTCTGGCGGACCTGTTCGATAATCGAGCGCACGTCGCTGGCGACGTCGGAATCGCTTTCGCGCCGGTCGTTCACGATACGGGCGAACTGCTTTTCGAAGCTATCGCTATTGGCGTATATACGGCGCATCAGGCAGCCTGCTTTTCGGCATATTCGCGAAACCGCTCTACCAGGGCAGAAACGCGCGGATCGGTTTTCCATGCGGCGCGATTGACGATCAGCCGTGCGCTGACCTGCATGATGACATCTTTCTCCACCAGACCGTTCGATATCAGCGTGCTGCCGGTGGAAACAAGATCGACGATCCGCCCGGCAAGACCGCTGGACGGGGCCAGTTCCATCGCGCCGTTCAGCTTGATACACTCGGCCTGGATGCCCTGCGCCTCGAAATAGCGGCTGGTGATGTTGGGATATTTGGTGGCCACGCGCAGGTGGCTGGCGTTGCCGTATTTGTATTCCACAGGCTCCTTCGGCTCTGCCGTGGACAGGCGGCAGGCACCGATGCCCAGATCGACCGGGGCGTATAGCTGCGAATAGTCGAATTCCTCGATCACGTCGGAGCCTACGATGCCTACCTGTGCTGCACCAAAGGCAACGAACGTGGCGACGTCGAAGGCGCGCACGCGCAGGATGCGCATTGTGCCCGTCGCGTCGGCAAAGCTGAGAGAACGATCGAGCTTGTCGTGAAAGGCGCTTTCCGGCACCACGCCAGCCTCTGCCATCACGGGCAATGCCTCGTCGAGGATGCGCCCCTTGGGTAGGGCGAAAATCAGCGGGCCGAACCGCGTATCGTCGGAACTGGTGGTCATGGCCGCGCGATGTAGGGGCACGAGGCAGAAAGGGCAATGCGAATGGCGGGCGAAAACGAAACCGGCAAGATCATGGAAATCGCCAGCGTGCCCGACGCCCTCGAGTGGCAAGCACAACACATGGAGCGCGCCGGAGCTGGCAATAACGCCCGCATTATCCGCGCGCTGCTGGCGGTGCTGGAGACTGAGACGGCCACCGGCAGGCGCATGGCCAACTGGCAGGGGCTGACGCTGGAAGACGCGATGCCACTGCGCGTGGCGGGCGGATTCCACTATCTGCTCCTGACCGGCGAAGAGGATCGGCTGGGCGACATCTATCGCGGCTTCATCACCGATCAGAAGCAGATTGATGCGCTAGTGGTGGAGATTGCCCAACGCCACGATCATACGCTGCTGCCCTGGCTCGACAGCCCTCCGCAAACCAACGAGGCCGGACGCAGCGCCAGCGTGATGGCGGGGCTGCTATGGCTATCGGGCAAACTGGGACCAAAGTTCGAGCTGAGCGAAATTGGCGCGAGCGCGGGCGTGAATACGATGATGGCGCGCTTTTACTACGATCTTGGTGGCACCACCGTGGGGCCGAGCCTGTCCTCGATCAAGATTATCCCTGAGTGGCGCGGAGATCCGCCGCCGCAAAACCCTGTTGAGATCGTTGGCATCAAGGGCTGCGATATCGCCCCGATCGACCTTTCCGATGAAAAGCAGGCGCTCAAGCTGAAAAGCTATATCTGGCCCGAAGCAACGGACCGGATGGCACGCATGGATGCTGCCATAGCGATGGCGGAACGCGCACCGCCCGACCTGGTAAAGTCGGACGCAGGCGATTTTGTGAAAGAACGACTGGCCACTCCGCAGGAGGAAGGCGTCACGCGCACGCTGTTCCACACGATGATGTGGCAATACCTGCCGCAAGCTACACGAGACAGGATTGCGGCAGCGATGGAAGCCGCGGGCGCCGAAGCGACGGCGGAAAAGCCGCTGGCATGGGTACGCGTCGAAACCAATCGTGAGACGTTCAAGCACGAATTGACGGTGCGTTACTGGCCCGCAGGCGAAAATTGGACGCTACTGGCAGAGGCCCACCCGCACGGGGCCTGGGTGGAGTGGAAGGGAGTGGGTTAGGCGGTCCGCTTCAGGAAGCCATCCAGCGCCGCGTTCACCGCTGCGGGCGCTTCCCAGGGTACGAAATGACCGCTGCCCTCGATTTGTTCGACAGTGAGGCTGGTAACGACCTCGTCCAGCGCCTTGAAGTTAGCGGGCAATAGCGCCTCGTCCTTCATGCCCCATACCACCAGCGTGGGTATTTCGATCCTGGGTATGGGCGGGGGACTGTATGCAGGTGGCAGTCCGTAAGGATCATCCATCGAAGGCACCGAAATTCCGCTGGCCCTGTACCAGTTCAGCATGGCGAAGGCGTTGGCGGGATTGGCCCATTGCTGCATCAGCAGGCCAAGCTCGACAGGATCGTATTGCGGGCGATCTTCCCAGTCGAGCGCACTTCGCAGCAGGGCGCCGAGCCCATGCTGGCTGACGGCATCGTCATGCGCGGGATCGCGAAAGGTGCGCATGTACTGGCTGGCGGCGCGCTGGTCCGGATCGGTCAATACAAGACGCTGGAAGATGACGGGATGCGGCGCATTGGCGATCACGGCGCGGGTGACCTGTCCCGTCGCTTGGCCGAATGCAGCAACCAGCCACGCCAGCGAGCCGCCCCAATCATGGCCGAGGATGGTATAGCTTTGCAGTTCGAGAGCCTGCGCAAGGCCGACGATATCCTGAACCAGGGCCATCGTTTCGTAATGCTCTGCGCCTTCGGGCCTGGAAGAATTGCCATAGCCGCGCTGATCGGGCGCAATGCAACGGTAGCGGTCTGACAGGTGCTCTATCTGGTGGCGCCAGGTGCGGTGGTTTTCCGGGAAGCCGTGGAGAAAAAGCAGCGCTGGCGCATCTCGCGGGCCGGTATCCCACACATCCAGTTCGATGCCGTTCGGCAGCTTTACGCGCGCGAGATCGCCCACCTCAAACGCCCTTGCTGGGAATGCCGACCAGTTCGATAGTGAAGAACAGGGTCGCCCCGCCGGGGATGGGACCGCGACCCTGAAGGCCGTAGGCAAGCTCTGCCGGAATGGCGATTTCAACCGTGTCACCCACGCCCATATAGGGAATGGCGATCTGCCACCCCCGCACGAGGTTGCTCAGCGGGAATTCGATCGGCGCGCTGCCCGAATTGGAATCGAACACCTCGCCATCGGCGAAAGTGCCGGTGTAGTTCACCTGCACGGTATCGCGCACGGTAGGCGCGGGGCCGGTGCCGTCACCAGCCGTCCGGCGGAACTTGATGCCGCCTTCCAGCGTGTGCCAGCCATCTGCGCGGGTAAGCGAATGCAGCGCGGATTGCTGGGTATTGTGCCATTCGATGCTGCCGGGCGCGCCGGGGGCGGGCGCTTCGGCTACATTCTGCGCAAGGGCAGGGGTGGCGAAAGCAACAGCGGCGAGGGGGATGAGAATCTTCTTCATGATCGCCCTTCTAACCGGCAATATTCGCTACGGATAGTTGACAGTCTTTGGCGCGCTATCGGGCAGCGGTATATACTCCGTATCATCGCCCGGCACGGCGGCAAAGCGTCCTTCGCGCCAATCCGCCTTGGCCTGCTCGATCCGCTCCCGATCGGAGCTGACGAAATTCCACCAAACGTGGCGCTTCGTGGTGAATGCTTCACCGCCCAGCAGCATCACACGAGCGCCGTACCGGCTAATCAGACTAAGGTTGTCACCCGGTTTCAGCACGACAAGGTCGTAAACCTGCAAGGGCGTTCCATCGATAGTCGCATCGCCGCCCACCAACATCACGGCGCGCTCGTCCGCCTCGGCATCGATGGGAATGGAACCGCCTTCCTGAAGCAGGATCTCGGCGTAGATAGTGTCGGCATAGCAGGTGGTTTTCGCGCGCTGGCCCCACAGTTCGCCCATGATGACTTGCGCACGCGCGCCATCGCCTTCGATCCACGGCAGGTTGCTGGTCGCCTCGAATGCAGGCTCGATTTCCTCCTTGCCGTCGGGCAGGGCGAGCCATGTCTGCATACCATAAAGGCTGGGCCCCTTTTCGCGCTCTGCCATCGGGCTGCGTTCGGAATGGACGATGCCCTTGCCTGCCGTCATCAGGTTCACGGAGCCGGGACGGATGGTGGAGAACGTGCCCAGGCTATCGCGATGGTCGATCGCGCCTTCGAACAGCCAAGTGACGGTAGCAAGGTTGATATGCGGATGCGGGCGCACGTCCATGCCGCAGCCAAGATCGAGTTGTGCAGGTCCGAACTGGTCCACGAAGACGAACGGGCCGACCATGCGGCAATCCTTCGACGGCACGGCGCGGCGCACGGTAAAACCGCCAAGATCGTGGCTGACGGGGGTAACGGTCTTGACGATGGTCATGGTTCGCGCGTTCCTATTGCTCGTCCAGTTCCTCGTAATGGCGGAAGATACCGTCCTCGTTGAAGTCCATGCGGTGCTCGCTGGCGAGATAGTCGGCCAGGCTCTCTATCTCGGTGACGGCGCCCTGCAGGCCTTCCAGGTTCACCCAGGTTCCCTGCATCTGCTTCATGAAATTGGGGAAGGCATAGTCCAGTCCCTCCATGAGGTGGAACAGACTGGTATCGACATGGGTGGGCTGCTGTCCCAGCATGAACGGCCCGCCGCGCGCGGCCAGAGCATTGTCGAAGTGAATGAGATACTTGGGAATGCGCTGCGCGCGAAAATATCCGGCCTTCTCGAAGGCGGCATCCATCTGGTCCGCGTAGTACAACTCGCTGGCGACGGGATGGTGGACGGAATGAACCTCCTCCACGAAATCGGCGATGTCCATTTGCAGCTGGAAGAGTTGCAGATCGATTTCCATCTCGCCCGATCCCAGGCCTTCCTTGTCGGAAAGGTACTGGAGGATGAGCGGGGTCTGGCCGATCACCACCTCGTCATCCACGATGTAGGGCGGGGCGAAGGGGCGAATGCCCTCGAGGCCGTGCATATGCTCCACCAGTGCATCGGCATTCTGTTCGCGCGCCATATCGGTGTAGTCGACGCCGAAGGCCTCGCAAAACAGCCGTACGAACTCGCCGCGTCCGGGGATTTGCGGCCAGTACCACAATTCTATACTCACGCGTTGTCTCCCCCCTGCGCCTCACCCGGTGCGAAGCACTTCATGGCAAAGGCATGCACGCGCTCACCGGGAATATCGCCCAGCGCGCCCAGTACCATGCGCTGACGAGCGAGGCGATTCTTGCCCTCGAAATGGGGGCTTTCCACGATTACGGTGAAGTGCGATTCGCCGCTGCCGTCGTCCCCGGCATGGCCATAGTGCTTCGCGCTATCGTTGATGACTTCCAGGTGCGTGGGCGCAAGGGCCCCGCGCAGCAGGGTTTCGATCTCTTGTGCAACAGGTCCGCTCATCGGCCCCAATTGGGGGTTTGCAACGCGCGGCGCAATCCCCATCAAGGGGTGTTCATGCGAGGTCAGCGATTTCATGGACGCTACGAGAGCGAGGGGCGGGTGTGCGAACACCCCACTTGCCGAGAGGCGGGCGAGTTCCGTGCCCCCGGCACAAACGGCAATTCGTTCGATGGGCCGGGCGAATGGCGCTGGTTCTGTCTTGAACACGTGCGCGAATTCAACGCCGGCTACGACTGGTTCGAGGGCATGAACGCCGACGAGATCTATGCCGCGCAAGCCCCTGGCTCCGGCTGGCAGACCGAAACGCCTGCTTTCAAGCCCACTGCCGGGATGGACGGGATGCCGCGTTGGGCCGATTTCAACGATCCGCTGGATGCAATCGGTGCGCGCGCCGGCGATATCAAGCGGGCTGCCACGGGTCGCAGCCACGCTGCGCACAGCCGTTTTACTCCGCGCGAAAGAGAAGCGCTGACGGTGATGGGTTTAGGCCCGAAGACGGACAGGCCGCAATTGCGTCGTCGCTATTCGGAACTCGTGCGCCGCTATCACCCAGACAGGAATGGCGGAGACCGTTCGCACGAGGCGCAATTGCAACGCGTTGTGGAGGCTTACCAGCTGCTGCGGCGTGCGCAGCCCTTCGGCTAGGGCTTTTGTCGAAAGGCCCAGCGCAGTGTGCCGCCCATCGCACTGGTGACGAGCTTCGCGGGCGTGGCTTGCCAGCCGGGTCGTTCCAGCCCCAGCATGGTGCGCGAAAAGGGCGGGATGAGGTCCACCGCCGCACTGGCCAGGAAAGGCTGCACTGCACCCGGAGCGCCTTCCACGCGCCTGTTCACGATCAGGTCGGCCACCTCGCGTGCCTCCGTCCCTGCGCGTAGATCGCCGCGCATCTCGCGGAAGATCGCCTGTGCCTCGGCCTTGGTTTCCGGCACCGGATCGGCTCCAAGCTGACGGGCGACTAGGGCGAACTGGCGAAAGTATTCGTCCTGCTGACTCAAGGGCATGTTTGGCCGTACATGCACCAGCCATGCCTCAAGAAACATCAGCGCCTCCGTCACATGCACCCATGCCAGCGTGCGTGGATTGGTGGCGGAGTAGGGCGTGCCGTCAGGCAGGGTGCCTTGCACCTTTGCGTGAATGGCGTTGACGCGGGCAATCGCCGCATCGGCGTTGTCGCGGTGGCCGTAGGTCGTGACAGCGATAAAGCGTGCGGTGCGCCGCAGCCGACCATGCATGTCCGCCCTGAAATTGGAGAAATCCAGCACACCGCGCAAAGCATGGGGATGCAACATCTGCAGCAGCAGTGCTGCCATGCCGCCAACCATCATGCTCACCACGTCGGCATGGACCATGCGGATAGGCGTGTCCTTGGCAAAGTAGGCGTCGTCGGATGGCGGAACCGGCGCTTCGCCCTTTGCCGTATCGTTGAACGCGGCGCGCACGCTTTGAACCAGCTTGCGGCGGGCGAAATCGACAGGGTCAAATTTGGAAGGATCCAGGCGAGCCATGGGTGCAATGTGGGGCAGGCCGCCTGCAAATGCGAGAGCCCATCTGTCCAGGGTGCCCCTGCCGCTGCAATTCGAGCCTTCGGGCAATATAGCACCAACATCTGTGTTGCAGCACCACAGCCACCCGTCTAGGCAGCGCGCAGAGATGAATGACATGACCAACACAGAAGATGGCGGCACCGCCATGACCGCCCCCGATATCGAACTGGACGTCCGCGAGACTTTCGGCATTGACGTGGACATGAAAGTCCCCGCCTTTTCCAAGGCGGACGAGCGTGTGCCCGATACCGACGAGACCTATGTCTTCGATCCCGATACCACGCTGGCGATCCTGGCGGGCTTTGCCCACAATCGCCGCGTGATGATTCAGGGCTATCACGGCACCGGCAAATCCACCCACATCGAGCAGGTGGCAGCGCGCCTCAACTGGCCGACGATCCGCATCAACCTGGATGCGCACATCAGCCGTATCGATCTTGTGGGCCGCGATGCCATTGTGCTGCGCGATGGCTTGCAGGTCACGGAATTTCGCGAAGGCCTGCTGCCCTGGGCGCTACAGCATCCCGTGGCGCTGGTGTTCGATGAATACGACGCTGGGCGGCCCGATGTGATGTTCGTCATCCAGCGCGTGCTGGAACAGGCGGGCAAGCTGACCCTGCTGGATCAGAACCGTGTGATCCGTCCCGATCCGCATTTTCGCCTGTTCGCAACGGCTAACACCGTGGGCCTGGGCGATACCAGTGGCATGTATCACGGCACGCAGGCGATCAACCAGGGCCAGATGGACCGCTGGAATATCGTGGTGGGCCTCAATTACCTTCCGGCAGAGACCGAGCGCGAGATCATCGGCGCCAAGACCAAGCTGGACGACAAGATGGTGGCCGATATGATCCGCGTGGCGGACCTGACGCGGCAGGGCTTCATGAACGGCGATATTTCCACCGTAATGAGCCCGCGCACCGTCATCACCTGGGCGCAGAATACCGAGATTTTCGGCAATCCCGGCTATGCCTTCCGCCTCAGCTTCCTCAACAAGTGTGACGAGGCAGAACGGATGCTGGTGGCAGAATACTATCAGCGCGTGATGGGCGAGGATCTGCCCGAAAGCGTTGTTGGCAAGGCATAAGTCGGCGCATATTCGCGTTTCGCAGATTGTTCACTTGTCAGTCGGCTCCGGTCGTTTAGCAGGGTGTTTGCATCTGAAACGAGGATACCGACTTGCCCATCCGCCTGACTGTCGGCCTGCTGGCCGCTACCGCCATTCTGGCGACCCCTGCTGCTGCCAATACCGCTGACAATGTAGATCGCGCCATGCTGGAGCGCGACACCGCAATTCTGGCGGCGGACGATATGGAGGGGCGCGAGGCCGGTACGCGCGGACACGAGCGGGCGGCCGGCTATGTCGCCGGGCGTTTCGCCTCGCTGGGCTTGGAACCTGCGGGCGACGATGGCACCTATTTCCAGAACGTCACCCTGCGCACCCATACCCCGGCGGAGGAAGGCAACACTCTGTCCATCGAAGGGATGGGCGATCTCGTTGCCTTCGAAGATTTCTACGTGCTGGGTTCCCCAATAGAGGCAAGCGGTACGATAGAAGCGCCGCTTGTCTTCATCGGTTACGGCCTCGACATCCCAGGCCGCGACGACTTCGCCGGTGTCGACCTTGAAGGCGCCGTGGCCGTGCGCGTTTACGGTGGACCGGAAAGTCTTGATGGCGAAGAGGCCGCCCACTTTCGCAGCACCATCGACGAGCGGCTTTCGGATCGCGGCGCAGTGGGCATGTTGCTGCTGCGCACGCCGCAACTGGAGGAGGTTTTCGGCTGGGAGCAGACTGCCCGTTCCGTGCAACAGCGCCGTACCACGACGTGGGTCGGCCCAGACGGCACGGCCTATACAGGAGCGGACAATATTCTTGTCTCCACCGGTCTCTCGCCCGAACTGTCACGCGAACTGCTGGAAGGGCAAGATTTCGATTACGACGATCTTGTCGAAGCGGAAGCGACAGAAGAGGCGCTGATGCCCAGCTTCGCACTAGACCGCAGCATCCGCATCGATTTCGCCAGCGAGTTCGAGGATGTGGAAACGCCCAATGTAATCGGAATGCTGCCCGGATCGGATCCCGAAGTGGCGGACGAATATGTTATCCTGACAGCCCATCTCGATCACGTCGGTATTCAGCCCACAGAAGAAGAGGGCGACGACGAGATCTACAACGGCGCGCTGGACAACGCCGTGGGTGTGGCCAGCATGATCGAGGTTGCCCGCCTGTTGCAGGAAACACCGGCGCGCCGCCCGGTGCTGGTGCTGGCGCTGACGGCGGAGGAAAAAGGCTTGCTGGGCTCTGCCTACAATGCTGCAAACCCCACCGTGCCTGCGGACCAGGTGGTGGCCAACGTCAACCTCGACATGCCTGTTGCAACCTATGACTTTGCCGATGTGGTCGCCTTCGGGGCGGAGCGTTCCACCCTCTACCCACAGGTGGAAGCGGCGGCAGAGGAGCACGGACTGAAACTCAGTCCCGATCCGCAGCCCGAGCAGGGTTTCTTTACCCGGTCGGACCAGTACTCCTATGTAAGGCGCGGCATCCCGGCGGTTTATCTCGACCTTGGTTTTGCCAATGGCGGAGAAGAGGCGCAGGGCATCGTCTATGGAGAGCATTACCACCAACCGTCGGACGAGATCGAGCTTGTCGATTTCAACGCGCTGGAGCGGTTCACGGCGGTCAACCATGCCATCGCCCGCAACATCGCGAACATGGAAGAGACGCCAGCCTGGCTGCCCGGCGATTTCTTCGGGACGACCTATGGCGGACGGATTGCCGCGCAAGACTGACGTGCTTGTCATCTTGACAATTGCACCCTCGCGCAACGTGTATTATTCTGCTAATACAGTGGTGTGAATCGCATGTGGCGTAACCCTTTCAAGCGGCGCGAAGCCGAATATGATCGCTGGACCGAGCGAGATGTCGCGCTGGAAAACGCGCCGTGGACGCCGCTGTCCGATCTCGACGACCGGGATTTTGGCCGTGATGCAGCTCCGCAACGCTATTACGACAGAACGCGCTATCACAGTGGCTGGCGGCGTTTCGTGCCAGATCGCGCGCGCGGGCGAGGCAAGTTGTGGTGGGGCAGCCGGATTTTTGCCGCTATACTCCTTATATTCTTCGTGCTGGTTGCCTGGCTGGCGATCACCGCACCGCTCTCGAAAAGTCTGGAACCCATCGCCCCGCCGCAGATCACGCTGCTGGCTGCTGACGGCACGCCGATTGCCCGCAACGGCGCCGTGGTGGAAGAGCCGGTGAAGATTGCCGATCTGCCGGACCACGTGGTCCAGCCGTTTCTCGCCATCGAGGACCGGCGATTCTACGATCACTGGGGCGTCGATCCGCGCGGGGTGGCGCGGGCGCTGTTCACCGGCGTGGGCGGTGGCTCCACCATTACCCAGCAACTGGCCAAGTTCACCTTCCTCACTCCGGAACAGACGCTGACCCGCAAGGCGCGAGAGGCGCTCATCGCAGTCTGGTTGGAAAGCTGGCTGAGCAAGGACGAAATCCTCGAGCGCTATCTGTCCAACGCCTATTTCGGTGACAACATGTACGGCCTGCGGGCAGCAAGCCTACACTACTTCTATCGCCATCCGGAGAATCTGCGGCCCGAACAGGCAGCCATGCTGGCAGGCCTGTTACAGGCACCCAGCCGCCTTGCCCCCACCCGTAATCCCGATCTTGCCGCCCAGCGTTATGCCCTTGTGAAAGGCGCGATGGTGGCGGCGGGTTATATCACGCAAGCCAGGGCCAGTAGCATGCCGGTGCCCGATCTGGATGTGCGCACCCGCAACGATCTACCCACGGGAACCTACTTTGCCGACTGGGCTTTGCCTGCCGCGCGAGAGCAGAGCGACATGAGCTATTCGCGTCAGACCATTACCACCACGCTGGACAGCGAATTGCAGGCGGCGGCCAACCGCGTGATTCAGCGCGCACCGCTGGGTGAGGCGCAAGTAGCGCTGGTAGCCATGCGATCCAATGGCGAAGTCCTGGCAATGGTGGGCGGCAAGGATTACGCGACCAGCCCCTTCAACCGCGCCACGCAGGCGCGTCGGCAGCCCGGCTCCACCTTCAAGCTGTTCGTCTACCTTGCCGCGCTGCGCAACGGCTGGAGCCCGGACGATACCATTTCCAACGCGGCCTTCACCGAAGGCTCTTACCGGCCCAGCAACGCCAGCGGCCGTTACTCGGACACCATCACGCTGCGCGACGCCTTCGCCCAATCATCCAACGTTGCGGCGGTGCGATTGCTGAATGCGGTGGGCAGCGAGGCGGTGATCGAAACCGCGCGCGAACTGGGGGCAACCTCTCCGCTGCCGGAGGGCGATCCCAGCATGGCGCTGGGAACGTCCACTATGACGCTGCTGGAACTGACCAGCGCCTATGCCGGTGTTGCCGCCAACAGCTTCCCGGTCGAACCCCATGCTTTTCCATTAGCGGAGCAGGGCTGGTTCGACTGGCTGCTGGACGGGCGCGGAAATCTTGGCAGCTCTGATCGCGATGAGATCGAGGACATGCTGCGCGGCGCGATCAATCGCGGCACGGGCAGCGCTGCCATGCTGTCAATTCCCAACTACGGCAAGACTGGCACCACGCAGGACAATCGCGATGCCCTGTTCGTTGGCTACGCGGGCGAGGGGGAGAACCGCCTCGTTGTTGGCGTATGGATCGGCAATGATGACAATTCGCCACTGGGCAATATCTCGGGCGGCGGACTGCCAGCACGCATCTGGCGCGATTTCCTTCGCGCGGCGCTGGGTGCCTCGGCAGCGCCGCCGCGCCCCACGCCATCGCCCGATCCCAGCGGACCGGTGCAGCCTCAGGACGTGCCCGACCTGCAGGATATCCCGCTGGGCGATGGCCGCCGCCTGATCGTCAACGACGACGAGGCAGTGCTATCCACCGAGATCGAGGGCGTGCCGCTGGAGTTCCGCGTCCGCGACGGAGAATTGTCCCTCGACGTGGACGAGGAAGCGGCAGAACGCGAAATCCAGCGCAGGATCGACGAGGAAATGCGACGCTAGCGGCGCGAGGCGTCAGCCGTGCGGCGTGACGAGATATTTCTCGCCCGTCGACATCTGCGCGTAGTCCATCATCGCATCCCTGGTCAGCATTTCCTCCAGATCGACCCGCGCCTTGTAGCTGCTGGCAAATGTGGTGGTCAGCCCGTCGTGCACGCGTTGGCGCAGGGCCATCATCGTTTTCATGTCGCAGCTTTTTAGGAAGGGCATCAGCAACCAGCCCGACAAGGTCCATGCAAAACCATAGCTTGCCGTCAGGATCGTGGGCTCCACCTGCAACCGCCCGTAGATGTACATTTTCTTCTGCTGGTCGGAGCCATAGCGGCTGTATTCGGTTAACTTCGAGGCAGCAACACGCTCCATCGCGCGAAGGCACGTGTCGCTGGTTCGCCCACCGCCAATGGGATCGAAACCCAGATATGCGCCGGTCGCATCGATCGCCTCGGCGAGGGATTTCTCGTAATCTTCTTTCGAGCTGTTCACCACGTGGCTTGCGCCCTGGTCTTTCAGGATTTCCACCTGCCCATCACGGCGCACGATGTTCACAAGGTCCATCCCGTCTTCCTGGCAGATACGGTTCAGCATCTGGCCAAGGTTAGAGGCAGCTGCTGCGTGGACGATAGCCTCGTGACCTTCGCGCCTGGCGGTCTCGACAAAACCCAGTGCCGTCATCGGGTTGATGAAGGAACTTGCGCCTTGTTCTGAAGAATGGTCCCCCAGCGGCAGGCACATCTTGGCATTCGCGATGGCATATTCGCCAAAAGCATTGCCCGGCACGCAGGCCACGCGCTGGCCCAGCAGCGCCTGCGCCTGTTCGTCCGGTCCTGCCGCGATGACTTCGCCTGCGCCCTCGTTGCCGACAGTCTGCGGCTTGCCGTGGCGAGCGGATTGCCTGGCGGCCGCCGGCGGTGCGATCTGCATAGTTACCTTGCCGCTTTCGTAAGTCGCGTTCTCAAGGTCCGCGCCAGCCGTCATCAGGAACAGGTCCGACGGGTTGATCGGCGCTGCTTCCAACTTCACCAGCACTTCGTTGTTCGTCGGCTGCGGAAATGACTTTTCCTGCAGCTCCAGCACCATCGTGCCATCGGCGGAAAGAGTTGAGATAAGCTGGCGTCCGGTGGTGTCGGTCATATGGATCTAGTCCTCTTGTGGGTAAGTGGCGTGTACGAAATAAAGGCCTTCGGGCGGAGCATTGAGGCCCAATGCCGCCCGGTCTTTTGCCTCCAACGCACGGGCTATCTGATCTATCCCCCAGGTGCCTTGCCCGACCAATGCCAGACACCCCACCATGGATCGCACCTGGTGATGCAGAAAACTGCGCGCGGCGGCGCGAACGATAATCCCGTCGCCCTCGCGGCTGACATCCAGTCGGCCCAGCGTTTTCAACGGGCTGGCGGCCTGGCAATGGGCGCTGCGGAAGGTGGTGAAATCGTGGTTTCCCACCAGCGCCTGCGCCGCTTGGTGCATCGCCTCGTGGTCGAGCGGGCGGGCGATGTGCCAGGCGCGACCTTTTTCCAGCGTCAGCGGCGCGCGGCGGTTGCGGATGCGGTATTCATAGCTGCGCCCCGTGCACGAAAAGCGTGCATGCCAGTCATCCGGCTTCACCTCGCAGCCGATGATCGCCACGGGATCGGGCCGTAATTTGGCGTTGAGCGCCTGCATCAGCCGGAACGGATCGAACGGTTTTTCGATATCCAGATGGCTGCGCATGGCGAGGGCATGGACCCCGCTATCGGTGCGCCCCGCGCTGTGCAGCGTCACCATTTCTCCCGTTACGGCGCGGGCGGCGTCCTCGATACTCTGTTGGACGCTGGGCCCATTGTCCTGCCGTTGCAGGCCAAAGAAAGGGCCGCCGTCGAACTCGATTGCAAGGGCGAAGCGGGTCAATTCACGCGCGCTCCCACCTTGACGGCATTGCCGCGCAGGAAATCGTCCTGCGCCATCGCAGGCTTGCCAGCCCGTTGCAGCGTAACGGGGCGTAGCGCGCCGGTGCTGCAGGCGATAGTCATGCGATCATCCAGAACCGTGCCCGGCACCCCTTCGCCATCAACGCATTCGGCGCGCAACAGCTTGATGCGTTCGCCATCCATTTCCAGCCAGCTTCCGGGGAAGGGCGCAAAGGCGCGAATTTCGCGTTCCAGAACCTCGGCCGGCTTGCTGAAATCGAGCTTCGCTTCGGCCTTGCTGATCTTCGGTGCGTATGTGGCCAGCGCATCGTCCTGCTGTTCCGGCACAAGGGTTTCGATCCGCGCAAGTGCCTGCACCATCAGGCTTGCCCCAAGGACAGCCAGTTCATCGTGCAATTCGCCAGTCGTCTTGTGGTCGATGGGCGTAGCACTCTTCAGCAGCATCGGCCCTGTATCGAGGCCGCGCTCCATGCGCATGATGGTGATGCCGGTTTCTTCGTCGCCTGCCTGTATCGCGCGGTGGATGGGCGCGGCACCACGCCAGCGCGGCAGCAGGGAGCCGTGGACATTGAGGCAGCCGTGCACCGGTGCATCCAGCACGGCTTGGGGTAGCAACAGACCATAGGCGGCAACCACGGCGACATCGGCATTCAGCGCGGCAAAAGCATTATGCTCCTCCTCTCCCTTCAGGCTGGCGGGATGGCGGACCTCGATACCCAGGGCATCGGCGCGCGCGTGGACGGGGGAGGGGCGCTCCTTCTTGCCACGCCCCGCGCGGCTGGGCGGCTGGCTATACACGGCAGCCACGTCGTGCCCCGCATTCACCAGTGCATCCAGCGTCGGCACGGCGAAATCGGGCGTACCCATGAAAATCAGGCGCATCGTCAGCCTTTCTATTCCCTGCGCGCGGCCCTATCTGCCGGAACATGGCATCGCAAGAGATCGAAAACCTCGCCTCGGCATTGGCGCGCCTTCCGGGGCTTGGCCCGCGTTCGGCGCGGCGGGCCGTGCTGTGGCTGGTTAAACATCGGGAAACCGCACTCGATCAGGTTCTGGATGCGCTGGGCACGGTAAAGGAAAGGCTGGTGGAGTGCGACACCTGCGGCAACGTGGATACGCAAAACCCGTGCACGATTTGCGCCGATCCCAAGCGCGATCCCAAGTCTATTTGCGTTGTCGAGGACGTGGCGGACCTGTGGGCGCTTGACCGAGCGCGCCTGTTTACCGGCACGTTCCACGTGCTGGGTGGACGGCTTTCGGCGCTGGACGGCATTCGACCTGAAGACCTTGCAATAGACAGCCTGCTGGGCCGGGTGGAAGCGGGCGGCGTGGACGAGGTGGTGCTGGCCATGAATGCCACGCTGGAAGGGCAGACCACCGCGCATTATATAGCCGAACGGCTGGAAGAGCGCCCCGTTCGTATCACGCAACTCGCCCACGGACTGCCGGTGGGAGGGGAACTGGATTACCTGGACGAGGGCACCTTGGCGCAGGCGCTGCGCGCGCGGCGACCACTGGGCTGAAACCTGCCCGAATGATCGGCAATTGAAGGTTCAGGCGCTTCGTCCTATATTCGGCGCATGGCTATACGCGAAATCATAGAAGCGCCGGACCCCCGGCTGAAAACGGTGTCGTCTCCTGTCGAGACATTCGACGACGATCTCAAGACCCTCGTCGATGACATGTTCGAGACGATGTACGATGCGCGTGGTATCGGTCTGGCCGCTATTCAGGTGGGGGAACCGCTGCGCCTTTTGGTAATCGATTTGCAGGAAGAAGACCCGGACGCCGATCCCGTCCCGGGCGACCACGATGGGCATGAGCATACGCACCAGCCAATCATCAACGATCCGCGCGTCTATGTGAATCCCGAAATCCTCGATCCGTCGGACGATACCAAAAGTTATCAGGAAGGGTGCCTTTCGGTGCCCGATATCTTTGCCGATGTCGAACGCCCTTCGAAGTGCCGTGTGCGCTGGCAGGACCTGGCGGGAAATACCCACGAGGAAGAGATGGACGGGATGCTGGCCGTGTGCATCCAGCACGAGATGGACCACCTCAATGGCGTTCTCTTCATCGATCACCTTTCCCGCCTGAGACGCAACATGGCGCTGAAGAAGCTCAAGAAGATGCGCGAAGCTGCCTGATGAGAACGATCAGCTGGAGCCAGGCAAGTGTTGCCGGTCTGCTGTATGCAATGGTGATGTGCGCTTGGGTCTATTACGATCGCGGACTGGGGTTTGACGAACTTGCCATCCGGTTTGCAATCTACTTCGTCGCCTTCACGGTGGGCTTTCGTTTCCTGATGAATTTTTTTGCCCGGCGAAACGCGGACAGGGACTGAGCCGCCCCGAAAATACGTGAAAAGGGCCGCCCGATGGAGCGGCCCTTTTTCGTATGCGGCATTGCAATCAGGCGGTGGCGGTATCGACCATCCCTTCGAGCGCCTTCACGCAGTCTTCCATGCATTCGCGGCACATGCGCTCACACCGGCGGCAATGGTCGTTGTCGTGCTTTGCGCATTCCTCCGCGCAGACCTTACAGGCGATAATACAGGCTTCCAGCAGTGACTTGATCACCACCGTATTGCCATGCGTACGCCGCGCGGCCACCGTGCTGACGGCCTGACAGATGTCCGAACAGTCCGAGCATTTGCGAATGCATTCGGACATGTCGCCCTCTTCGCCATTGCAGGCATCAACGCACGAATTGCAGATGGCCGCGCAATACATCGCGTGCTTCACCGCCTCTGCCAGTTGTTCGTTATAGTCGCTTCCCACGCTGGGGTGTTCCTTGATCATTTCCTTGATCGACATATCGTTTCTCCTGCTGTTGCCTATGTAGCGCGCAAGAGGTTGCGATGGTTCCGTGATGGGCAGACTATCGTTCTCACCCTATCAAAGCCTCTCGCCGGAAACCTGCGGCCCAAATGGCCGTTGCGTGAAAGGATGGATGCATTCGATGTCCCCTTGGCACTTGCAGCAGGCACGGTACTCGCGCTGACCCTGGTGAGCGGGTGGATCAAATCGCATATGTGGGCATCCGAAGCGCTGGTCTGTCTTGCGGTGGGGATGATGGTTGGCGAACACGGGCTCGGCCTTGTTCATCTCGATCCGGGCGCGAATGAGAACCATCTCGCGTTCGTCGAACAGTTCACCCGGATCACGCTAGCACTTTCGGTTATGAGTGCCGCGCTTTCACTGCCGTCGGGCTATCACAAGCGCAACTGGCGCAGCCTTGCGCTGATCCTGGTGCCCGGAACCGCGCTGATGTGGATCGCATCGGCTGGGTTGTCCTGGCTCTGGCTCGATATTTCATTGCTGCTGGCATTGCTGGCAGGGGCAATCGTAACGCCAACCGATCCCGTGCTGGCCCGCAGCATCGTCTCGGGAAGCCTGGCTGAAAAATGCGTGCCAGAGCGAACGCGCAACGTCATAACTGCAGAAAGCGGTATCAACGATGGCCTGGCATTGCCCCTCGTTTTGTTTCCGCTGCTGCTGATGGATCAAACAAAGGATGCCTTCACCGGGTCGTTCGCATTCCTGGCGTGGGAAGTTGCAGGTGCCCTGGCGCTGGGCTGGGTTCTGGGCAAGGCGACCGGTTGGGTGTTCAAGATGGGGCATGAGCATGGCTTCGCCGAAACCAAATCTCTGACGGCAACAACGTTTGCCCTCGCCATGCTGGCGCTCGCCAGTGTTTCGTTGTTGGGCGCGGACGGCATCCTTTCGGTCTTCGTTGCAGGCACGGTGCTGAACCGGGCAATGAAGCAGGAACGGCAGGAAAGTCACGAGCATTTTCAGGACGCGGTGGATCGCTCGCTCACCCTGCCGGTGTTCATCCTGCTGGGGGTGATCGCCCCGATCACCCAATGGCTGGAACTTGGATGGCCACTGCTGGCAGCGGCGACATCGCTGGTTCTTCTACGCCGTTTGCCCCTATTTCTCCTGCTGCAGGTGATGGCCAAACCTTATGCGAACATGCGGGAGGCGGCTTACGCTGGCTGGTTCGGGCCGATCGGTGTTGCAGCGCTGTTCTATGCAGCTTTCGCGGCCAGGCACGATGCAAGTGAGATTCTCTGGCCGCTGATCAGTTTGACGGTGGTGCTCTCGGTAGTGGTCTACGGCATCACCGCAACGCCGCTGACAAAGCTGTATGGGAGGCAAGCGAGCAGATGAGACAGGGCCACCCCACAAGGATCGCCGCCCTCGGATTGTTGTGCCTTCAAACGCCCTAGAACAAACCCTCGATCTGGCCGTTCTCGTCCACAAAGATGTTCTCCGCACTCGGAACCTTGGGCAGACCCGGCATCGTCATGATCCCACCGCAGATGGCGACCACGAAGCCTGCGCCAGCGGACAAGCGCACTTCGTCGATCTCTATCGTATGGTCTTCCGGCGCGCCAAGCGCTGTCGGGTCCATGCTGAAGGAATACTGTGTTTTGGCCATGCAAACGGGGTAGTGCGCATAGCCCATGTCTTCCCACTGCTTAAGTCGCTTGCGGATAGGAGCTGAGATGCTGACCTCGCCCGCGCGATAGATTTGCGTCGCAACGGTCGTGATCTTGTCGGCCAGCGGCATGGCGCCGGGGTAGAGATAATCGAAACCGGGCGCACCGGCATCGGCCTTGTCCGCCACGATCCGCGCCAACTCCTCGGCACCGGCACCGCCTTCGGCCCAGTGCTTGCAGACCACTGCATCTGCGCCGTATTCGTTCGCCATTTCCTTGATGACAGCTATCTCGGCATCGGTGTCGAGATGGAAGTGGTTGATGGCAATGGTGGGGGTCACGCCGAATTTCTTCAGGTTTTCTATGTGGCGTTTTAGGTTGACCGAGCCCTTGCGAACCGCGTCGACATTTTCGCCCTGGGTCAGCTCGCTTTTGGGCACGCCGCCATTCATCTTGAGCGAGCGGACCGTGGCCACCAGCACGATGGCATCGGGCTTCAGATCGGCCAGCCGACACTTGATGTCGAGGAACTTTTCGGCACCGAGATCCGCGCCGAATCCTGCCTCTGTCACCGTGTAATCGGCAAGTTTCAGCGCCGTTCTGGTAGCGATGACGGAGTTGCAGCCGTGGGCGATGTTGGCAAAGGGGCCGCCGTGCAGAAGGGCGGGGCGGTTTTCCAGGGTCTGCACCAGGTTGGGCAGAATGGCGTCCTTCAGCAGCACGGTCATCGCCCTGTCGGCCTTCACATCGCGGCAATAGACCGGCTCTTTCTTGCGCGTATAGCCGATGATGATGTCACCCAGGCGCTTCTGCAGATCCTGCAGATCGTTGGCGAGGCAAAGGATAGCCATGATCTCGGAGGCGACGGTAATGTCGAACCCGCTTTCGCGCGGGAAGCCGTTGGCACTTCCGCCCAGCGGACCGACGATCTGCCGCAAGGCGCGGTCGTTCATGTCCAGTACGCGCTTCCATGTTACGCGGCGCAGGTCGATATCGTTCGGATTGCCCCAATAGATCGAGTTGTCGATCATGGCGGAAAGCAGATTGTGCGCGCTGGTGATGGCATGGAAATCGCCTGTGAAGTGCAGGTTGATCTCGTCCATCGGCATAACCTGGCTCTGGCCACCGCCAGCGCCGCCGCCCTTCATGCCGAAGCAGGGGCCAAGCGAAGGTTCGCGCAGGCACAGCATGGTCTTCTTGCCAATGCGGTGAAGCGCATCGGAAAGTCCTATCGACGTTGTGGTCTTGCCTTCGCCGGCGGGCGTGGGATTGATCGCAGTTACCAGGATCAGCTTGCCGTACGGGTTGTCGGGCATGGCAGAGGTATCGACCTTGGCCTTGTGCCTTCCATAGGGGATCAGCGCGTCGTTCGCGATGCCTGCGGCTTCGGCGACCTCGGCAATGGGTTTCAGCGTTGCCTTGCGGGCAATTTCGATATCTGTCGGCATGATACCTTTCTTGATGCGGATGAATTTGCGGTAATTTCCCCGAAACGAAATTTCGCAATGCTGACCTGGCAACTTTCTTCTACGTTTCTCCGTGGTCTTTGATCAATCGGACGAGGTTCACAAGGTTTTTCGAATATCGGATGGGGATGGCCGGGGCAGGACGCTTGCGGGACACGAGCGCAGGCAGTAGGTTCGCCTTTCGTTCCGGTTCGATTTGGCTGAAGGTTGTTTATGGATCCTGTTGTTCTTGTGCTGATTGTTCTTGCCCTCGTCATGGGCGGCCTTGGTTATTGGCTTGGCCAGCGACCCGTTGCCGACTGGCGCGATCGCCATGCCCGGCGCGATACCGAGGCACGAGAACTGGACGAGAAGTTCCGCAAGGCCGTGATCGATCTGGAGAATGCAACTGTGCGAGCAGAGCGCGTGGACGGGCTGGCCACGCAGATCGAGGTTATCCGCGAAGAACGTGATACGGCGCGCAATCGTCTCGCTACGATGGAGGCGGATGCCGCCAACCACGAAAAGCAGATCATCCTGATGAAGGAAGCGCGCGAGGAATTGCTGACACAGTTCCGTGCGGCGGGCAGCGAAGTGCTGAGCAAGGCGCAGGAAAAATTCATTGCCGATGCGGCGGAGCGTTTCGGCAATTCGGAGCGGGCCAACAAGGAGGCCGTTGCCAATCTGCTGAAGCCTGTGAACGAAAGGCTGGAGAAATACGAACAGCATGTCGGCGCGCTGGAAGCGCAGCGAAGCGATGCCTTTTCCAAGCTTCACCAGCAGCTGTCTCTTATACACATCTGACGCTGCCGACG
>CAJXTZ010000011.1 GCA_913061345.1 uncultured Erythrobacter sp.
TGCTGGGTCCGCAGAGCACGGCGCACAGCCGACTGACCTTTGCGCAGGCCTTCAACTCGCTGGGCACCACCGTCTTCCCGATAATCGGATCGATCGTCATTCTCGGTACCCTTGCCAATGTGACTGCGGACCAGCTTTCGGGCTCGGAGCTTACCGCTTATCGCCAGGCAGAGAGCGAAGCGATCTGGCAGGGTTATCTCGGCGTCGCGATCCTGATTGCGCTGGTGGCCCTTGCCGTGTGGCTGTTCCGTAACCGGCTTCAGGGGGAAAAGCACGAGGCCTCCTCGGGCCTTGCCGGGCTCGACCTGCTGAAGCGCGGCCGGTTCGGTTACGGCGCACTGTGTATCTTCCTCTATGTCGGCGCAGAGGTCTCGATCGGATCGATTATCATCAGCTACCTTGCACAGGACCGAGTGCTGGGACAGCCCGCAAGCGTGATCGGCTGGATGATCGGCCTGTACTGGGGCGGCGCGATGGTGGGCCGCTTCATCGGCTCCTACTTCCTGCGCATCTTCTCGCCAGGTAAGATCCTCGCGTTCAACGCGACCGGTTCGATCGTGCTCATCCTCATCAGCACGCTGACCACGGGAGAGATTTCAGCCTATAGCCTGCTGGCGGTTGGCCTGATGAATTCGATCATGTTCCCGACGATCTTCTCGCTCGCCTGCGAGAAGCTGGGACCGCGTGCGGCTGACGGATCGGGCATCATCAACGTCGCCATCTTTGGCGGCGCGGTAGTCCCGCTGCTCTACGGCGTTCTCGCCGATACCAGCGGCAGCCTCGCCTTCGCCATGATCCTTCCCATCTCATGCTACGCCATCATCGCAGGCTTCGGCATCTTCGCAAAAAGACCGGCCTGACGGGGATTCTGAAACGGATAAGATTTGAATTCGATAGGTCGCATAGAAACACCCCTATTCAGAAATCAGATCCAGCTTCTTAACTTACCTTCAAGCAATAGTGGGTGCACTGCTACCCAATCTTGGACCGTTCGGGTTTAACGTTTTTCGCCTTTCCCAGATCCGGTGGGCTGGTCTCACTGGCTGATTTTGCGAGCGTGATCGGAGGGTTAAGTTCATGCAGCGGACCTTGCTGATGTTCGGCTGCATGACTTTAGGCACAGCTTCGCAAGCGTTGCTGTTTCGATGGGGCTAGAACCACGATCCATCAGCCCTACTTGCACGCTCGCAATCGCCAATTGCGAAGATGAGCGGTTATCACCAACAACCCAGACGTGGTGATTAAAGTCTCGGCGACTTCAACCTCCACGAGCAGTCCCGCAAACATAATTGTAAGTCCGGTCAAGGGTCAACGTTTCTTGCGCGTCCCCACCCACTGAACCTTACGTCCTGTCGGTTTTTGACGTTCGCATTATCGAGACATTTCGCAGCCCTAGCGCTGCAACTAATTCTAACGCGTACTTTTCACGGAATTAGCGGGTTGAAGTTCTGGGCTGTAAGACTTCCACCCACCGTTCCTGCAAATGGCGGCAATGCGCCCCGTAGCAGTCATTCGTGCGCTTGCTGCTATGAACCGGAAGCTGCCGTTCGTTACTGTTCGGCCGGATGGACCACGACCTCGGAGTAGATCGTTCATCGGCTTGATCCAGCCGTGCCTCGCTGGCAGACGCCGCCAATGCGGATCGCCATCTACGACCTTGATAACACGTTGACGCGGCGGGCAACCTTCACGCCATTCCTGGTCTTCGCAGCGAAGCGTATTGCACCATGGAGATTGGCGCTGCTGCCAGTCTGGGTAGCGATGATGATTGGATATCGCGCAGGGCTTTACGATCGAACGGCGCTCAAGACGCGCGGGATGCGGCTGCTGCTTGGCGTGACAGACATTGCAACACTTGAAAAATTGGGCCGGCAGTTCGCTGACCGTCGTATGAAAAATGATGGGTTCATGCCTGCGGCCCTTGCCTTGCTTGAGGAAGATCGAGCACAAGGCGCGCGTATCGTCGTCGCGACAGCAGCGTTCGAATTCTATGCGAGAGCTTTCGCCGACCATCTCAGGATTGACACGGTGATCGGGACACACTGGGACGATTGCTCGATCCCAGGAGGAAATTGTTACGGCGAGACAAAGCTTGCGCGGGTTCGGCAGTGGGCCGAGCAGGAGGGCCAGTCACTGGAGGAAATGGATCTGCGCTTCGTGAGCGACAGCTTTGCCGATGCGCCGCTACTGGAACTGGCAGGCGACCCGATCTTTATCACCGCAAGTTCTGGCAAGAGGGCAAGGGCGCAGGCACGCGGCTGGCGGGTGCTTAGCGCTGACTGAGCAGCTCTTCGAGCCGACGAATGATCACCGCCCCCGTTGCGTCGAATCTCTCCTGCGAGAACCTATCCAGCACCCGCGCGCGTGCTTTGTGCCCCATCGAAGCGAGGTCTTGCGGGGCATCCAGCAACTCGCCGAGCGCCCTGGCCAGCGAATGCGGGTCGGCGACCTCGACAACGCGTCCCGTAGCGGGCGCGTCGACAGTGAAGGGCATTTCCCCTGTGCGCGAGACGATGGCGGGAAGGGCCGCCTGCATTGCCTCGTGCGCGGCGATGCAGAATCCTTCGCGGCGCGATGGCTGCACATAAAGGTGAAGTTTCGCCAGGTAGCTTGCGGGGTCATTGGCAAACCCGATGAAGTCGATCGTATCCAGGTTTAGGGCCTTGGCACGGGCCCGCAACACCTTCTCGTCCCCACCGGCCCCCGCAATCGTAATTCGATAGGATGTGTTCGGCGTATTGGAGCCACCATGCAGGATGGTAAGGGCGTCGATAAGAATGTCGTACCCTTTGTTGGAGTGGAGCCTGCCGAGGCTGCCGATCTGCAGTATCTCTCCCGGTTGCCAGGGCTGCGCCCGGGGAGCACCCGGTTCGGCGGCGAAGATGGGCCAGGTGATAAGCCGATCTGGCGGAATGCCCAGTCGCGTGCCGGTCAGCGCGGCAACCTGTGAACTGTCTGCTACCCAGATGTCGGTCGCACCCGCACGCCAGCGCAGCAGCCGCTCATTCCATGGCTTGAGGAACGCATTGTGCTGCCAGCTCACGACCGGGATATTAAGTCTTCTGCCCGCAATCTGTCCGAGCAGCGTCGCGCGCGTTAGCGAGGTCCAGATTACTTCCGCACCCCATTCACGCGACTGATCCCGAATCCAGCGGTAGGCGGCCAACTGGTCCTTTTCGCCGCCGTGGCGCACCACGGGTTCGATGCCCTCTGTCCGCAATCGTTCGATCGCGAGTCCGTTGCGCCTGGTGAGTGCCATGACGCGAACATCCGCGCCTGCCTTCTCCAATGCGCGGACAATTTTTGGAAGCGGTGTCTGCGCGCCCCCGCCCTCCATGGAGTTGATCACATAGGCTATCCGCATCGCGCTCCTCCCTTCCGGCGTCCGATTGCGGCAGCGATCGCGTTAGCCGCTCGTTCGGATGCCGGAGTGTCAGACAGCGCGAAGGTATGGGCAATCAGCCGTGTCTGGTCAGTGTGATAGCGCTCGCCGATTGCTTCCCACTGGGCAAGTGCGGAAACCAGGCCGCAAGTACTCTCCAGCCTCTCCCCGGTTCGCAGAAAGGGCAGCGCCGCCTCGCCCTGCGAGCCGAGAGCGCCGTTAGGGTCCAACAGGAATACGGGCCTCGGTCGCACAAGAAATTCGTAAATCTGGCTCGATGCATCGCCGATGTAGCCGTCCGCTCCGAGCATATACGACATGTCGAAGAGTCGCGAACCGTCGATGTCGATAAGGATGTTCGGCACTGCCAGCGCCTCCTTGGGGATTTCGGGGCGCACTCTGCCGACTCTGTATTCGGGTGAGATGTGAACGGCCTTGCGGAACAGCATGACGTGTGGCGCGAAGATCAGATTGTAAGCCTGACCGGCCTCGCTCGCAAACCAACGGAGCAATTCGGGTCCTGTATCAAACCAGCTCGACAGGTGCGGGTCGAAGTGCGGGTTATAGACGAATGTCGGGCGACCGTTGCCGAAGAAGTCAGGTCGCGCATGAATGTCGATGCCCTCGAACTTGGCATAGCCTGTCACCTCGATCTTCGCTGGGTCGACGCCGTTGGCGACGAGCTGCTCCTTCATTTTCGTACCGGCTACGAGGCTGAGCTCGAAACGCCGGTGGTCGGGATGGAAGGTCACGCTGCGATCACCCGTCCCGTGAGGCACCCTGATGAACAGCGGTGCAGTGTGCGGATCGAAGCGTCGCTTGACCCTCAGACAAGTCCGCTCGGTTGAAACAACCGCGTCGCTAGCGGCGAGGAGAGACGAGTGCATGCGGAGGCGAGCGAGGCGGGTGGCGGGAGCGACCTTATCCAGCATCCAGGCCGCGCCCCCGACGAGGCGCGGCAGAGAGAGCTCCTGCCAGTTGATCCGCAACGCATCTTCCGGCCGAACGAGGTTCTCGATCTGCGCGCGGACGGCGCCGCTGGCATAGGCCACCAAGGTCTCGACCCCCGGATGGAGCCGGGCCATTGCCCCGGCGACCGGAGCGAGATGACCCACCTGATGCGCCGCGTCGTGGTTGAACAGGAAAACCGCTCGGGACATGGGCCGAGCGGATAGGCCAATGGCGCCTCGGTGCAAAGAGAATTGCAGGGCGTGCGCCATTTGCCTAGATAGCAGCCAACAGCTACCGCGCGGTCGAGACTAGGGCCGTCCGCCGCATCGGGATTGATAATGAAACTTGCGGCAACGGAGACGGATCGGCCCGGCGAGCTCCGGCGCGGCGGCCTGCTCAATATCCTCAAGAATGTCGCCTGGCTGATGGGTGGCAAGGGCTTCGGGGCGATCTGCTCCATAGCGTATCTTGCCATCCTGTCGCGCTCGCTCGGCCTCAAGGACTTCGGCCACTTCTCGCTCATTTTTGCAACTGGCCTCGCGCTGGTCGCGTTGGCAAGCTTCCAGACCTGGCAGACAGTGGTGAAGTTCGGCGCCGAGCCCTCGCGCCGCAAGGATTGGTGCAATTTCGGACGTCTCTTGTGGCTGTGCGGGGCCATCGACGTTTCGGGCGCGGCGGTTGGAACTCTGGTAGCCTTCGTCGTGTACTACGGGTTCGGAGGTGCGCTCAGCCTCAATCCCGAATTCATCGACATGGCCTTCTGGTTCAACGTCGCATTGCTGTGGTCGCGGATGACCACACCCAACGGCATTGTTCGCGTTCTCGACCGCTTCGACCTTGGCACCTATGTCGAAGCGGTGGTCCCCGCGGGCCGATTGCTCGCCTCGTTGCTGATCATTCTTCTTGGGCCGACCGTGGGCCGCTTTCTCTTTGCCTGGGCCTTCTTCGACCTGCTGACCGGACTACTGTATTGGATCGTCGCTTGGCGTCTCGTGCCCAAGGCTCTTAGTCGCAAGACCTTCGGCCATTTCCGCGAGACGCTGACCGCCCATTCAGAAGTGCCCAAGTTCTTCGGCATCACTTATGCCAGTTCGACGCTCGATGCGATCTACAAGCAGGGGCCAGTCCTGGCCGTAGGCCTCCTCCTGGGCACCAGCGCGGCAGGTCTTTACCGCCTCGCCGACCAATTGGGTCAGGGGATCGGTAAGCTTTCGGGAATGCTGACGCGCGCGATCTTCCCCGAGTTCGCGGTGGCGCATACCACGCAGGCGATCGACCTGTTCCGCCGGCTGGTTCGACAGGTGACGCTGATCGCCGCGCTCGGCGGCGTTGGCGTAATTCTGGTCGCCATTTTCCTCGGGGAGCCGCTGCTCACATTGATCGGAGGCGAGGCCTATACGGCTGGCGCGGTTATCCTCATCCCACTGGCAGTCGCCGCGTCTTTCGAACTTGCGTCGGTGGCTTACGAGCCGATGCTCTATTCGACGGGACACGCGCAATATCCGCTGGTGATCCGGTTGATTGCGGTCGCTGTGCTGGGTTTCGGCATTTTCCTTCCTTTGCCGATGGGGGCGATCGGCATGGGCATCGCTGTCGCCTGCGGCATGGCCGTGTCGTGGGTGCTGATGAGCGCGACCGTCTTGCGGGTAATGCGCAGCCTGGTTCTGGCGGAGAAAACGACGTGAATTCAGCGCTCGTATTGGCGGGAACCCGGCCGGGCGGCGATCCGCTTGCCGGGGTCGAGGGCAAGCCGCACAAGGCATTGATTGAAATCGAGGGCAGGACGCTCCTCGAACGAGTGGTCACGGCGCTGCGCGGTGCAGGAATGGACCGCATCGGCGTATCCTGCGACGATGGGCCTGTCGCCGAACTCGCCCGCTCGCTGGAATGCGAGGTGATGCGCACAGGAGCCGGGCCCGGTGAAAGCGCCAGCATCGCCTTCGCCGTGTTTGGAGCGCCGCTCCTCATTACGACCGCCGACCACGCGCTGTTGCGGCCAGAATGGGTGTGCGAACTTATAGAAGGTACGCCTACGGACGCCGATCTGGGCGTCGCGATGGCAAAGCAGGAAGATATCGAGATAGCGATGCCCGGCAGCAAGCGAACCTACCTGCGGTTTGCCGACGGTTCATGGTCGGGCTGCAATCTTTTCTACCTGCAAACCCGTCGCGCCGAGGCCGCGCTGGCAACTTGGCGCAGCGTCGAGGCGGATCGCAAGCACCCTTGGCGAATAGTCCGCAGGCTGGGGCTGACCACGCTCGCCTCCTATGCCCTTGGTCGTCTCGGTTTGGGCGCTGGAATCGCACGGCTCGGGTGCCGCATCGGTATCAAGGCGTGCTTGGTCAGGGTGTCGGATGGTCTAGCGGCTGTCGATGTCGACAAGCCGCAGGACCTAGAAGATATCCGTCGCCGTCTTGCGCGGACTATGAGCTAGCGCTGATCCGCCAACTGCGCGCCGATGGTTAGCGGCCATGATATAGAGCAAGGGAAAATCACTCGGGTTCGAGATGGTCGTACAGCTGAACTGGATTACCGTTTTCCGGTACCGCAGATTGGCAGATGAAGCGCCGTTATCGGAAGAGGAACCGGCCAGAGCTTAATCACGCGAAAAATCCCTTTCATTACATCTGCCATCCCGATCCGCAGTGGATCGGGTCTTTCCCGTTCCCAAGGAAGGGAACTTCACTCTTAAGGCTCCGTTCCGATTTCGAGGGAGTAACCGATGGCAAAGGAGCGCACGCGGGCGCTTCTCCCCAGAAATGTAAACCTCGGGCATACCTTCATAAAAATTACCGAGGTTTTCGAAAACCAATCGGTCTGGATGTTCGGTTACAACTACACGGCCGTTCTGCTTGTAGTCCTGATGGGCAATGCAATTGTGCAAAGCCTCGAGCACGACCTCTTGATCATATTTATTCACTTCATGTGCAAGCAATTCATCCTCAGGCAACAGCCGGGCCCGTATGTTGCGGATTTTGGCTTACAATTGAGATGTCGACAAAAGGAACGGCGGCGAAAAATGCTCATAAGCTCTTTCATCTCCGGTTAGGCTCCAAGTGATCTCAGCCGGATGAGGATTGAACCGTAAAGCAGTCTCCGCCTTGCCAAGCAAGATAAGGGCTGTGCGCGTGATAGCCCCATCTACAGTGACACGCGCGCGATTAAGTAGGGTCTCTTCACTCCAGCTATCTACGTCTAGATTACTATGCTTGGTCGCGAAGCGCTCCCGTGCTTGACCCAGCGCTTCTGGATCAAGATGATCTATACTTGCCCCCTCTACAACCTGGGCCGTCCAATCAGCGGCCAGTGTTTGCCCTCGAATTTCGTCTAGCTTATCCGGTGCAAGCGCTACGAGGTTTTCATTTGCCCTACCGTAATAATGACCGTTCCAAGCGACCGGCATACCCAGCGGCGCTGCTGGAATTTCAAAAAGAATCACTCACCCGTTGATATGGTGCAGAACGTGGCCTTCGCGAAAAGTCAGGCTGCCCGTGCCGTTGCGAACGTTCAGTTTGTCAGCCTGCAAGCGTTCTAAGCCTTCTTTGTAAGTTGTCCCGACGACTGATCTACTCTTGTTATCGGCACCGAAAGCAAGCCAGCCTCAGTCTTTTCAACGCAAATTGGCTTCGTTGGAAAGTGCTGAGAAATATTTGCCCAAATCTCCGCTGGAATAGGCTTCTCCAGCACGTTTGAACTCAACAACTTCGTTTTCCCAGCCCACGATAAGGGATTGAAGCAATTCGTTTAATCAGGGTCGGTCATGGAGACTGGGATAGCAACAGGTTCAGTTAGATCAAGCGACCGGCTGCTGGATTGAACACCCGGTTTTCCATACCCATTCCACACGAAACAAATGGCATTCCACTAAGCCATTGAAATAATGGTGCACCCGAGAGGATTCGAACCTCTGGCCTCTGCCTTCGGAGGGCAGCGCTCTATCCAGCTGAGCTACGGGTGCTTAACAGCGGCGCGCCGTAGCAATGGCACGAGCTCGCGCCAAGTGCAATCGTGCCTCGTGGCGGTGAATCCCATCGCGCTGGGCAGTTGAAGTATTGTGAAAACAGTAGCCGATCCACGCGGACTTTCCCTCGACGAGCTACGACGAGACGCCGATGTCGCTAACCGATTGGCAACCAGCGCTGCACTATGGCGCGAGACATGAACGCACCATCGCCCAACTTCGGATCCCTGCAATCCCGCGCAACCGCCAATGCCAGCAGCACCAGCATGCGCTGGGCGGCGCTGAGCGAGGCGGGGCAGGTGGTGGCCATGCTGGCCGGGCTGGAAGCCGAACGTCCGAACAAGGACGTACGCAATTTTCCCGCGCTGATTCGCGATGCCGAGAAATGGCGGCGCGACCTGGCCGATCACGGCTGCGCAGATCTTGCAGCCGTAATGGAGCCGGGCATTTCCGCCCTGTTGGCAATCAACGCACGCGGTGCGGATTGCCGTCCCGCCGCCCTCGCCTTGTGGCGGGAGTTTGTGAAAGCGCGCGACGCCATGCTCGCGCTGCTGCCGCCCAGCGGACAGATGGGACCGCGCAGAAGCGCATAGGCCAGGCACCGAAAACGACCGCAGCAGGCTTGACCATGTTCGCTTTTTGTTCCAGTTTTGCAGCATGGCCGATTCGCTCACCCAGACTTCCGCATCCGATCCTTCGGACGACCCCGTTGCCGATCCTGCAACCGATCCCATTGCCCTTCGCTCGCGTGCGGTGTGCCGCGGCATCGGTCGCCTGTTTGCTCGCAACAATATCTGGGCGCTGCCAGAAATGCCGCTGCGCAACGGTCGCCGGGCGGACCTGATGGGCATCGATGCCAAGGGCAAGATCGTGATCGTGGAGGTGAAGACCGCGCGCGGCGATCTGCTGGGGGATGGCAAGTGGCCCGACTACCTGGATTTTTGCGACCGGTTTTACTGGGGCCTGCCGCCGGAACTGGATCGTGCCTGTCTCGATAGCCCGGATTTCAAACCGGAATGCTGCGGCGTGATCGTGGCCGACGAGTATGATGCGGAGATCGTACGTCCTGCCCCCAGCCATCCGCTGGCCGCTGCGCGAAGGCGCGTGGAGGTAGAGCGTCTGGCCCGCACCTCGCTGCGCCGCCTGCTTGTCTCGGCAGACCCTCATTGCAACAGTTGGGGTGCCGATCTGGCGGGCTGAAGTCCAGACCATCGCGCCGACGTCGAGCTACCCTCTCGCCAGCCGCGCTGTGATACGGCATAAAGCGCACTGGATGCTTCTCGCCATTACCCTTTCCGCCCTTGCCATGACGGCAATCGTGGCCCTGCGCTACCTGCTTACCAGCGGCGGTTTTGCCTTTGCTACGCGCGTGGTTCGGCCCGGCCTTTACAACGGCCTGACGCTGCAGATTCGCCGGGAAATGGGGTGGTCGCTTGTATCGGCAGCGATTTACGGCGTGGCTGCAGGAATAGTGGCCTGGGGCTGGCAGGAACGGGGATGGACGATGATCTACACCGATCTGTCCGCCTACCCGCTGTGGTACCTGCCGCTTTCGCTGTTCCTCTACCTCTTCGCGCATGATACCTGGTTCTACTGGACACATCGCTGGATGCACCGGCCCAAGTGGTTCCGCATCGCCCATGCCGTACACCATGCCAGCCGCCCACCCACCGCGTGGGCCGCAATGAGTTTCCACCCGATCGAGGCGGTGACCGGTGCCATCGTGATCCCCGCGCTGGTGTTTTTCATACCCGTGCACATCGGCGTGCTGGCGCTGGTTCTGGGCATCATGACGCTGATGGGCGTAACCAATCACATGGGCTGGGAAATGTTTCCCAGGTGGCTTGTTCATTCCCGCGTAGGGAATTGGCTGATAACAGCCAGTCATCACCAGCGGCATCACGACGAATATCGCTGCAACTACGGCCTCTACTTCCGATTTTGGGATCGCTTGTGCAAAACAGATCGCGGGCTAGCAAAGTCCTGACACTCCTTTTCGTCGCTGGTTCCTCCGTGGCGCTGGCTGCGCCGACGGGCGATGTGGCGGCACGGACCGCCAGCACACAGGTGCTGGTTGAAATTACCAACATGCGCAATCACGATGGCGTAGTGCGCGCCTGCATGACGCGGGATGCCAATCGTTTCCCGCGGTGTCAGAACTCGACGCAAGGCTACAGTGTCGTAGTTCCCGCAGGCGAAGCTGCTACCCTGCGTTTCACAGATGTGGTGCCCGGTACATATGCCATCGCCTTGCTGCATGACGAGAATGAAAACGGCAAGGCGGACCGCGTGCTGGGCATGATGCCGCGCGAAGGCTTCGGCTTTTCGAATGACGCGCCAGTCAACATGGGGCCACCTGCCTTTTCGGAAGCGGCGATTACAGTGGGTGCGGCGTCACAACGCCAGACGATCCGCATGCGTTACATGCTTTGATCGTTTGCGAATTTTGAGGGCAATGATCCGCAAACGCCCGCACAACTTTACAAAATTTTTACCAAAAATCGCCAAAGGTGTCTTTGCTACAAAGACATAGGGAAGGCGAATTCGGCATGGATACATTGCGCGGCAGTTTCGGGGCGCTCGACACGGCGGACCTCGGACCGGGGCTCGATTCGATGGAAGACGAGCACGACGAGGCGGTAGACCACACTCCGCCGCCAGCGATCGGCACCGACGAGCGCCGGATGCAGGTGCGCGCATACAATTTCTGGGCCAGCCTGCTCGACAATCGCAACTTCCCCGCGATCGACGATCTCGATCCCGATGCATTGCCCGATTTCGGGCCTAACAGCGTGCTGCTGGATTTCTCGCGCGGTCTGGAAAATCCGGAACTCGCCTATCTCGGTAATCGCCTGGCGCTGGAATGCGATGCCAGGCATGAGAATATCGAACAGCTTTCGGATGTGCCTGCACGCTCGCTACTCAGCCGCATTACCGACCATTACATGCAGATCATCGCCAACCAGGCGCCGATCGGGTTCGAAGCCGAATTCGTGAACCAGCGCGGCGCTACCATCCTCTATCGCGGTATATTGCTGCCCTTCTCCAGCGACGATGAAACCATCGATTTCATCTACGGAGTAATCAACTGGAAGGAGATGGCCGATTCGCACACGGCTGACGAACTGCTTCTGCAAATCGATCAGGCGCTGGATACCGACGAACAAGGTTACGGCTACGAAAACGAGGACGACAACGAAGAACCGCGCCGCCATGCGCAGGACGAGATTGTCGACTGGGCCGATGGGCCTGCCAACCCCGCCGCCGCCATCTCTTCCGATTTGCCGCAACCGGGCTTTGAGGCGGATAGCGTAGCTGTCGTTTCCCCGTTGCAGATGGAACCTGCGGACATGGGCCTGGCCGATTGGCTCGCGGCTGCGCGGGAGATGGCACTAGCGGCGCGCAATAGCGAAGAACGGACCCGTTCCTCGCTTTATGAAGCGGTCTCGCGTGCTTACGATTTCGCGGTCGCGGCGCTCGAATCTCCTGAAGAATTCAAGGAATTGCTCGAAGATTCGGGTCTTACCGTGCAGGAACGCGCTCCGATGACGCCGGTGGTAAAGCTGGTGTTCGGGGTGGATTACGACAAGACGCGCCTTACCGAATATGCCGCCGTCCTCAGCTGGGCGAAGCGCACTAAGGTCGCCAGCGGGGCCTTGGCAGAACACTTGAAGAAAGCCGAGGGCGGGCTGAAGGGCATCATCGCCGCCGAACGCGCTTTCCGGCGCGAACAGAATGGCAAACCCGCCGCCCTCAAACCGGATAGCCCCAGGAAGTCCGTAGTCCGCAAGCTGCGCGCGCTGGAGCCGCGACGGTTCGAGTCGCTCGGCGGCGACGGGGAGGAGTTTGGCCTGGTCATGATTCGCCGGACCGAAAGCGGCGATGTGGTGATGCTGGGCGAAGTGCCCGCCAGTGCGGCAATGATCGAAAAGGCCGCACGCAAACTGCTGGACTAGCCCCGCTTTTCGGATTGGAACCTTACGTCTGTCGGCCGGGTTGGGAAGAATATGCCTCTTTTCCCGACCCGGCCGCTTCGCATCCAGCCCTATTTCGGCCACCGCAGCCGTTCGCGGCTAGTCCTCTCGGCGCGCGCCTTGCGCGTTGCCGATGTGAAGTTCGGAAAGCAGACCGGCATCGCTGCCATTGGCACGGTGCTTGGCCAGTTCATCAGCCACGAGGTCGAAGGGGTGGAAGTGTCCCTCGTGGTAGAAGGCGATGATGGTCCGTTGCTGCAATGCATGGCACGCAGCGACAGCGAAGGTTTCGTGCATTTCGATGTACCGCTGTCGCCGGAATGGGATCTGCCGCAACACCCCGCATGGGAAATCGCCCGGTTGCGCTGGGATAGCAAGGACGGGGTACACCAGGTCGATGCGCACGTTCTGGTGCCAGGAACTGACGGTCGGCTTGCCGTGATATCCGATATCGACGACACGATCATCGAAACCGGCATAACAGGCGGCATCCGCTCGGTCGCCAGGAACTGGAAGCGGGTTTTCGCGCAGATGCCCGATCAGCGAACAATCGTTCCGGGGGTGGACACATTCTACAATGCGCTCGGCCAGCCCGGTCCCACAGACGGTCGCAAATTGGCAAAAGAACAGATGGCTGCCACGAAGCGACCCTTTTTCTACGTGTCATCGAGCCCGTGGAACCTGTTTTCCTACCTCGTCGCATTTCAAAGGATGCGCGGTCTTCCGCTTGGCCCGATCAAACTGCGCGACTGGGGCCTGAACCGGCAGACTTTCGGCAGATCCAGCCACGGAAGCCACAAGACCGACGCGATTGCCGACATCCTGAAGATGTACCCGGACATGGATTTCGCCCTGATTGGCGATGACACGCAAGGTGACTTTCCGGCCTTCGCCCATGTTGTCGAACGTTTCCCGACGCAGATTGCCGCAGTTTTCATGCGCACCGTATCTACCGAAGGTTTCACGCCGGAAGAGGAAGCCAGCAACAGTGCCATACGCGAATCGGGCATACCGCTGTGGATGGGTGAGGACTATGCGACCGGCCTCGATTTTCTGCGCGCAAATGGATTCGCCCCCAGTGGGGAAACGCAGCAGATCGTAATGGCCGTTGATCGCGTTGACAACGATGCGGACGGTGGGGAAAGCGACTCCGCCTCGGACGCCGGCCCGCAAGTCTGATTTCTTCAGTTCCGGTTCATGGCGCGAACCGCTAGGCTGCGACCTGGTATATGCTCAAGCTCAAAACCCTTTTAGCCCGGCTGCTTGCCCTCTTCGCTGCCCTTGCGCTGACTGCGCAGCCCGTCATGGCGCAAAGCATCAGCGTTTTGCGCGATGCGGAAACCGAAGCGCTGCTGCAGGACATGGTCGATCCGCTGGCAGAGGCGGCGGGTCTTGGTGAAGGTGCGGTGGAAATCGTGCTTGTGAACGATGGCTCCATCAACGCCTTCGTCGCAGGCGGACAGCGCATATTCGTGCATTCGGGCCTGATCAACGCGGCCGATCATGCCAACGAGGTCGAAGGCGTGCTGGCGCATGAATTGGGCCATATCACCGGTGGCCATATCAATCGCTTTTCAGAGGGCGTGGGCAACGCTTCGAAAATCAGCCTGCTCACCACGCTTCTCGCTGTGGGCGCTGCCCTTGCCGGGGGCGGGGAAGCGGCAATGGGCGTCATGGCGGCAGGGCAGCAGGCGGCAATGGGCAGTTTCCTCGCCTTCAGCCGTGTGCAGGAGGCCAGCGCCGATGCGGCGGGCGCGCAGTATCTTTCCGACGCTGGTGTGAGCGGTCGCGGCAGCCTCGCCTTCTTCGAAAAGCTGGAAAGCTATGAATTCCGGCGCAACATCAGCCAGGATCAGGACCGCGAATATTCCCGCACGCACCCGCTCTCGGGCAATCGCATCGCTCGGCTGCAAGAGGAATACGTGGCGGATCCCGCGTGGGACACCCCCACCGATCCCGAACTGGAGGCGCGCTTTCAGCGGGCCAAGGCCAAGCTGTTCGGTTATCTCGCCGAGCCGGAGCGTACGCTGACCGCCTATCCCACCTATATGACAGGCGCACCCGCCCGCTACGCCCGCGCCTATGCCTACCACCAGTCCGCCCGCGTGGACGACGCGCTGCAGGAAGTGAATGCCCTGATCGAGATGGACCCGAGCGATCCCTATTTTCTCGAGCTAAAGGGACAGATCCTGCTGGAGTCCGGACGGGTTGAAGAAGCCTTGCCGCCGCTTCGCAGGGCCACCGAGCTCACAGGAGCGAACCCGCTGATCGCTTCGAGCCTTGGCCATGCACTGATCGCTACCGAGGATCCGGAATACCTGGACGAAGCCGAGAGCGTGCTGCGCGCCGCGGTAGGCAGAGATCGCGAAAACCCCTTCGCCTGGTATCAGCTGGGTGTGGTTTACGGCCAGCGCGGTGACATTCCACGCGCGCGACTGGCGAGTGCAGAGCAGCTGATCATGCAAGGCAATCCGCAGGCCGCGCTGATGAACGCGCAGGCAGCGGAAAATGGCCTGCCCGCCGGCTCGCCCGACTGGATACGCGCGCAGGACGTTGCCCTGCAGGCGCGTGGATTGCTTGAACGCCAGCGGGATCGCAACTAAGCCTGTCCGATGCGCTGGATCGTCACTCTTAGTATTGCCTTGGTCGCCGGATTTGCTGGTGCGGCAGCGTGGGATTACTCGGGCTTCGGGCCTGATCGTACGCGAGATTATCTGCTCGCCAATCCCGAAATCCTGCCGGAGGCCATGCAGGAACTCCAACGCCGGGACGTGCTCGCACGGATAGAACCGCTGCGCGACGAACTCGAAACACCCTTTCCCGGCGCCGTATTGGGTAACCCGAACGGTAAAATCACACTTGTGGAATTCACCGATTACGCCTGCGGCTACTGCCGGCAGAGTCTTGCCCACGTACACCAGGTGATTGCCGCCAATCCCGATTTGAAGGTCGTGATCCGCGAATATCCCATACTCTCCGCCGACAGCGCCGATGCCGCACGCATGGCGCTGGCAGCGGCGGAGCAGGGCCGCTACGAGCAGTTTCACAATGCCATGTTCGCAGCGGAGAGCCTTTCTCCGCAGAACATAGAATTGGCGGCCCGGCAATCGGGTGTCGACCTGGAAAGTGCGAGGGCCGCAATCGAGACCGGCGCTTACGAAGGCCAGTTGCAGAACAATGTCTTCCTTGCGCAGAACATGGGCGTAGGCGGCACGCCTGCCTGGGTGGTGGGCGACCAGGTGCTGTCAGGCGCAGTCGGACCTGACACATTGAGTGCGGCTATAGACGAGGCTCGCGATTCCTGAGGCGAACCGCCTTGAACGGGCGCCGAATCCCGCATCCACCCCGCAGCCAAGGGGCACCGGTGAGGCTATGATGGGCGGCATGAGCGTGTTGCCCATCAGTCCAAGGCCATTCTTCGCCGACAAGAACAAGGCGTTCTGGCGGTTGCAGATGTTGGGCTGGGGCGGTGCCCTCGTGTTTCGCTCCGCCACGACCATCGCCAACGAGCGTCCGCTGGACTTCCTGATAACGGTGCTGATCGGTGCCATCGCGGGCTTTTCCATCAGCACCGTGCTGAGCGTGATCTATTCCAACCTCATCAACCGCCGCCCTCTGATAACCTGGACATCCACTGCCGTGGTGCTGCTGCTCGCTGTGATGGTTTCGGCCTTCATCAACGCCTGGACCCTCGACGTGTACCAGGGTGGCAGCGAAACGAGCTTCCTCCAGCTCATGCTGGGCGTTGCCTATATCGACATGACGCTGCTGGGCGCGTGGTCTGCCCTCTATTACGCCATCAACTTCTTCTTGCAGGTGGAACAGCAGGCAGACCGGCTGGAGCGGCTCGAAACGCAGGCTACCAGCGCGCAACTGGCCATGTTGCGCTATCAGCTCAACCCGCATTTCCTGTTCAATACATTGAATTCCATCAGTACGCTGGTTCTGCTGGGCGAGACCAAGCCCGCAAATGCCATGCTGACCCGTCTTTCCAGTTTCCTCCGACATACCCTGGTGAACCAGCCCGGCGGCAAGGTGACAGTCGCACAGGAGGTGGAGACGCTGAAACTTTACCTCGGTATCGAACGCATGCGCTTCGAGGAGCGGCTGCGTACCGATTTCCGCGTGGACGACACGGCTGCACGTGGCTGCATTCCGTCATTCCTGCTCCAGCCGCTGATCGAGAATGCGATCAAATACGGCGTCTCGGCGCAGGAAGAGGGCGCGCGGATCAGCCTTTCCGCGCAGGTGATCGGCAATATGCTGCGACTGACCGTGTCCGACACCGGGCCGGGATTGCAAGGCACGCAGCGCAATGCTGAAACACTGGCAGCAACGCCGTCTTCCACCGGCGTTGGTCTTGCTAACATTCGAGATCGTTTGGCGCAGGCCTATGGCGAACAAAGTCGTTTTGAAATCGAAACACCGCCCGATGGCGGCTTTACCGTGATTATCGAACTGCCCTACGAAGAGGGCGAGCCCGAGGAAGACCCGCGCGAGCGTGCGAAACTTCCCCGTCGTTCGACCGTTTCAAGTACCGGGGCAGCGAACCCAACCCAAAGAGGCTCACCGCAAAGAGAGTCCACCGAAAGAGACGGGCAACCCGTCCCAGCCCCCCGAACCGGAGCCAACGCATGAGCATCCGTACGATTGTAGTCGATGATGAAAAACTGGCCGTCCAGGGCCTGCAACTGCGCCTCGAACCGTTCAGCGATATCGAGGTAATCGAGACCTGCGCCAATGGCCGCGAGGCCATCCGTGCGATCAAGACGCAGAAGCCGGACCTGGTCTTCCTCGATATCCAGATGCCTGGGTTCGACGGCTTCTCCGTCGTGAAAGGTGTGATGGACGTAGATCCGCCACTATTCGTCTTCGTCACCGCCTACCAGGAACACGCCATCCGCGCGTTCGAGGCGAACGCCGTGAATTACCTGATGAAGCCGGTGGACGAGGACAAGCTCGCCGACACCATTGAACGTGTGCGCCAGCGCCTTGCCGAAAAACGCTCTGCCGACGAAGCCGAGAAGCTGAAGGACGTGCTGGCGGAAGTCAGCCCGGACAGCCTCGAAACGCTGGGCGAAGATGGCGACGCTGCGGGCCGTTACGAGAAGATGATCAACGTGAAGGATCGCGGCCAGATTTTCCGCGTCGATGTCGATACCATCGAACACATCGAGGCTGCTGGCGACTACATGTGCATCTATACCGGCGACAATTCGCTGATCCTGCGCGAGACGATGAAGGATCTCGAACGTCGGCTGGACCCCAAGAATTTTCAGCGCGTGCACCGTTCCACCATCGTGAACCTCGACCAGGTGCGGCAGGTGAAGCCGCATACTAACGGCGAATGCTTCCTGGTGCTGGATTCGGGCGCAGAAGTGAAAGTTTCGCGCAGCTACCGCGATGTGGTCGCACGGTTCGTGCATTAGCTTGTTTCTCGCTCCGGCCTCCGCCAGAGCGTCCTCGGTGCTATTCGCTACGCTTCGCTGCGCGGCACCTGCGGGCTGCGCAGTCGCGCTGTTAGTCGCTGGACGCGACCAATCCTCACGCCGACAGTAATGGTTGCTGTAGACCCGGTCCGCGAATTGCGGACTGCAAGGGCAACCGCCCGCCCGCAGCGGGCGCGTAGCGAAGCGGAGTGCGTCTAGCGAGGATGAAAGCGCGGAGGCGCTTTCGAAAAACAAACAACTTATCTCGACTAGGCGCCATACCAATGACTAAGAACCAGCCATGACCGAATTTAAACTCGAAGGCTTCGACCCGAAGCTATTCGTCCGCGATACCCTTGCGGAGGATCTTGGCGAGGGACTGCCGGGTGGCGGCAGGGACGTTACCGCCAGCAGCGTGATCCCGGCCGATGCGCGGTTCCAGGGCGTTATGGACAGTCGCGATCCCGTTATCGTAGCGGGTCTGCCCATTGCTGCGGCATTCTTCCGCCATCTCGATCCGGACATGCAGATCGATGTGCTGGTGGAAGAAGGCGCGCGAGTTTCGTCCGGCACTGACCTCATGCGCCTTTCGGGTAATGCACGCGCCATGCTGACGGCAGAACGCAGTGCGCTGAATACCGTGCAACACCTTTCCGGCATCGCCACGCTGGTGCGCCGCTATGTCGATGCGATGAGGTCGGGTGGGGCCAACCCGGATTGCACGCTACTGGATACGCGCAAGACCATCCCCGGCTTGCGGCACATCGAGAAGTACGCCGTGCGCATGGGCGGCGCCAGCAATCATCGCATGGGCCTGTGGGATGCAGCGATGATCAAGGACAACCACATTCTCGTTGCCGGAAACGTGGGCGAGGCCGTGCGACGTGCGCGCGATGCGGGGGTGAACAACATCATCTGCGAGGTCGACCGGCTCGACCAGATCGAACCTGCGCTGGCCGCAGGTGCGGATCATATCCTGCTCGACAACATGAGCCCCGACACCCTGCGAGAGGCCGTGGAAATAATCGGTAACCGTGCGAAGACGGAAGCCAGCGGTGGCATCACTCTCGACACCATCAAGGCCAAGGCCGCCAGCGGCGTAGATTACGTTTCCGTAGGTCGGCTGACGCAAAGCGCACCTGCCGCCGATATCGGCCTGGATTTCACGGTGGAGTAGAAGTGCCCCGGATGACACCGGTGAAGGGGCGTCGGCCACGATCCATCCAGCTTTTCGCGATCAGCTTTCTGGGTGCCGCAACCTGTGCCTTCTTCGTCGGGCTGGGTAATCTGGAATTGAAGCAGGCAGCCTTTGCCGCAACCTTTGCATGGGACGGCTGGAACAGGGACTGGACGATTGTCACCCTCTCAGCAGTCCTATCTATCGCCCTTATCCCGGTCGCCCTGATCTATGTCTTCGCCAGCCGCATCGCGCGATGGCTCGTCGCAATATTCACGCTGATCGAACTGGCGAGGCTTCCGGGGATGATCGGCGCGTTTCAGGCAATTGGCGGCGCAACGAAATGGAGCTATTTCGCGCAACCCGTATTGTTGACCGTGGCGCTGGTCTTCCTGTTTCTGCCCACGAGCAACCGTTGGTTCTATCAAGGCAAGGATGCGACTGCTGAAACCCTTACTTAGCCTGGCCGCGGTCGCAGCCCTCGCCATGCCTGTCGCGGCACATGCGCAGGCCTATCAGTGCCGTATTCCTTCCGGCCCGATCTCGCTGCCTCCCGTCCAGCGCGATGGCGAAGTGCGCGAAACGCCCGTGCGTGGTTATACCCTCGCGCTAAGCTGGAGCCCTGAATTCTGCCGCTTCCGCGACGACGAACCGCGCCATGCGCGCCAATGTGGCGGTCAGGCGGGACGTTTTGCCTTCATCGTCCACGGACTGTGGCCCGAGAGCGGTCCCGGTCGCTGGCCGCAATGGTGCCCTACGCGCCGCCAGCCCAGCGTCGACGCATTGCGCCGATCTATTTGCATGACTCCCGACGCCGCGCTGCTGGCCCGTCAATGGAGCAAGCACGGTGCCTGCATGACACCAAGCCCGGATGCTTACCTGCAGGTCACCCGCATCTTGTGGAATAGCCTGCGCTGGCCCGATTTCGACCGCCTATCTCGCCGGGAGAACCTGACCGCTGGCGATATTCGCAACATCTTCGCCGATGCCAACCCGCATTGGGATGCAGAGGACGTGGGACTGGTGATCAACGAACGCGGCTGGCTGCGCGAGGTGCGCCTGTGCTACGGCGCGGGCTTCATGCCCACGGCGTGTGACGCGCGGCGCTATGGCCCCGATGACGACGATAAGGTGCGTATCTGGCGAGGGCTCTGAATCAACGTTTTCGAGTGTCTGAGCGAATCACCGCCGCTCTGCAAAAAATTTGCGCAGCAATTTTGCTGCCTCGGCCTCCCCAAGCCCGGAATACACTTCAGGTCGATGCAAGCATTGCGGCTGCCGGAACACCCGCGCGCCGTGCTCCACCGCGCCGCCCTTGGGATCGCTGGCGGCGTAATAGAGACGGGCGAGGCGGGCATGGCTGATTGCGCCAGCGCACATCGGGCAGGGTTCCAGCGTGACATAGAGATCGCAGCCGGTGAGGCGTTCGTCTGCCAGCGTTTTCGCTGCGGCGCGAATCGCCACCATTTCGGCATGGGCGGTAGGATCGTGATTTGTACGGGTGAGGTTGTGGCCTTCGCCGACCACCATTCCATTCTTGATCACCACGGCGCCGACGGGCACTTCGCCCGCAGCAGCCGCTTCATTGGCCAGTTGCAGGGCGCGGCGCATGGGTTCGGGCGAGGGCCAGCGGATCATATCCGTCGCACCTCGCCCGAGTTTTCCCTATTCCTCGTCGCCGGTAACGGGCTCACCCTCGGCATCATCCGGGCCATCAACATCGACATCCACCGTCGGCACCTCAACCGTCTCGATCCCGGTATCGACGTCTACATCGGGGCCTTCCACATCGTATTCGGGCAGGTTTCCGCCGTCCACATCAACTTCGGGCATGTTGCCTTCCTCGGTCTGATCTACGTCGCAGGCAGAAAGGGCGAACAGCGAAGCGCCGATAAAAGCAGTGGCAATGACATTCTTCATTTCGATTTACTCCCAATGAAATGCGCTGCCTTTTTAGCGTGGGCCGGGGGCAGAGCAAGTAGTAGCTTGGCTTGACGAATCTGTAGCTGCCCTGTAAGCGCGCGCCTTTCCCAGCCCAAAAGCTGTAACCGAAACCGTTTTTAGCGAGAGATTTCGCCATGTCGCGCATTTGCGAACTTACCGGCAAGGGCCGCCAGGTCGGCCACAACGTCAGCCACGCCAACAACAAGACCAAGCGCGTCTTCCTGCCTAACCTGCAGAACGTCACGCTGATCAGCGAAAAGCTGGACCGCAGCTTCAAGTTCCGCGTCTCTACGCAGGGCCTGCGCTCGGTGGAACACAACGGCGGCCTCGATAACTGGCTGCTGAAGACGAAGAGCGAAAAGCTTTCCACCCGCGCCCAGCGCGTGAAGCGCGAACTGAAGAAGGCCGTCGCAAGCTCCGACGCCGCCTGAAACGGTTTTACCGCGACGAATTTCGAAAGCGCGTGAGGGTCATTCCTCGCGCGCTTTTTCTTGCCCGGCGTCCTTTTCTCGCCAGCTGATTTTCGCCAGCAATGTGCGCTGAAAGGCGGAAAGATTGTCATCGGACATGAGCCAGAGGCTCACCGCGCCGTCCTCCTGAACACTCGCCAGCGCCAGTGCCTCGTAGTTCTCTCGCGGCAGGATCGTCTCCAACCGCACGACGATATCCAGGTCCAGCACCGCACCGTCTGTCAGCCCGCGCGGATCGGCAATTGCAATGGCCGTGGCGAAAGGTGGCCATCCCCATTCCAACTGGCGCAGCAAGACCAGAACGCGCCCGTCGGGAAGGGCTGCCATATCGGTGGGGTTGTAACCGCCGGGAATGGCAAAATCGAACCTCACCGGCTCCACCTCATCCGTGGGGTCAGACGGATAGAGCAAGCCGGTTGAATCGCGCTCCGGCAGGATGATGAAGCGTCCGTCCGGCAATCGGGCCATCGCTTCGGCACCGCCGTTTTCGGGCCAGTCCTGCCAGGCAGGCGGGCGGCGCGATTGGACGAATTTGCTGGCGATGTCGTTGCGGATCACCGCATGGGTATTCTCGAACGCCAGCCAGTAATCGCCGGTTTCGGGATCGCGTGTCGCCGCCTCGATGTCGGGAACCGTCGGGCTCAAGTCCCCCCGGTCCCAGACGGAGGCGAATCGCACTTCGCGCTCTTGCGGTTGGCCCGGTGCGGCAAAGGTCAGTCGCTTTCCCCGGTCGGAAAAGGCGCGCAACGTGGTGTCTCCCAGTACCAGCAGGGCGGAGTAGCCACCGAAATCGATACGCGAACTGGATAGCTCCCACACGCCCATTCGCGTGAAACCGCCGTTGCTCGCCTTATCCGGCAGATCCGCCACTCGCGAGATAATGAGATCCGCCGTCGATCCAGACGGTATTTGCGTGCGCAACAACGTTCCGGGAGCGAGCATGAGGGCAAGCACGATCCCGGCGATCAATCGGCGTCTCTTCATGCCGGTTGACCCGTCAGGACATAGGTCCGGTGAACAGGATGGGATCGAGCCGGGTAAGATGCCACTTCAGGCTCCAATGCAGGTGTGGACCCGTGGCCCGCCCAGAAGAGCCGATGCGGCCCAGCATTTGCCCCTGCTCCACCACGTCGCCTTCCTCCACGGCAATATCGGAAAGATGCAGGAAGGCACTGTTCAGGCCCGCGCCGTGATCGATAATCAAGAGATAGCCTTCGAGGCTGAAGGGGCTGTCCGTGGCCAGTGTCACCACACCGCCCGCTGGCGCGACGAAAGGATCGCCCGATCCGCCAGTCGCGATATCGATGCCCGAATGATAGCTGCCGGGTTCACCGCGATAGATACGCTGCGAACCGAAGCGGCCGGAAATGCGGCCCGTCAGCGGCCAGATGAAATCCTGTTTCCAGCCATCGATATCCGAACTGGCGGTGCGCGCATCCCAGATCGCATCAAGCTCGGGCTGGCGGCGGCGCATGAAGCTTTCGCTGGTACCGCCTGCACGGCGCGCCACGTTGACGCGTTCGATGTTCCAATCGCGTGGGCTGACCGTTATCGGACTGCGCAGCTCGCGTCCGTCGCGAAGGGTTGCGACGAGTTCGGCCTGCGGTTCGGCATCGCGGTCGAATGCGGCGAAGAAATTGCCCTCTTCGTCCAAATCCAGTTCGGTTTCTCCCAGACGTGCGGCGGCGGTGCCGGCGGGAGCCTGTCCGCGGATCCAGCCGCCTTGCGTCAGCGCGCCGTCATAGATGAAGGTGGATGGCCCGGCAGGAGTAGGAACGGGCGTAGGGGACGGTGTTGAAGCGGGAGCCGCAATGGGCTGCACGGTTTCCACCTGCGGCGATGGTACGGGCGCTGGCGTAGCAGGCGCTTCGTTCGATTGGGGAACAACAGCACAGGCGGCGCAAAGCGCACACAGGGCCGAGGTTGCGAAATACTTGGGCCTGGTCCTCACAGATCCTCAAGCGCGCGCTGGGTGGAAAGTTCCGCGCTGGCATAGGCTTCCTGCCGCTCCACGCTCCAGTAGCGCAGTTCTTCCAGGGGAACAGGCACGCCGCTTTGGGCACACAGCACGAAATGGCCAGGTTTCACGATGCGAAAGCCATTCGGGCCATACATCAGCGTCGCAGCTTTATCGGAGGATGACATCAACATGGGGGCCTATGTAATGGGTGAAGGCTTTCAGTGCAATTTACGAACGCTACAGCAGTTTCGGTTGACCGCTTTGAGGCGCTTCCTTCGGACGCCTCGACGCTTTCGTCACCGTGGTGCCGGGCACGACCTGCAAGGTACCATCGGCAAATTCCAAAGTCAGCACAGGTTGCTGTGCCGCCACGGCCCGCGATTTGACCACCGGATGCCCTTCAGCACACACCAGCGCATAGCCACGTTGCAGCGGAGCCTTGGGATCGAGTTGCAATCGCAGCCGCTCCAGCGCGGCAAGACGTTCGCGCCGGTCGGAAACCGGGCGCGTTACCAGCGAAGGGGCAAGGCGGGCGGCGGTAAGGCGTTGTCTCGCATTGCGCAGGTTTCCGCGCAATATCGCGGGAGAGAGGCGCAGGTCGGCCAGCGTCTCGCGCCCCTTTGCAGCGCGGTCCACCAGTCCGCGGCGCAGGCGTTCGCCCAGCTCGTCGAGCTTTTGCGCATGGCCTTGCAACAGCTGTTCCGCCCTCGGCAGGCGTTCGGCGCGAGCGGATAGGCGTTCCCGGCCAAGTTCTACAGGGCGAAGCGCGCACTTGCGCTGGCGATAGGCAAGATCGTCGATCGTTGCATGCAAGTCGCGCAGAACCGGCACGGCGATTTCTGCAGCAGCGGTGGGCGTGGGGGCGCGACGGTCTGCGGCGTAATCGCACAGCGTGGTATCGGCTTCATGCCCCACAGCGCTGATGACGGGGATCGGGCTTTCGGCGACCGCGCGCACTACCAGTTCCTCGTTAAAGCTCCACAAGTCCTCGATGGAACCGCCACCGCGCGCAACGATCAGCAGGTCCGGGCGAGGAATAGGCCCATTGGGTTCAAGCGCACCAAAGCCACGAACCGCATCGGCAACTTGCTTCGCCGCGCCATCCCCCTGCACCAGCACGGGCCACACGATGACATGGGTGGGGAAGCGATCCTCCAGCCGGTGCAGGATATCGCGGATCACCGCCCCGGTGGGTGATGTAACCACGCCAATCGTACGCGGCGCAAAGGGCAATGTGCGCTTGCGTTCGGGCGCGAACAGCCCTTCGGCATCCAGCCGGGCCTTGGTCTTCTCAAGCAAGGCCAGCAGCGCCCCCTCACCCGCTATTTCCATCCGCTCGATCACGATCTGATACTTGCTGCGACCGGGGTAAGTGGTCAGTTTGCCGGTAGCGACGACCTCGATGCCATCTTCGGGCTGGAATGCCAGGCGCGGCACGGCGCTGCGCCACATTACGCCGTCCAGCACGGCTTTCTCGTCTTTCAGGGCGAGGTAAAGGTGGCCGGACGCCGCGCGTTTCACGCCTGAAAGCTCGCCACGAAGCCGCACGTAGCCAAAGCGATCCTCCACCGTGCGCTTCAGCGCCTGCGAAATCTCGGTGATCGAAAGCGGAGCGGAATTGTCGCCTGCCTCGCTGGTCGCTAACAGCCGGTCATCCGAAGAATCATCGTAGGGAGTGCGCTTTGCCATGAATATCCTTGTACTGGGCGGTGGCGGCCGCGAACATGCCCTGTGCTGGAAGCTGGCGCAATCCGCAGCAGTCTCCAAGGATGGGGGTAGTCTTTACGCCGCGCCGGGCAACCCCGGCATCGCCGAATGCGCGCAGCTGGTTTCGCTGGATGCTGGCGACCATGATGCAGTGACGGCGTTCTGCACTGAAAATGCCATCGGCCTCGTCGTGATCGGGCCCGAAGCGCCGCTGGTAGACGGTCTGGCAGACAGTCTGCAATCTGCGAACGTTGCCGTGTTCGGCCCCTCCAGGGCCGCTGCCCGTCTGGAAGGCAGCAAGAATTTTACCAAGGGCCTGTGCGACCGTGCCGGCATCCCCACCGCGGGTTATGTGCACTGCACTTCGCTGGAACAGGCGAAACAGGCGCTTTCCACCTTCTCCCCGCCCTTCGTGCTGAAAGCAGACGGACTGGCCGCAGGCAAGGGCGTGGTGATCGCCGAGAACGAGGATCACGCGAATGAAGCGCTGGAGGACATGTTCGGCGGCGCGTTCGGCGATGCTGGCGCAGAAGTGGTGATAGAGGAATTCATGGAAGGCGAGGAAGTCAGCCTGTTCGCACTGACCGACGGCGAAACCGTAATCCCCTTCGGCACCGCGCAGGATCACAAGCGCGTGGGCGAGGGCGATACCGGCCCGAATACAGGTGGAATGGGGGCCTACAGCCCGGCACGCGTGCTGACAGAAGCGCTGCTGGCTGAAACGATGGAGCGCATCGTATTCCCCACCGTGCGTCAGATGCGCAAGGAAGGCTCACCCTATGTAGGTGTGCTATATGCAGGGCTGATGCTGACGTCAGAAGGTCCGAAGCTGGTGGAATACAACTGCCGCTTCGGCGATCCGGAGTGCCAGGTGCTGATGATGCGGCTGGAAAGCGATCTGGCGCAATACATGCGCGCCGCCGCCAGCGGTTCATTGGCCGCGTTGCCCGAACCCACCTTTGCCGAGGATACGGCACTGACGGTGGTGATGGCCGCAAATGGTTATCCCGGCACGCCGGAGAAGGGTGGTACGATCGGCCTGGAGGGCGCCGAGAGCGAGGGCACGAAGATCTTCCATGCCGGAACCAGACTGGCGAATGGCGAACTGGTTGCGAACGGCGGGCGCGTACTGAATGTTACCGCCACCGGTGCCAACACACATGCCGCCCAGCGCGCCACCTATGCTGCGGTGGAAAAGGTTAATTTCCCGACCGGGTTCTACCGCACGGATATCGGCTGGCGGGAAATCGAACGCGAAGGATAGGAGCGCGCATGTCCACGAAAGCCTTGGCCGGTTCGCGCCCGCTGCTGTGGGTTATCCTGGCTCTACCCGGCGCATGGATACTTGGACGGTGGGCTTTCACGCCCGACGCCTATGGCTATGGACATGCCATAGGTGACAGCGGTGACTGGGCAGCGTGGCTGCTGCTGGTGACGCTGGCGGTGACGCCGATCCGTCTGCTGTTCCGGCAGCACAAGTTGGCGCAGTGGCTGATGCGGCGCAGGCGCGACCTTGGCGTCGCCAGCTTCGCCTATGCCGCGGGGCATACGATCATCTATTTGATGAAGAAAACCGCGCTGGCGCCGGTGCTGGAAGAGGCGGGCAATGCCGACATGTTTACAGGCTGGCTGGCCTTCGCCCTGTTCGCGCCGCTGGCAATAACGTCAAACGACGCCTCGATGCGAGCGTTGAAACGCGGTTGGAAGCGATTGCACCGCCTGGTATATCCCGCCGCGATCCTGGTGTTCGCGCACTGGGCGCTGGCGGCTTTCGACCCGACCACGGCCTATATCCATATAGGGATACTGGCCGCGATCGAGATCGTCAGGGTCTGGCTGCAACGCCGTTAGAGCGTCACGTAATTGCGGAAGCGCGCCACTTCCTCTGCATCGACATATTTACCGATTTCACGTTCGAATTCAGCCATGTCCGCGTAGGGGCGGTATTCCTCGAACTCATTGATCATCCGGTCGGTCATGCCGGGGATCAGGGCGATGGCTTCCTCGCTTGCATCGTTGAGGTTGATCGGCACGAAGACGCGTTCGAGGATTGCACCGGCTTCTTCTTCGGAGACGGTTTCCATCAGCGCGGCGTGGAAGGTTGTAACGTCGGCATAGGGCTGTCCGGCTACAATGGCATCGGCCATTTCTGCTGAAATGCCTTCGACACTGGCGAGCTGTTCGGCGGTGGCTGTGTTGGCATCCATGACGCCCGCCATCTCGGTGACTTCCGCTTCGGTTTCGGCGGTCATTTCCTCTTCGACCGGTGCTTCCACTTCGGCCGATTCGCCACAGGCGGAGAGGGTGACGGCCGTGCCGGCCATCGCGGCGGCGAGTACGATCTTACGCATGTTTGGATCCTTCTGGTTGCGATTTGCTGTAAAATGCCGGTGGTTTATTGCGAATGCTTTGCAAGAACGCAACCGGAGTCACACTATCAGTCTAGCTTTTCGGTCATCAACTTGGCCAGATCGCTTTCGGGACGTGCGCCGTAGTGGCTAATGATCTCCGCTGCCGCGATGGCGCCGCGCTTCAGGCACCGGCCCGGCTCTTCCCCGCGCACATGGCCGAACAGGAAGCCCGCGGCGAACAGGTCGCCCGCGCCGGTGGTGTCCACCACCTTCTCCACCGGTTCTGCCGCAACCTGGTGCAATTCGCCGTCAGTGACGCAGACTGCGCCCTTTTCACTACGGGTAACGACCAGTGTCGGTACCTTGTCCTTCAGCGCGTCGATCCCCGCGTTGAAATCGTTCTCACCCGTCAGTGCACCCAGTTCCACCTCGTTGGCGAAAAGGATATCGATCATTCCCTCATCGATCAGCTTGCGAAAATCATCACCATAGCGTTCGATCACGAATGCGTCGGACAGGGTGAAGGCCACCTTGCGCCCTGCATCCCTTGCGCTCCTGATCGCGGCACGCATGGCTTTACGGGGCTCTTCCGGATCCCACAGATAGCCTTCGAGATAGAGGATCTGCGCGCCGCCGATGGCTTCTTCGTTCAGCGCCTCGGCAGGCAGGAACTGCGTCGCGCCGAGGAAAGTGTTCATCGTGCGCTGGCCATCGGGCGTTACGAAAATCAGGCAACGAGCGGTTGGCGGTTCTCCTTCGCGGGCAGGCACGTCGAAATCGATGCCTACGGCGCGAATATCGTGCGCAAAGACATCGCCCAGCTGGTCATCCGCGACCTGTCCAACGAAGGCGCATTGCGCGCCCATGCCCGAAAGACCAGCCAGGGTATTGGCCGCCGAACCGCCGGATATTTCCTTTGCCGCGCCCATAGCATCGTAAAGGGCTTTCGCCTGATCGGCGTCGACCAGCGTCATGCCGCCCTTGGTCATGCCCAGTTCTTCCACCAGTTCATCCGAAGCGGGGGCCATCACATCGACAATGGCATTGCCGATGGCGATTACGTCGTAACGGGGGGAAGTCATGCATTCTCCTGAACATTATCCGGCGCATCGGCGCCAAGCGGCGTTGACTTGGCCGATGGCGCGAGCAATCGCAAGCGCCTATGGGTTCTCTTGCCACATCGCTGGGCCTTGGCCTGCGCCAGATGTTCGATGGCGCGGTTTTGCGCATCCTGCTGAAGAGCATCGCCGTGACGATCGTGCTGTTCGTGATCGTGGCGGCTGGCGGGTGGTTTCTGCTGGACTGGTTGCTGGCGCGTGGCGGGCTGGACGAAAGCCTTTTCGCCGGCGCCGGTGCCCTGCGCGGCGCGCTTTCCTTCATCATCGCACTGGTGGGTCTGTGGCTGGTATGGCGCATCGTCGCTATGGGCGTAATCCAGTTCTATGCCGACGACGTGGTGCAGGCGGTGGAGTCGCGATATTATCCGCAGGCTGCCGAAACCGCGCGCGACCTTTCCTTTGCAGAACAGTTGCGTGCAGCCTTATCGAGCGCGGGGCGCGCGCTCCTGGTCAATCTCGTCGCCCTGCCGTTCGCGCTCGTGCTGCTCTTCACAGGGATTGGCACCTTTGCCCTGTTCCTGTTGGTCAACGCCTTCCTGCTTGGCCGCGAATTGCAGGATATGGTATGGCTACGCCACTGCCCGCAGAACACGAAAGCGACGCGGGCCATCGCGCCGATCGGCAGGGGAGAACGTTTCTTTCTGGGCGGCATTGTTGCAGCGATGCTGGCCATACCTTTCGCCAATTTTCTCGCGCCGGTGCTGGGTGCGGCATCGGCAACCCACCTTCTCCATCGCAAATCGCTCTAGATACTGTTCACCTGGAAAGCCGCCTTATATGCGCCTGATTGCCGCACTTCTCGTCACCGCGACCCTTTCAGCCTGCGCCGCCATCCCGGCGCAGCAAGCTCCGCCGCCCCCGCCCGTTACGGTAGACCCGCGCGCGGTACCGCCCACCGATGCCCCGCCGCCACCGCCGCGGGTTTCAGGGTTCCGCACGCCTGACATTCTGGAAGGACCCGGTCTTGTCGGCATCATTCGCGAAACGGCACCGTCGCTGATTGCCCGGTTCGGCCAGCCACGGCTCGACACGCCCGAAGGGGACATGCGCAAGCTGCAATTCAGCGGAGAGGCCTGCGTTATGGATATCTACCTCTATCCGCTTACGCAGGGTGGACAGCCAGTCGCCACTTGGATCGAAGCACGGCGGGCGAGTGATGGCGCGGCAGTGGACAGGCTCGCCTGCATCCAGGCTCTTTCCCGTCCGCGATGACGAGTGAAATTTGCGACCCGGTAACGCGAATTTAAGCCTGTTGCGGCATACCGTGCGCGACAGGAGGACCGATCCCCATGAGTTTTGAATTCGCCGAGATTGCCCGGCACGCCGCTGCCGACCGCTCGATAACCTCGGAAGAGGTGCTCGCCCTGCGCGGTGCCGGCTGGGCCGATGGCCGTATGTCGCACGAAGAAGCGGAAATCGTATTCGCTACCCAGCACGCGATCGAAAAACCGTCGCGTGAATGGTCGAATTTTTTCGTCGAAGCCATCCAGAACTACGTCCTGAATGGAAGCGATCCGCGCGGTTTCGCCAGCGCGGAAGAAGCCAATTGGCTGATTGGCCAGGTCGAGGCAGATGGCAAGATCTGCTCCATGACAGAACTGGAATTGCTCACTCGCATCATAGAACGCGCACAAAACGTGCCGGAAACGCTCAAGACTTTCGTACTCGGCGTGCTGGAACGCGAAGTGTCGGAAGGTGTCGGGCCCACCCGCTGTGGCGGAGAACTGTCCGATACGCATGTCAGCACGGCCGAATGCCGCATCATGCGCCGCATCATCTTTGGTCAGGCCAGCGATCGTCCCGCCGCTGTCAGCCGTCGTGAGGCAGAGGTGCTGTTCCAGATCAAGAATGCCGTGGCAGGAAACGACAATGCGCCAGAATTCGAGCGCCTGTTCGTACAAGGCGTGGGTAATTACCTGATGGGTTTTGCGCATTCCAGCGGCCAGATCAGCCGCGAGCGGATGCTGGAACTGGAGGCCTTCGTAGCCGATAACAAGGCCAGCATCGGTCGTTTCATGGGCAACATGGCAAAAAATGCGCCCAATGCCTTCGGCGTGGTGTTCGGCAGGAAAGATGAAGGCTCAAGCCGGGCTGAACAGGCGGCTGCCGAAGCAAAGGTAACCGGTATCGAGCAAGCATGGCTGGATCAGCAGATCGCCGCGAATGGCGAAGTCGATGTCTACGACAAGGCGCTGCTGGAATTCATCGCGGAAGAAACCGGCGTTGCGTAACAGCGCCGCTCCATTGGCCTAGACCATAAAACTTTCGCCGCAACCGCAGGCACCCTTGGCGTTGGGATTCTCGAACACGAAACCGGCAGTAAAATCGTCCTCTACCCAGTCCATCGTGCTGCCGATCAGGTAAAGCACGCTGGCGCCGTCGATGTAGAAAATACCGCCGGGCGTTTCGATCTTTTCATCGAAGGCCTGTTCTTCAGTGACGTAATCGACCGAATAGGCAAGGCCCGAACAGCCCCGGCGTGGAGTGGACAGCTTGACGCCGATAGCATCGTCCGGTGCCTTTGCCATCAAATCGGCCACGCGCTGCTCGGCAGCGGGTGTCAACACTACGGCGGCCTTGGGCGCAGGGCGTGACTTGGTCTCGATGTCGCTCATCACAGCATCCCCAGTTCGAGGCGAGCCTCATCGCTCATCTTGCCAGGGTCCCAAGGTGGATCCCACGTTACCACGACTTCAGCATCGCGTACGCCCGCCAGGCCCATCACGCGCATTTCGATCTCGTTGGGCATGGTTTCGGCAACCGGGCAATGCGGCGTGGTGAGCGTCATGGTGACTTTCACATCGGCATCCTCGACCACTTCCACGTTATAGATCAGACCGAGGTCATAGATGTTCACCGGAATTTCCGGATCGTAAATGTCCTTTAGCGCATCAATCACAGACTGATGCAAATCGCCGCCGGGTTCTCCGGGAGCGACGCCTTCGGGCTTTTTCTGCAGGAAACCTTCGAGGTAATCCCGCTTGCGCTCCAGCTTGTCGCCCGCCGTTTCCTCGTCCGGAACAGGCGCGTCGGAAACCCGCGCACGGGGCGGTTTCCCCACCACCTTTTCCGTGGGCGAAGGTGCTGCAATGAAATCCTTGTCGTCGTTCTGATTTTCCATCAGCCGAAAATCCTCTTTGTGCGTTCGATACCGCGTATCAGTGCGGCAACATCGTCTTCGTCGGAATAGATACCGAAGCTGGCGCGTGCGGTGGCGGTGATTCCCAGCTTTTCCATCAGCGGCTGGGCGCAGTGATGTCCCGCGCGGATTGCCACGTTCTCTTCATCCAATATGGTGCCCAAATCGTGCGGGTGAACCCCGTCGATCAGGAAACTCACAATACCGGCGCTGTCATCAGGCCCGTAAAGCGTCACATCATTCATCACGCCCAGCGCCTCGCGCGTCTGGCGGACGAGCTTTGCCTCATGGCGATGAATGGCATCCAGCCCGATTTGCGAAACATAGTCGCATGCCGCTGCAAAGCCGATGGCTTCGATAATGGCAGGCGTGCCCGCCTCGAACCGCTGCGGCGCGGGGGCATAGGTGGTCTTGTCGAAACCGACCTTGTCAATCATGGCACCGCCGCCCTGCCACGGGGGCATGGTGCCCAGCAGGTCCGCCCGTCCCCATAATGCGCCGATGCCCGTCGGGCCATAAAGCTTGTGCGAGGAAAAGGCGTAGAAATCACAATCCAGTGCGGCCACGTCCACCGGCACGCGCGGCACAGCCTGACACCCGTCGAGCAGCAGCTTTGCACCAACGGCATGAGCGAGATCGGCAGCACGCTTGCCGTCCACCACGCTGCCCAGCACGTTGGAAACGTGGGCGAAAGACACCATCTTGTGTTCGCTGGTCAGCATGGCCTCGGCCGCGTCGAGGTCGATCCGGCCATCATCGGTGATGGGACAGACATCCACCTGCCATCCGGCCAATTGCCAGGGCACGATGTTGGAATGGTGCTCCAGTTCCGACAACAGCACTCGGCCCTTGTCGGGAAAGCTGTAGGCAAGCAGGTTGATCGCTTCGGTCGCACCGCGGGTGAAGACGATCTCGTCCTCCTGCCCGCCGATGAAACCGGCAACCGTGCGGCGCGCGGCCTCATAGCCCAGCGTCATCTCGGCAGAGCGCGAATAGACACCGCGATGCACGGTGGCGTAGTCTGCGCCCATCGCGCGGCTGACCGTGTCGATCACGCTTTGCGGCTTTTGCGCCGTCGCCGCCGAATCGAGGTAGTGCCACGGCTTGCCAGCGGGCGTGACGAGACCTGGAAAATCGGCCTTGCGAGAGATTGTTTGCATTACAGGCACAGGTCGCGGCTCCATCCCGGGTTGGCACCGCGCGCGCAATTGTAGCTGATGCCCGCCTGCAGCACGCGATAACCGTCGCCAGCCTCTCCCAGCACGATGCGCCACTGTTCGCCGATGACGGAATCGTCGCGATAGCCATCGGTGGTGACGAGGATCATGCGTGAACCGAGGCCGGAGCCATCGCGGCCGATTTCATTGCTGACATCAGCCCCTTCGGTATTGGCACGGTCAAGGTAGTAATCGATCACCTGTTCTTCGGACGCGAAAGCACGATCAGGAATGCTCAGCGCCGTGTAGAAACTGGCCGGCGGAGCATCGACAATCGGCGTCGTGGCGCAGGCGGCCAGTGCCAGAGGCAGGGCAAGAAAGGCAAGCGTGCGCTTCACCGGCGGGTTTCCAAAACATCGAGAGCAGCTTTCAGCAAGCGTTCCGCCTCGCCCTCATCCTGCAGTGCGGCAAGCGCATCGGCGATGAAGGCGCGTACCAGCAGGCGTTGTGCCACATCGGGCGCAATGCCGCGGCTGGCCATGTAATATCGCGCCATTTCGTCCATCTGGCCGATGGCTGCGCCGTGGGCGCATTTCACATCGTCGGCGAAGATTTCCAGCTCTGGCTTGGCATTGGCGGTAGCCCCTTTTTCCAGCACCAGCGCCTTGAAATCCTGCGCGGCGTCGGTTCGCTGGCCCTCCCGGCCCACGTTGATCGCGCCAAGGAAATTGCCAGTCGCCTCGTTCCAGTGAACCGCGCGCACGACCTGGTTGGACGTGGCATCGGGCCGGTCATGCGCCGTGCGGGTCACGAATTCGCGAACCGCGTCGCCGCCACCGATGGTGACGCCGCCAAATTCGAAATGCGCACCCTCGCCGAGGTCTGTTTCAACTTCAACGCGGGTGTAATCGTTGCCGATGACGACAACGAAAATCTCGGCGCGTGCGCCCTTGCCGATGTTCAGGCGAATGCGGTGCAGTTCAGGCGCATCGCTACCGACGATCAGACACTGACGGTGCGTCTCGCCTTCTGCGACCGATACGTTCTGCCACTGGTCCAGCGCCTCGACGCCCAGCCGTTCGACGGCGTCGAAGTCGGCGTAGCGCCAGCTCTCGTCTCGTATGGTGGGAAGTTCGCTCATGCGGCCATCACCTCGTCATAGCCCTCTGCTTCAAGCTGCTTGGCAAGCTCGGCATCGCCGGTCTTCACAATACGGCCAGCGGCAAGGATGTGCACGAAATCGGGCTGCACGTAGTCCAGCAGACGCTGGTAGTGGGTGATCAGCAACACGGCCTTGTCAGGCTTGCGCATGATGGAGTTGATACCCTCGCCCACTACCTTCAGCGCGTCGATATCGAGGCCGCTGTCCGTCTCGTCCAGCACGGCGAAAGCAGGATCGAGGATGCCCATCTGCACCATCTCGTTGCGCTTTTTCTCACCGCCCGAAAAGCCGACGTTCACGTTGCGCTTTAGCATTTCCATGTCGAGCTTCAGCAGTCCGGCCTTTTCCTTTGCCAGCTTCAGGAATTCCCCGCCACTCAACGGCTCCTCGTCGCGCGCCTTGCGCTGAGAATTCAGGGCTTCGCGCAGGAACTGCACGTTGGAAACGCCGGGAATTTCGACAGGGTACTGGAAGCCCAGGAACATGCCGGCTGCGGCGCGTTCGTGCGGCTCCATGTCGAACAGGTCTTTACCGTCGAAGGTAACGGTGCCTTGCGTGACTTCGTAACCGGGACGCCCGCCCAGCACATAGGCCAGCGTGGACTTGCCCGCGCCGTTCGGCCCCATGATCGCATGGATCTCGCCCGCGTTCACTTCGAGCGAGAGGCCGTTGAGGATCTGCTTGCCGTCAATTTCGGCGTGGAGGTTTTCAATTTTCAGCATTGTCGTCTTTCTCTTTGTCAAACGAGATCGCGAGCTTCGCCGCGCCGTCGATGAATCCTGTGTCTGCCCGGTGCGGACCGTTGGCCGCCTGCCAGAAATAGTCGAGCGCCGGATCGGCCGTGCCCGCCAGCATGATGTCGCCCGGCATGGTGCCCTGAAAAGTCCAGACATTCGCCTTGGACCATTGCACCAGTTCGCCGGTCATGCCCTGACGCTTCGCCAGGGATACGAGTTTGCCGATCGAGGCGCTCATGCGTCACCGCCTGTCGCCCCGGTCGCCCCTGTCACTACGTCCGCCACGCGGCGGGCCATTGCCATCGCGGTCGTAACGCGGGCGGGACTGGCGCGGGTTTTCAGCGTCGTGACGGCGGCGGGCCTCGCCCTTGTCGGCGATGCGCAGGCGCATTCCGGCGGTGATCCGGGCCAGAACCTCGTCCATGTTTTCAAGGATATCGGCGGCTTTCAGGTGCATCACCTTCACGCCCACCGATTCCAGCGACTTGTCACGGCGGCGGGCGAGTTTCTCGTCCTCGCCTTCCTCGTCGATCACGATGGCCATGCCCAGGGTATGGCAATTGAAGTCGACAATCGCGCTGCCCACCACGGCGAACTTCTTGAACGTGTGCCGCCCAAGGTCCGCCTCGGAGAACCGCTCAGCCAGCGCCTTGTGCGCCTCGCTGGCATGACGCCGCATCTTGCGCGCCTGCTCGTGCAGATTGTCGAGCCGCTTCTCGCTGATTTCCCAGCCACGACCCTTCTTCTTGATGGCAGGGGCCTCGGCTGCGTCCGAGGGATCGCGGAGTTGCAGTTTCTTGCGTTCGGTCACTGCGCTTGCCCTTCATTCCGCGTTTCGATCAAAGAGGCAGCGAGTCCATCCTGCATCGCGTCGTATTCTTCCACAGTGTCTTCAAAAACAGGAACTGCATTGAAGCGAAGGGCGCGCTGTCTTTCTCGCGCACAGTCGCCCCGGACAATTTCCAGTTGGTCTTCACGCGAGCCAGTGAACAAACTCAAATCATCGACTGAACCATCGATGCACCGTGCATGTTCGACGACAGCCGTTTGAATATCCTCAAAAGGCGGCATGGCAACTGACTGAGCATCGCAAGCGCCGATCAATGCTATGCCACTCAAAACAACAAAGACTTTCACCCGACGCTCCCCTCAAGCGAGATCGCCAGCAGCTTCTGCGCTTCGACGGCGAATTCCATCGGCAGTTCCTTCAGCACGTCCTTAGCGAAGCCGTTGACGATCAGGGCCACGGCCTCTTCCTCGTCCAGGCCGCGCTGCATGGCGTAGAACAGTTGGTCGTCGCTGATCTTGCTGGTGGTGGCCTCGTGCTCGATCTGGGCACTGGGATTTTTCACCTCGATATAAGGCACGGTGTGCGCGCCGCATTCGCTGCCCAGCAGCAGGCTGTCGCACTCGGTGTAGTTGCGGCAATTGTCGGCATTGGCGGCAATCGCCACGCGCCCACGATAGGTGTTGTTGCTCTTGCCCGCCGAAATCCCCTTGGAAATGATGGTGGAGCGGGTGCCGCTGGCATTGTGGATCATCTTCGTGCCGGTGTCGGCCTGCTGGTAGTTGTTGGTAACGGCGACGGAGTAGAACTCGCCCACGCTATCTACGCCATTCAGCACGCAGGACGGATACTTCCACGTTACCGCGCTGCCGGTTTCCACCTGCGTCCAGCTGATCTTGCTGCGCGCACCCTGACACAGGCCCCGCTTGGTCACGAAATTGTAGATACCGCCCACGCCCTCGGAATTGCCCGGATACCAGTTCTGCACGGTGGAATACTTGATCTCGGCATCTTCCATCGCCACCAGTTCCACCACTGCGGCGTGCAGCTGGTTCTCGTCGCGCATGGGGGCGGTGCAGCCTTCCAGATAGCTGACGTAGCTACCCTTTTCGGCAATGATCAGCGTGCGTTCGAACTGGCCGGTGTTTTCCGCATTGATGCGGAAATAGGTGGAAAGCTCCATCGGGCATCGAACGCCTTCTGGAATGTACACGAAGGTTCCGTCGGAGAAGACCGCGGCGTTGAGGCAGGCGAAATAGTTGTCGCGCTGCGGCACGATCTTTCCCAGCCACTTTTTCACCAAGTCCGGATGCTGCTGCAACGCCTCGCTGATGGAAAGGAAGATGACGCCCGCCTTCTTCAGTTCCTCGCGGAATGTCGTGGCGACGGAAACGGAGTCGAACACCGCATCCACGGCCACCTTGCGCGCGCCTTTTACCCCGGCCAACACTTCCTGCTCTGCCACGGGAATACCCAGCTTGTCGTAGACGGACTTAATCTCGGGATCGAGCTCGTCGAGCGAATCCAGTTCAACCTTCTTCTTGGGCGCGGCGTAATAGTAGGCGTCCTGATAGTCGATTTCGGGATAGCCGAGCTTGGCCCAGTTCGGTTCCTCCATCTCCTGCCACAGGCGGAAGGCCTTCAGGCGCCAGTCCAGCATCCATTCCGGCTCGTTCTTCTTGCCCGAAATGAAACGGACGGTGTCCTCGGTCAGGCCCTTTTCCGCATATTCGGTTTCGATATCGGAAGACCAGCCATGCTCGTACTCGGCTGCCTTGTCGGCGGCCTCGCGCGCCTCGCGGTCTTTGATTTCGACTTGTTCGTTCATGCCATTTCTTCCGTTCTTGCCAGCTGCACCAGCGAAACATCCGCCAGTGCGCTGCGCAAAGCTGTGTTCACGATCGGCCAGTGCGGTTGCACCGAGCAGTTGCCTTCAAGCGCGCAATCGTGCCGCCCGCCTTCGACGCAGGAAGTAAGCGCGATCGGCCCCTCCATCGCTTCTACGATGTCAGCCAAGCTGATAGCCGCTGCGGGGCGCGCCAATTGCAGCCCGCCCCCTGCCCCGCGGGCGGAGCGCAGCAAGCCCGCCGCCGTCAGCTTGCTCACCACTTTCTGCACCGTGGGCACGGGCAGGCCCGATTGTTCGGCCAATTCGGCCGCACTGGTGCGCCCTCCGCCACAATGGCGGGCAGCCTGGCTCATCGTGACGACGGCGTAATCTGCTAAATTCGATAGGCGCATAGTTTAATCAGACCAATTCGTTCTGATTGATGACCTATGCGTAAAAGCGTCGGAATCAACCCATTTCCGCTTGTTGCGAGTCGTTAGCATTTTTGTCTTGCGAACGCGCGTCCGCGCATTCGTCCTCGCTATGCGCGCAGACAAGCTGCGCCCGCTGCGGGGCGGGCGTTCGCCCTTGCGGTCTGGCCGACCGTTTGGGTTCCCTGACTTTGCGAAAGCGCCTGCGCGCGCGCACATGGCGGTCGTTAGCGCAGCTCGCGCAGGTTCTTTCCGTCGATCAGTTCTTCGAGATAGGGCGCGGCGCCGTCGGACAGTCTTGCCGGGGTCCGGCCCACGAACTCGCTGATCTCGTGGATCATATGCGGCTGATCGTAGAAGGCATCGTAGATCTCAGCCTCCTGCTCCGGCGGTAGATCAGGCTTGGACAATGCAGCGGCGGCGCGCAACGCGCGATATTTACGCCGCAAGGTAACAGGGGCGACACCAAAATACCGCTGCACCAGCCGCTGCGTCTGGCGGCGGGAAAAACTGCTGATCTCATAGAGATCCTCGACATCGGGCAGCAAGCTGCCGGATAGCCATTGCCCGACAGCCGCCATCAGTTGCAAATGCCGCGGCCGCGGCAGTTTGGCATGGGAAAGGATAAAGCCGGACAGGGCTTGCACCGCGTCGGACAGGCCGACCGCATCGTCGCGATACGCAGCACACAGCCGGACGCCTATGTCCTCTATTTCCGGGTCGAGCCAGTCTGCAGCCCTGTACAACCGGTTTGCATGCTCAGCCGCATTGAGCCCTGTCAGTGCCGCCCAACCCAGTGGAGAGAGCGCTGCCCCCATCGCGTGAAACGGCCCGTCCACCGCGATTGGCAGGGCGCAGGCCAGCGGGGTCAGCAAGTTCACCTCATGCGAGCAGTCATGTCCGCCATCCGGCCGAGACAGCCGCCCCCGACCCTTGGGAAAAAGCGAGAGGTGGCCAATCGCAGCGGGCTGAATATCGCGCACCACCGGGTCGTCGCAGCGGAAATGATAGAAGACGGTGACGAACTGCGCGATGTCGCCCTCGGGTTCGATGTAATCGATCCTGAAGCGGTTGGGCGGGGTTAGTTCCCCGCCCGGCATGCCATCCTTCTTCATGCGACCCCCTGTTTTATTACTGGTCAGCTTTCCTCGGCAATCCAGTTATCAACCTGTTCTTCCAATATGGACAATGGGACAGGCCCGTTTGCAAGCACCAGTTCGTGGAATTGGCGAATGTCGAAGTTCTCGCCAAATGCTTCGCGCGCCCGTTCGCGCAGCCCCATGATCTTCAGCTTGCCGATCATATAGGCGGTCGCCTGACCGGGGTAGACGGCATAGCGTTCGATAGCCTTTCGAATATCGCCTTCGGGATTGGGCGTGTTCTCCTGCAGATAGGCGATGGCGTCTTCACGGCTCCAGCGTTTGTGGTGCAGGCCGGTGTCCACCACCAGTCGGGCCGCGCGCCACAGTTCCATCTGCAGCCGCCCGAAATCGGAATAGGGATCGGTGTAGAAGCCCATGTCCTTGCCCAGCTCCTCGGAATAAAGTCCCCAGCCTTCGGTATAGGCCGTGAAACCGCCATAGCGGCGGAAAGGCGGCAGTTCGCCAAGCCCGGTCTGGATGCCGCGTTGCAGGTGATGGCCGGGTATACCCTCGTGATAGGCCAGCGCTTCCAGCTCGTTGCGGCTCATCGAATTCAGGTCATACAGGTTGACGTAATAGGTGCCGGGGCGCGAACCATCGGTCGCCGGCGACTGGTAGAACGCCTTGCCTGCGCTTTGTTCGCGGAAGGCCTCCACCGGTTTCACCTGCAATTCATATTCGGGAAGTGTGAGGAAATATTGCGGAAGGCGCGCTTCCATCGCGCTCATCACCTCGTCCACCTCGGCCAGGTAGTCTTCCCGGCTGGTGTGATAGAATTGCGGATCGCTTCGGGTGAATTCGAAGAACTCCTGCAAGGTGCCTTCGAAACCTACCTGCTGCATGATTGCGCGCATTTCGTCCTGGATGCGATCCACCTCTCGCAGGCCGATGTTATGGATCTCGTCTGCGGACAATTGCGTGGTCGTGTAGTATTCCAGCAGCGCGTCGTAATAGGCAGCACCATCTTCGAAGCGCCAGATACCGTCCTCGTCCGGCGCCATGGCTTGCTGGCGCTCCATTTCGGCAAGCAGGCGAGCATAGGCGGGAACTGCATGGGTCCGCCACGCGGCATCGGCATCGGTAACGAGCGCGGCGCGTTCCATTTCCGGGATGCCCAGTTCATTCACCTTGCTGCGGAAATCCTCCAGCACGGCATTGTCCAGCCCCGCATCCAGCATGTTGCGGATGTCGGAAAGGACATAGGGGTACACCCAGTCGGGCGGCATGACGCCATCGTTCGCGCGCGCGGCGGACCGGGCGATCAGTGTATCGAGAAGCGGCTCGATCCCCTCGATGCGGGTGATGTAATCGCGCGCGTGATCGACATTCTGCACTGCGTGGGTGTTGATAAGGAAAGCGGGAATACCGCTCTGCTGTCCGTTCATCTGATCGAAGAACCAGCCGTTATCCTGAAAGGGATCAAGCGATGCCGAACGCTCGGCCGTGGCCTCGAACAATCGGTAGGACAATTGATCCTCGGGCGAGAGGCTGGCAAGGTCGTAACCGCTGCGCATACGCTCCAGCCACTGGTCGCGCAGCGCATCGCGCGCCTCGTCTGCCGCTTTGCTGCGCTCGTTCCACTGGCCGTAGTCCTCGTCGCGAATGCCACGATAGGCTTTGGTCTGCGGCGAAAGCGCAAGCTGCCCCTCGTTATAGTGCTCGAAGAATGTTCCGATATCGGCAGGCACCTGTGCCTGCATTGCTGGAGTCGCGCTGTCGCCGTCGGAAGGGGTGGTCGCACAGGCGGCAAGGGCAAGCGCGCTGGAGACGGTCAGCGCGAATCGAAGTGAAGGACGAATAGTCTTGCGGCGCATAGAATGGTATCCTCTTGAATGGTCTGATCAATCTAGAGGATGAGGGCCGCTCTCGAAAGCCCGTAAAAAAAGGGCGGCAGTTCCATCAAGGGAAATGCCGCCCTGTTCAAGTAGAGAACTCTTGGCGAATATCGCTTCGAGCCCTTCGGGTCGCAAAAGAGAATTAGCCTATTCTTGCCGGAGGTGATTGTAAGAAGGCGTCAATTGGCGCCTTAAACGCGTGTGATGGGCGATAATATTGCGCAGACGTGCATTTGGTCCAGTACGGCACTTGCCAAGGGGGATTGCGTCCCGGCCCGCCATGCTGCCAAGGGACTTGCCATGCTTTACTCGTTGATCCGCCCTGCCCTTTTCGCTCTCGATGCAGAACGCGCGCATGGCCTTGCCATCGCGGCGCTGAAGGCTCTTCCTACCGGAAAGCCTGTCAAAGCAAACGGGCCGCTGTCGACAACCGTGGCGGGGATCGCCTTTCCCAACCCCGTCGGCATGGCAGCGGGCTTCGACAAGGATGCCCAGGTTGCAGACGCTCTCTTGGGGCTCGGGTTCGGCTTCGTGGAGGTCGGCTCCATTACGCCGCTGGCGCAGGCCGGCAATCCCAGGCCACGCCTGTTCCGCCTGGAAAAAGACCGCGCCGTCATCAATCGCATGGGGTTCAACAATGGCGGGGCGCAGGCGGCGGCGGTGCGCGTTGCCGCACGCGGGGACAGGCCGGGCGTGCTCGGCATCAATATCGGCGCAAACAAGGACAGCACTGATCGCATTGCCGATTATGCCGCGATGACGCGGATCATGGCACCCTATGCCACATATCTTGCCGTCAATATCTCCAGCCCTAACACGCCCGGCCTGCGCGCCTTGCAGGATGAAGGTGCGCTGGTGGAACTGCTGGAAGGCGTGCTGGAAGCGCGCGGCACTCAGGGGCCACCCGTGTTCCTGAAAGTCGCGCCGGACCTGCAATCGGCAGATATCGATGCGATCACGCGCATTGCCATGGACAAAGGGCTGGGCGCGCTAATCGTTGCGAATACCACGATTTCACGGCCCGATCTCGCCTCAAGCAAGGCGCGCGAAACCGGCGGCCTTTCCGGTGCCCCGCTAAAGCCGCTGGCGCTGGAGACGCTGCGCGCATTTCGCAAAGCTTCGGGCGGGGCGATCCCGCTTGTGGGCGTGGGCGGCATTGCCACTGCCGAAGACGCGTGGGAGCGCATCCGGGCAGGCGCCAGCCTCGTGCAACTGTACAGCGCGATGACCTATCGCGGACCTGGCATCGCCAGGCGGATCACGAAGGGCCTGGAAGATTTAATGAAACGCGACGGCTTCGCTTCGATTGCGCAGGCGGTCGGAAGTGAATAGCACTCGCAGCGTGACATGCCTTCGCTCCCTGCTCGCCCCCGCCGCTGCGCTGTTCCTTGCAAGCTGCCAAACCGTTCCCGCCACGCCCGCACCTGCCCCCGCAGGTGTCGTGCAGGCCGCCGATCCGCGCGCTGCAGAGGCAGGACGCGAAATGTTACGCCGGGGCGGTAGCGCTACCGACGCTGCTATCGCGGTCATGCTGGCGCTGACGGTGGTGGAACCGCAAAGCTCCGGCATCGGTGGTGGCGGCTTCATGGTGCGCGGCCTGCCCGATGGCACGGTGACAACCTTCGATGGTCGCGAAACCGCGCCAGCCGCCGCAGGACCGGACTGGTTCCTCGATGAAACTGGCGAACCGCTGGGCTATCGCGAGGTGGTTCTGACGGGCCTGAGCGTTGGCGTCCCCGGCAATATCGCACTGGCCGCGCGAGCGCATGCGCAACATGGCAAGCTGACATGGGCGGAACTGTTCGAACCCGCCATCGCGCTGGCGAATGGCTTCGTGATGAACCCACGTCTGTACCAATCACTGGAAGGCAGCATCGCCCGCGCAGGGCAGGACCCGCTGATGCGCGCCACCTTCTACGAGGACAATGGAGAGCCGCGCAGCGTGGGCACACTGATTGCGCGCCCCGAACTGGCAGAGACTTTCCGCATCCTTGCTGCAGAGGGGCCTGCAGCCATGTACGGGCAGGACGCGGCCGAGGCTCTTGCGGCGCACATCGCCGCCAACACGCCGCGCGATGCGACGATGCAGCCTGCCGATATCACTGAATACGAGGCGAAAGAACGTGAGGCGCTGTGCGGCACCTATCGCGATTATCGCATCTGTTCGATGGGGCCGCCAACGTCGGGCGGCATCGCGCTGTTGCAGATCCTGGGTCAGGTCGAACGGTTCGATCTCGCAGCCCTTGGCCCTGAATCGACACAGTTCTGGCACCTTTTCGCCCAGTCTCAACTGCTCGCCTATGCCGACCGCGAAATCTACACGGGCGACAGCGATTATGTCTCCGTCCCTGCCCGCGAATTGATTGCGCCGGATTACCTGGCCGCACGCTCCATGCTGATCGATCCTGCCCGTGCGCTGGACGAATACGAGGCCGGCGATCCTGTCGGCAGTCTTGCCAGCCATGCTGACGGGGACGAGCCGGCCGAGCACGGCACCACCCATTTCGTGGCGGTGGACGCCGAAGGCGCGATGGTCAGCTATACCTCCACGGTGGAGGGCGGGTTCGGTTCCGGCCTGCAATTCGGCGGCTATTATCTCAACAATGAGATGACCGATTTCAGCTTCAGCCCGCAGCGCGACGGCGTGCCGGTGGCAAACCGCGTGCAAGGTGGGAAACGTCCGCGCAGCTCCATGTCGCCCGCTATGGTGTGGGCGCCCGATGGGAAACCGTTTCTCGTCATTGGCGGAGCTGGCGGCCCCTTCATCCCGGTGCAGACCGCGCGCTCCATCATCGGCATCGTGGATTTCGACATGTCGCTGGAACAGGCATTTTCACTGCCTATCGTCATGGGCTTCGACACCGCCCTGTTCGTGGAGAAAGATACATGGCTGGCCGGCCAGGAAGAAGCGCTACTGGCGCTTGGCTATGGCAGCATCCGCACCGGGCCGCAGCCGTTCGGCTCTGTCGGGCAGGTGGGTGCGATCAACACGGCCCACGGCTGGACCGGGGCTTACGATCCGCGCTTCCGCGGGCGGCTGGAAGCAACACCGATTATGGCCGACTGACGCACGCCCTTGCCGTGACCATCCCCCGGCCCTAGTTCATGGCGCGATAATTGTCTGAAACGGGAGAGCGTTCCGCGTGGAACTGAGCGATATCGACAATGCCACCAGCCTCGTTGCGCTGTTTCTTCAGCGTGCCGACCAGCGCGGGGACAAGCCTTTCCTGACTGCCAAGATCGACGGTGAATGGACCTCGATCTCATACGCCGAAGCGGCGGAGAAAGTATGCCTGCTGGCCGAAAGCCTGCGCGCCATCGGTCTTCGCGATGGCGACCGCGTGATGATCGTCGCCGAAAACCGGCCCGAGTGGTGCATTGCCGACCTGGCCATCATGGCGGCGGGTTGCATCACGACGCCAACCTACACCACCAATACGGAGCGAGATCACAGCCATATTCTCGACGATTCGGGGGCGACCGCGGTGATCGTGGGCAATGCGAAGCTGACAAGGCCGCTGTTCCCCGCGATCATGAAGACAGGGCGCGGACGGAAGGTCATCGCGATCGACCCGGTTCCGTCATCCCAGGCAGGCTCGATAGACCTGCACCGCTGGGAAGAAATGACCACGGGCGATGCGGCAGCGGCGCGCAAGGCAGTGGATGCGCGCATTGCGGGCATAAAACGTCGCGACATGGCCTGCATCATCTACACCAGCGGCACCAGCGGTGCGCCGCGCGGGGTGATGCTGCACCACGGTGCCATACTGCACAACGTCAATGCAGCAGCAAGTGTGATCGAGCATGATCTGGGCTGGGAGGAAGAACGGTTCCTCTCGTTCCTGCCGCTGAGCCACGCGTTCGAGCATACGGCGGGCTTCTACCTGCCGCTGGGTCTGGGCGCGGACATCTGGTTCTCCGAAGGACTGGACAAGCTATCCAGCAATCTCGAAGAAGCATCGCCCACAGTGATGGTGGTGGTGCCGCGCCTGTTCGAAGTGCTGCGTGGCAAGATGATCAAGGCGATCGAGAAACAGGGCGGTCTTGCCCGCTTCTTGCTGGGCCGCGCACTTTCGCTGGGCGAAAAGCAAGTTGCCGGACGCGATGGCTTGCTGACGAGGCCCGATGAAATGCTGCTGTCAGCGACCTTGCGTCCCAAGATCAAGCAGCGTTTCGGAGGCCGGGTCAAAGCGCTGGTTTCAGGCGGTGCGCCTCTCAACCCCGAGGTGGGCGGCTTCTTCCAGGCCATGGGCCTTACCATGCTGCAAGGTTACGGTCAGACCGAGAGCGCGCCGGTGATCGCCTGCAACTATCCCAGCGCCGGGATCAAGCTCGACACGGTTGGGCCGCCGTTGCCGGGCGTCGAAGTCAGGATAGCCGACGACGGGGAAATCCTGGTGCGCGGCGAACTGGTTATGCTGGGTTACTGGCAACGTCCCGAAGATACCGAAGCCACCATACCTGTCTCTTATACACATCTGACGCTGCCGACGAAGAGGATAGTGTAG